>JAJBVG010000014.1 GCA_020859945.1 Clostridiales bacterium | reverse complement strand
TACGGAAATTCCTTCTTTCGCATAGCAATTATAAGGGTTCTTTGACAGACTGAAAACCCCCAGTTGAACTGGGGGTTTTATCATGCCTATTCGGCGGCCAACAAGAAAAAGGACTGCACTTTTCAGCGCAGTCCAAATTTTCTCACAAAGTAAGAAGGGGTACAACTCCACGCATGACAATAGCTGTTCACCATACAGGACCCATAGGGGGATTCGTATTTGTTGTCGGGATCGTACAACTCCCAAAAGGTGTCTGCGCCGTCCCGGATCATGCCGCCCCAGTAGCGCTTGATCTCCTCCAGCGCCAGTTCACGCTCATCACATCGGATCAGTGCGTCGATATAGTGGTGGTACATATACGGCGTTACCATATGAATCCGGGGATTCTTTTGCCGCGTGCGATGGATCAGCTTCCGGTTCGTCTCCCGGTCAAAGACCTGAGCCAAAATCATCCAGACCTGCGATGCCCAGGAGACCTGCCGCTCCTGCCCACTGACAAACAGCTTCAGGTCCTCGTCCCAAAACGCCTGCACCGCCGCTTTTTTCAGGGCCTCATTTTCCCTGCTCAAACTGGCCGCCCGTTCTTCGTCTCCCAGCACACGGGCCATGCGGATGCCACAATGGATGGAATAAATCAGTACTGCCTGAGCGCCTGCCTGCTTGTTCAGGCCCTCGCCCCAGTCCAGGAAGCACCAAAAATCTTCTCCTTTGTCCACAACCAGGTGCGCTTTGTCCAGCGCTGCCAGGCAGATGTCGATTTGCCGCATGGCCAGCGGGTAAAGCTCCTGGAGGGTTTCCAAGTCCCCGGAAGCCTCATAGTAGTCAAACAGCGTCGGCACAAAGAGAAGCGCATAATCCATCAAATAGGTATCGTCCACGCATGGCTCCGGCTCGTGGAAAAAGCACGCGCCAATTCTGCCGTCCTCAAAGGTCTCTCCTGCGAACAGGTACAGGCACCGCTTTACCATGTCGTAGTTCCGAAAGGTACAGTAGTTTGCCAGCGCCTGTAACCGCAGGTCGCCCAGCCACAGCCGCCTGTCCCGTTTGACGCCGTCCTCAAACACCATCTGGGTACAGTTCATCAGGGTCTTGAGTCCGACCCGGTCAATTTGGTCCAACAGCGCATCCCCGGAATGGAGCGGCGGGACGCTGTCCATTTCTACGGCAGAAACATATTCACAGACCGGTTCGCTGATTTTCAGCGCGTATTTAGGAGAGGTGTCCAGCACTTCTATCAGCATATAGCGAAAAGCGTAGCGCCTGGGGAGCTTCACAGTGGCGGGGAGAAAGTCCAGATGGAGGTATTCCTCCTGAATCCATGATTTGCTGATCCACCCATGATAATCGGAGGAGTCCTCCAAAATCTCACAGGGGATCTCGGCAAATTTCATCCGAATATACGCCGGGGCGTCGAAATGGCTGCCCGTCGCCTGGACGTGGAAGGATACATACCCCACCTGGTGGTTCCCGAAGTCGAGCGTCACCCGGTCGCCTTTTTTGAGCTTTCGCCGCTCCAAATCCTCCAGTTCACCGCACGTCCGGACTGTCACATCGTGTCGGCGGCCCTCCGTCTCTCCCACCTGCCACTCGGACTGCACCACCTGATGGGTCTCCGTGATTTCCACCAGGCGGGTTGGCCGGACGGGATGCCGGTTCAGCAGCGGCGCAAGCGCCGCCGCTTTCCCAAGAAAGGAAGGATTTTTCTTTGTCTTAAAATTCTCTATAATTCCATAAGATGCCATAACAATCCATCCAATCTTCTTTCTTCCAGTACTTTGACCGAGAGGAGAACGCAGCTGTACATCCCGAAGGGAAAAACAAAATCTCTGTCTGCGAAAACTTCCCGAAAACGGCCGCATATTTTCAGAAGGCGTCCGTTTTATCGGGCGCCTTCTGTAGGAAACTATCTTAGCCGCTGTAGCGGGAAATCAACATCGTCCTGTCGCTGTGGCCGGGCATATCGTCACCGGCAATAAAGCTCTCAGGCTCCTGCCCCAACGTCACCCATTCGTCCAGCATTTCTACGATGGAAGTCCCCATCATGAAATCCTCGCCGTAGCCATGACCATAGCCGGGAATCAGGTAGAACCGAAGGAAGGAATCCAGTTCCTCCTTGTCCCACAGCTTTTTCACACTTTCATAATAGGCAATCGTCCCCAGCGGCGTCACCAGCTGATCTGCCAGACCGTGAACCAGGATCATTTTTCCGCCCCGGTCATGGAAGGCTTTCAGGTCCGGATCGGTGGCGTCCAGCAGCTTGGCCGCTGCCTCTAACTGCTCACGATGTTCCTCCACCGAGAAGGTCATGGGGTCATACTCCTCACGATCACGCAGGACCTGATAGCGCAAAACACCGTCACCGAACAAAGCCATCACACCATCCCGCTTGCCCGGAGCAGAGGGAAAATGGCTCCAGGACATATCAGGCATCACTGTCGCCAGCGGTGCTCCGGCGAACGGAATATAACCGGGCATTACCTTCAAGTCGTTGGCAATCGGCTCCACAAAGCGCATGGGCTTGGCGAAGTGTTCCACCACCTTGAATTGGGTCGGAGTTAGAATTTTGGAAGCTGCTTCTTTCACTTCCGCTTCCTTTGTGGCGGCAAAAGAGAGGTCGTGAATCAGCCCATCTTCTTTGCCGCAAATTTCCAACACCTTGGCACGGAAAGCGGCATAGGTCGCTTCGTCGATCATGCCCTCCGCTCCGGCTTTCTCGATGTAAGTCGCGTTGTCGGCATCCTTAATGGCCTTTTCCACCCAGTTGAGCACCGGGAAGAAGCAGAGTACGCCGTCATAGTCCTGAGGATAAATCTGCGCCACCTTCAGGGCTTCCCGGCCCCCGTTGGAGCCTCCGGCAAAGTAGTTGTACTGAGGCGTTCCGTCGTAGAACAGCTTAATGACCGCCATCGCCGCATCGTGGGTCTTTTTCAGCTGCTGGTGGGCGAAGTTCAGAAGCATCTCATCATTCCACGACCAGCTTGCGTCCCAAGGACCTTTCTCCCGGTGACCGCCGTCGCTCCCATAGGTGACGAAACCTCTGGAGGGTGGGGGCTGGTTGGTCGTCTTCTGGCCTGCGGGGTATTCCTCCGCAGTCACAAGCGTACCGTCAAAACCGCCGCCGCCATACTGGATGGTCTTGCGGTTCCAGTTATAAGGCAGATTGACCTGAAATTCTATGCCTTCCGCCTTCGGGTCAACGGAATCGATCCAGCCCTTGACCCGACAGTATTCTTTCGCGTCCAGCCATTCGGTGCTGACCAGTCGGCACCCGCCAACAGGCAGGGAGAACAGTTCTTTTCCCAGCTGAACGCCGGCAACCGTTGGAATCTTTTTGATTGGGATCATACTATCACCTGTTATCCTTCCTCTGTGACGTTTTGATTCTTCTTGCGCTCCTCCAGTTCCTTGATGATCTGGGGATACTCTTTGTCCAGCTTGTAGAAGGCCATGATAACCAACATGATAGCGCAGGAAATGAAGGGGATGTAGTTGTAACCAGCCTTAATGGCAAAGATGGCCGATGCAGACTGAACCGCAGCACTGGCGTCATAACCGCCAAGCACCAGAAGCCAGCCCAGGATAGCGCTGCCGAGACCGCCGCCGATTTTGGCTGCCAGAGACATACTGCCAAACGCCACGCCCTCAGTACGGACGCCGGTCTTCCACTCGCCGTATTCCACGGTGTCGGAGCACATACCGGAAACCACAGAGGAGGCGATGCCCATGGTGAAGCCGTGGAGAGCGCTCATGGACATCTGAACGACAAAGCTGTCGCCGCCAACTGCTTTGATCGCCATGGCGACCAGCATACCAACAACGCCAATGTTGAAGGTCTTGGCTTTGCCAAAACGCTTGATGAGGATGAAGGAGAGCATAAGTGCAATCAACTGGAAGATGGTGACGCCATTTGCCAGAGAGGACATATAATTGGCGTTGCCCATACAGACTGTGCAGTAATAAACCAGAGAGGCCATGAATACGGCGGCATAAATCTGAATCAGGGTGTAGACAACGGTAAACATGATCCAATATTTGTTGTGGAGCAGGGCCTTCAGGGAGTCGATAACAGAAACGGTTTCCTTCTTTTCGGTTTCTTCCCCGTACAGAGTGACGCGTTCGGTCACGCCTCTTACGCACAGCAGTTGGAGAATCACGGAGATTCCGGCGTAGATTGCCACAACAATGACCCATGCTTTACGGTCATCGCCAAATGCGGCCAGCATTTGCAGCGTGAAGGTGTTGATGATGGTCTGACCGGCCACAGTACCGAACATATTGAAGATGCCCAGGATGCCGCGCTCATAGGCGTTCTGCGTCATAAGGCAGTTCAGTGTGTTGACAGACAGGCAGCAGCAGGTGAATGTGATGGTATTGACCAGGTTATACGCCACAAAAACATAGACGTAAGTGACGGCACTGGGAACAGAGGTGGGAATGGTAAACAGCAGGATGCTGGCAATGCCATAGGGGATGCAACCGCGCAGGATCCAAACCCTCGCCTTGCCCATCTTACTCTTGGTGCGATCAATGATGGTGCCCATGACCAGGTCACTGACGCCGTCAAACATCTTAGTGACCAGGAAGATCGTTCCGACGATAGCGGAGTTTAAGCCAAGGTAATCGGTGCAGAAGTACAGGAAGTACAGTGTCACCACATACAGGGGCATATTTGCGCCCGCCGAACCGAAGGCAACGGAGGTGCGTTCTGCGATACTACAGTTCGCATTTACGCTCAGGTCTTTCTTGAACAGGGTCATAGTTGATCTCTCCTTTGTTTAATTTGTTTATGCTATGCTGAACGTTTTCACGTCCTTTGCGTTAAAATTAGTTTAACTCTCCCGTGGGTAAAAGTCAAGCTGTTTTTCTATTTTTCCCGTTTTGCACAAAAATAGGCTTTAATATTTGTGCATTACGCTCACTTGCAGCGTTTAGTTGCAAAAAAGCCTATGCGTAGGAAGTTTAGTTTGTTTAGCTTCAAATTGCGCCAACAACAGCGCCAAAAAGAGCCGTATGAACCGCTTGACAATTAGGTTTAATTCATTTAAAATTAGTTTAATAACAGTGAAGGGTGATGCAGCATGAAGCGTGTAAAATCGACAGAGATAGCGAACATTCTCGGCGTCTCCAAGGCCACCGTCTCGCTGGCCCTCAACGGAAAACCCGGCGTCAGCAGCCAGACCCGGCAGGAGGTGTTGGCGCTCAAAGCCAAGTTGGAGCAGAGCGACGGTCTATACGCCTTTCCCGACCCTCATGGACAAGGGGACATTAAGCTGGTGGTCGTTCTCAACGGAAAAGATGTTGTGCAAAACAACGCCATCGACCTGTGGACGCCTGTTCTGATTCGGACGCAGGAAAAGGCCAAAGAGATGGGCTACACTCTGGGTTTGATTTACTTTAACCCATCCAAAGATTCTTTGCCGGAGTTGGAGCAGGAGTGCAACGCAAACACTGTAGCCGGTGTACTGGTGGTGGGAACAGAGATGGACGAAACGCAGAGCGACCTGTTTCGAGGCATTCGCAAACCTATGATGGTCTATGACTGCGACTACTGCGAAGATCAGGCGCCTTGCGTCATCGTCAATAACTACCGGGGTGTGATCCATCTGGTGGATTATCTTGCACACCAGGGATTACACGATATTTTCTATCTGTCCTCAGAAATCAATATCTTCAATATGGCAGAGCGGCGGCGGGGGTTCCTGGACGGTATGCAAAAGCATCGGATTTCAGACGAAAAAGAACGGATCATCTCGCTGAGTGATTCCATTCCTCTTGCAAAAGAGCGGTTTCGCCGGTGGCTGGACAACCATCCATTGCCAGAAGCCTTTATCATGGAGAGCTACCATGTCTCCATCGCCTGTCTGCAAGAGCTTCGTGAACGAGGGATACAGATACCGGAGGATGTCAGTCTGATCGGCATAGACGAGCTTCCCAGCTATCTGCTGGAAGAATTTCCTCTGACAATGCTCCGTGTTCCTCACATTGAGCGGGTGGATTGGTGTATGAGGCTTCTCCATGAGGAAATCTGCAACCCAACCAGGCTGAAAGCCAGTGTTCGACTGAACTGCGAGTTGGTTGAGCGAAGCAGTGTGAGGAAACTCCCGCAAAAGAGCTAAATGCCAGAGGTCATCGTTTTCAGACAGAAGCGAATAGACAGGTATAGGTCGGGTTAAGCATTTTGTCCTTGGATGCTTAACCTGGTCTTTTTTCCGGTTTTGGCCAGCCCTGCGGAGATGCTGACCAGGTTCTGCTCCGCAATGCCCACCTCCACCCAGAGGTAGGCGCTCATTCCCTTGAGGCCTTCCACGCCCTTCGCGTTGCCCAGCAGCAGGCAGTTCTGCGGCTGCTCCATGTGATGAAGACCGGGGACCGCTGCCGGGTGAAGCTGTAGGTCAATACCAGATTGGTGAAGCGGGGGTCGGTGTAAATCCGTCTCCCACGGTCAAAAGCGCAAAAATGCCGCCGGGCAGAACTGCCCAGCGGCGTGGAAAGGGGGAAAGAATCTATATCACGACTTTTCAAAGCCGAATACAGCCGTTTGGTGGAGGGTCACGCCTCCACTTTTTTCATGCGAATCGCCATATACTGCTTTTCCGGCAGGTCAATGCGGATGCTGCCAGTGTAGACGCCGGGCAGCTTGGTGACGGTCATATCCCAAGTGTCCAGCAGCTCGATTTCATAGCTGTTCCCTTCCGGCAGCTCATAGGTACGGAACAGGGGCCTGAAGAAGCCGAAGTAGTAGAGATAATAGGACTGGTCATCCTCTTTACACAGACAGGGGACATCCCAGTTGTCCACGTAGTTTTCCGAAGTCAGTTTCAGCGGCGCGACTCCCTCCGGCGCATCCGCCATGACCTCCTTCAGAAAAGCGATTCGGTCTGGGCTGGTGCCGTGCAGTGTTCCACCGTGAGACCACCAAATCTGGTCGTACTGGACATAGACCTCGCCGTGGGACAGATAGCCGCCCCGAATGCAGCCTTCCCAGAAACGCCGGGTCATCTCTTCGCCGGTGATATTTCCCCATCCAAGGTTAATGTTGCCTTCATAAGCACATTCGTCCACTACAACGGGCTTTTGGTAAAGCTGCCGCCATTCGCTAACCATTTCGGCGGTTTTGTATATATCGAGACGCTGCACACTGACGTGGGTGATCCAGGGGCGGGTGTAGTCATACAAGACGTTGCAGTTGTGGATGGAGCGCAGATGGCCGTAGCTGTCCCGGCCCATGACAACACGGGCGTAGGACTCCCACGCCTCTACCGGCTTCCAGGGCATTAAATCGAACTCGTTGGCCATAGACCACCAGACATTCTTGAAGTGGCACAGCCGATCCACGGCGTATTTCAGGTAAAACACATCCGTTTCATAGTCCATTTTGGCGAAGCCCCACCGGTCATAAGGGTGTAGCAGGATGATGTCCGCTTCAATGCCAAGTTCGTCCAACTGTGCAATACGCTCCTCCAGATTGTCCCAAAACACTGGGTCAAATCGAGTGAAGTCAAAGCCATTCTGAGCGTTGCCCTGAAAGGCGTACCGCTCAGGGTCGGTGGTGTTGTAGGTGTAGAACTTGGGAAAAATACACATCCGAATTTTGTTAAAGGGGGCTGCTTTCAGCGTTTCCAGCGTCTGCTCCTGAACTGCCTTCGGCTGATTCACCCAAGCGTAACAGGTGGTGCCAAACGGCTGGAACCGTGAGCCGTCCTCGTAAGCAAAGTGGAATTTGTCTTCCTCTGTAGCAGTAGATTGGGGCCGTACCTCGTTCCTGGGCAGTACTCTGCCGTGGTTGCCCGGCTGAGCGGGGCTGCACGCACAGGTCAGTGCGATACCGTCCAGGGCGGGGTCATTGGAGCGAGTGGTCGCGGTCCAGATACCGGGCTTTCGGGGCATAAAGCGAACCTTGTAAATCCCTTCGCCGCAGTAGAAGCCATTGACCTCCACGGTCTCTGTCTCATCGGTGAAAGCGGCTTTCAGCCAGATGTCCTGATAGGGGTTGCCGACAGAGGTGCCGGACAGAGTGGCTTCAAAAATCTTATATTGCTCTGTCATTTGCGGTTCAACTCCTTATACGAAATTTCGTTTTGTGCTATCGGGATAGCATATGGGGAAACAGGTGTCTTCACTCAATCAGGCTTTCAGCTTAGGCAGCGCTGAATGGATTCGCGGCCCCAAACATTCTAAACGTATATTAACGCATTTTTTAAACTCTGTCAACAAAAAAGTTCAGAAGGTTTTCAGCAATTTTGCTAAAAAAATAATTGGGCAAGGACAAACTATGTATATTTGTGTGGATAACAGAGAACTGGATGCTCTGCTTCTAAACTTTTTGTTAAAAAACAGAGCATCCGTGTTAAGTTAAAAATATGAATTTCCCTTGTTGCGCCTTTGCTACACGGTTTTGCCCTCCAACAGAGTTGGCCGGGTCATCACCCTGGTCTTGGGCTGCCAAATTCCCTTGATTTCGTTATCCAGCAGGGACATCGTGATTATGGCGCGCTCCTTGTGGGGGATCCGTATCTGCACCAGACCTGCATCTGGCATGAAAAAGCTGGGAATTTCATCAATGCCCACCAGTTTCACCTGCCCAGGCAGCTTCAGCCCCAGCCGCTGAGCGGCGGTCAGGAAGCCCATAGAAACCTGGTAGTTTTCCATCAGGAAAGCGTCGGGCAGCTCATGGGTTTGCAGGTAGGTTTCCGTCTGGCTAGCGATCTCCGCAATGGTACTCCCCAGCGGCACCAGGTCACTTTCCTGGGGCGTCTGCCCCTGCCTGAGCATCGCATAGCGGAATGCTCCACGGCGCTGCTCAAAGTTGTAAATCTGCTTACTGGTAGCGAGGTAGCGGATCTTTTTTGCGCCAGAGCGGTGCAGCAAGTCAAAAGCCAGATCTACCGCCCGGCTGTTGTCCACACATACGGAACTGTAGGCACCGTTGGGTGGGTCATAGTCATAGATGACAATGGGCTTGTGGATCTGTTGGGCGATTTGCAGATCGGCTTCTTCCATTTCCGCGCCGAAGAAAATGACCCCCGCGACAAGAGACAGATTGCACTCGGCAATGATTTTACGGGTTTCCTCCTCTGGACCGTTCAAATAGGTGATCCCGCAAAGATAGCCCAGCTTTCTGGCCTCAGCATCGAATGTACTGAGTACGCCTGGCCATAAATCCAACTCCGGGTCGCAAACCACCTGTTTCTGGTGGTCAATGACGAGAATTTTAATCATTTGGGTCAGCCATCCGTTGGGGACAGCAGATTGCCCCTCCTTTGGCTGTCCAGGAACGTTTCCGCCGTTTTCTTCCATTTGTCGAATGCAGTCCAGAATTTTCTGCCTGGTCTGCTCGTTTACACCCGGCTTGCCATTGACCGCCAGAGAAACCGTGGCTTTAGATACACCCAGATAGCGGGCCACATCCGCCATTTTGACCTTCAAAAAACCACTCCGTTCACTTGCTTTTTTAGTATTTCATGTTTAGATTATAACAGGAATCTAGTTTAATTTCAACAACAACATGAAGAAAAGCAAAGTTGAGCAGTATGCGTTTTCTTTCTCCACATGGCAGCGTCTGCTTCCGTTTCCAGTTTGTTTATATCTGCGTTTCAGAGTCGCGGAATTTGGCCAGAATCTTCTTTGCACTTTCTGGATGTGTATTTGCGTCCTACATTGCGTACAAAAATCTTCATTGAACCACCCCGCTCGCGACTACCAACAACCGAATCATCCCATTGCAATCTGCATTCAATCACTCAGACCGCATTTCCGAAACAGAATCGATTGCCTAAGAAATGTCTGTTGTATGATGCCATGACCCACGCACAAAAAGGCGTTTATCTTACAAATTACGGACGAAAGTCTCAATTTTTAGAACGAATTGAATTTGAACTGAGTTAGCACTGTACCCGCTTTAATCGGTCTGTCAGCACTGCTTCCATTGAAACAATCTCGGGACAGCCTGTAGAGGGGCTGCCCCGCTGATTATTGTCGAACAAAATTTGTATCTTTATGTATTTCAATGCAACATGCGTTATGTATTAACTATAAGCAAATTGTTTTGAATTTTATCACTTTTTTCGGCTTTTTCGCCGCTTTTCAAAAATTGAATTGGGGTCTAATTGGGGTCAAAACCAACTGGCATTTATGAATCGAAGTAATTAAAATAGCGAAAAAATAAAGAAAAAGTTCTGAAACCATCAGGTCTCAGAACTTTTTTGCGGTTGCGGGGCCGCAGTTGAACCAACGGCCTCCAGGCTATTGAGTTTCCTCAGGACAACAGACGCTTTACCTTGCGCAGCGCCCGTTTCCAGAGGGGCTTGGGCTTTTGGGGAGGCTTGGGGGCCGGTTCCGGCTGGGGCTTGGGTTCCTGCTTGGGTGCAGGCTCGGATTTGGGTTCCGGCTTGGAAGGCGGCGTGGGAACCATATCTTCGATGCCTTTCAGCTCTTTTTTGGGCGTCTGTTTGGCCTCCTCCGGGTGCTCCAGCCGCCAGGAGACTTCTTCAATGGCGTCCAGAATATACTGCGCGGAGCGCTCCTTGTACTTCACCCGCAGTTCCTCCACCGGGCCGTAGTCAATAAGTCCGGTGGCCAGCGGCTGCCCTGCTTTGATCCAGCGGTCAGTGAGGCCAAATATCTCCAGCAGCCATGTCCCCTTTTCAAAGTGCGGACGTCCGCCAACGTAAAACTGCTTTTGGAAAATCAGGCAGAAGGAGAGACCGTGGAACGAGTTGGTAAACACACAGTCCGCGTATTTGAGATAACCCAGCCAGTCCTCGATGCCCAGGCCGTATTTGACCGGGTGTTCTGTCCCCACGGGCATATAGCGATGGGCCATAAATTCGCTCAGCTCAATTAGCTGGAGGTGATGCTCTCTGGCGTATTTCTCGGCCCGATTGACCAGGCCGGGAGAGTTTTTCATCACCTCATAAAGCAGCACATAGCCGCTCTCCTCCGGCTTTTTGCACAGCGGCTCGTAAAATTCCGCATCCTGCAAAAAGACAGGGTCCAGCGTAAGGGCGGCAGGCGTATTGCAGTCGTCCCGGACGAATTCATAGAGGGTACGCTCCCGAAGGGAGATGTAATCGATTCCCTGGATTTGTTCCGGCGGAAACGTTGCTCCCCCGCCCCCACGAGAAACGGAGAAGGCGATCTTGCCCTTGCCCTCCATGCACTTGCTCTGTAGGAAAAAGCCCCGGTCAAAACCGAAGTCAGGCTTCCGGTAGTCCCACACCACGTCCGTGGCGACCACATAAATATCACAGCCGGGGTCCATCGTGTCCAGCCGGTTTGGGTCATACCACTGGTCGGTTTTGCGGTAATACCGGTCAATAAACGCCTGGATGCGGTCATACCGCTCTTCCCGCTCCTGATAGAGCAGCTGCCACTTGGCCAGCACCGCCTCCTGCTCATTCGGGTCCTTTCTGGGGTGTTCCACATAATAGTTGAAAGGGTGGCGGGAGTCAAACTTCTGGTTGCAGTAATTGGGCTTGTAGTCAATGATCACGTTGTCGATGCCGTGCTGGTCCAAAAACTGCTGAAAGGCATAGCTATGGATGCGGGAGGCCCAGTTCAGGTCGCTCGTATACATATTGATGGAAAGGATGCCAACTTTCACGGTTTTTCTCCTTTTTACAGAAGTGATTTGTCTTGCATGGAGGCAATCAGCCGCCGGAACATCTCCGCCAGGCCCACCGTGGGCCGCCAGCCCAGGGCCTCCAGGCGGCTGCTGTCCAGCCGAATGACCATCTCCGGGTTGTACCCCAGAGCGGCAACATCCTCAGGAATGTCCACCCGGACGCAAATGCCCTGCTGGGGGTAAAGAGAACAAACCAACTCCGCCATTTCCCGGATGGAGCAGACGGTGTCCCGATTGGTGACGTTATAGGCCCGTCCCTGCTCTCCGTAGAGCAGGACGGTGAAAAAGGCAGAGATGGCGTCCCGGGTGTAGCAGTAGCTGCGCACCGTGCGGCCCTGGGTGTGCAGGACAATGTCCTTTCCCTCGATGGCGCAGCGGGCGAACTCGGCGAACACCCGCCCGTCGTTGTATTCCACCCCCGCGCCAAAGGTCTGGCTCAGCCGGGCAATTTTGACGGGCACCTGATACTCGCCGGCGTAGGAGGCGCAGAGGCACTCCACCAGCCGCTTGCCCTCGGAGTAGCTGCTGCGGACGCTGAGGGGATCGATATACCCGTAGTCCTCCTCAGAAATGGCGGCCTTGGAGCCGTCCGGCGTCCCATAGACCTCCAGAGAGGACAGGTACAAAAAGCCCTTCACCTGCTTCTCCCGGGCCAGCTCCAGCAGGTTGCGGGTGCCGTCCAGGGCGGTGGCGATGGTCTCTACCGGGTGCGTGACGAAATAGCGGGAACTGGTGGCGCTGGCGGTGTGGATGATATAATCCACGGCTTTGGGCAGCTCCGGCCGGTCGGTGATGTCTCCCACCACCAGTTGCAGCTCGTCCAGCTCCAACAGGGAGCCGAACACCTTTTGCGCCTTTGCCTGGCTGCGCACCCAGGCCAACACCTGAATACCGGTCCCTCTTGTCCGGTTCAGGCACAGCAGCGCCTTGACCGTCTGCGCCCCCAACAGGCCGGTGGCCCCGGTGATCAAAATGGTACTCCCCTGAAGGTCCTCTGCGGGCAGGCTCTGAGCCAGCAGCTCCAGGTCCTCCTGCAAAATCGCGTCGTTGGGGCTTTCGATGGGCAGTTTCATACCTTTTCCCCCTGGTCGTCGTGTTTCTTCTGGCGGTAATGATCCATCTTCGCCTGGATGCGGTTGGTCAGGCCGAAGCCGAAGGCCTGCTCGTTCTCCTTATACTGGAGCAATCCCCGAAAAATATACACGTCCTCCGGGGTCGTCACCTTGATGTTGCCCCGGTTGCCGTAGACCAAATGCACCGGCTTGCCCAAAGTGGTCATAATGGTGCAGGCGTCCACCATGTCCCGATACCGGCCGGGCGTAACGCGGATTTGGTCATGTGCGGCCAGAATGTCTTTCAGGTAGAACGACTGGGGAGCCTGGGCGGTGAAGGTCTGCTTCCGCAGGGGGACCTGCTGGACCGTGCTGCCGTCTTTGCTGATGACCACCGTCTCATAACCCGGGGTGCCGGTGACGGCACTGCCGTACTGCTCCACCGCGTGGATGTTGTCGGTGATCACATCGGAATAGACATAAGGCCGCACGCCGTCGTGGAGCAGGACGATGGAGTCGGGCGGGTTCTCGCTCTCCGCCTTTTTCAATGCGTGATAAATGGAATCCTGGGCGGTCTCGCCGCCGGGGACAATACCGGCCACTTTGGTGAGGTGAAATTCCTCCACCAGCGCCTGCATATAGTCGATATACTCGTCCAAAACAGAGACATAAATCTTGTCGATCAGCGCATGGTACTGGAACAGCTCCAACGTGTGGATCACCACAGGCTTTCCGTTGATCTCCAGAAACTGCTTGGGAACGCCCGCGCCCATGCGCACGCCGTGTCCTCCGGCAAAAATCATTGCAATGTTCATCTATTGAGTTCTCCTCCAAAAATTAACGCCGCTGGTCCATCCAATGTTGCACTTCGTCATAGATGCGCTGGCAGTTATTATGGTCGTCATAAGCGAAGAAGGCATCCGCCCGCTGGACATATTTCTCCTCCATACGGCAGCCCTGCTCCATGGAGGCGCAGATGGCGTCCACGATCTCCTGATGGCCGGTGCAGATGGGGCCGAAGCCCTGGGTGCTGTAGGTCAGGCCCCCCTCGTCGTAGTGGGGCGGCAGATCCTCCGGGTGATAGTACAGCACGGGCTTGCGCATATAGGCAAAGTCGAACTGCACGCCGGAATAGTCGGTGACCATCAGGCTGGACTGACACAGCATCTGCTCATAGCTCACGTCGCCGGTGGCCGGGATCAGCTCCACATAACCGTTGCGCTCAAAGTCGTCGATCTGGGCGCTCATGGCGGGGTGGAGCAGGTAGACGATGCGGTAGCCCCGCGCTTTGGCGCAGGCGGTCAGCTTCTCGTCGTTGATGAGGTCGTTGTAGATGCGGAAATAGGTGCTGCCCTTGAAGTTGTCGTTGTGGGTGCGGCGGGTGTTGGCCATGCTGGAGTTGACCACGTTGCGCCGCCAGGAGGGGGTGATGAGGATGATCTTCTGGTCGTTGTTTACCAGGCCGTCGTAGCGGGCCATACCCACCAGCCGCAGCTCATCCGGCTGATACCCGTAGATGGGGTGGCTCAGGTTCCGCACCTCATTGGGAGAGGCGCAGCAGTAAAGCCTGATGTTGTCAAACACCCGGTTCTGGTACTGGGCGATTTTCTGGATGGTCAACCCGTGCTGGATACAGACCATCTGGCCCCGCTGCAAATCCTTGGTGAAGGGGTTATAGGCGGGGACAGGGTTATACTGGGCGGCGATGTTGGCATGGGTGTCCAATATCACCTCCGCCATCAGACTGATCAGCTGGCAGCGGAGGGTGCCATAGACCAAAATGTGCTTTTTGTCCTCTTTGACCAGCCGGGAATAGTCCGGCGCCTCCTTTCGGAGGGTGTAGTAGATCTCCACCTCGTCGCTGTGGTTCTCCCGACAGTAATGGTACATATACTCGCCGTTGTCCCCGGCTTTATACTGCTTGTCGAACGTCACCCAGATGTGTTTTTTGCTGTAGTGGGACCGCGTAAGCCAGTAGAGCAAACGCAGCAGCAGCCCGCGGCGGCGAACCTGCTTATCATCGGTCTGGCGATAGAGGTCTCTGGCGAACAGCAGTTCCCGCTTGAAGTGAAACAGCCCGCTGTACTTGCGCAGGATCAGCGTTTCTTTTTTGTACCAGGTAGCCATCCAGCCCTTTCGGAACACCCAATAGGCGTATTGGCTGAGAGGCGTGATGCGGGAGTTGTAAATGTCAAAGGTGATTTTGAACTGGTAAACTCGTCCGCGGAACCGGTAATAAAAGTTGATCCGCTGCCTGGAATCATCGCTGACCGGGATGTGAAACTGAACGGGGTGCTTGCGCTGGAAGGTGACGCCGAAGCATTTCGCCAGTGGGTAGACCTCTGTCCGCTCCGCCGGATAGGTCACGGTCTTGCCATTCGACAGGGAGCTGCGGGCAAAAACCTCGTATTCGTCAGCGCGCAGGAAATCCGCCGCCCCCACGTTGGCGTCGATATGCAGCACTCCGTCCTCGTAATTCATCACCCGGATGCGCAGCCATTCCCCGTTGTTGCGGGTCAGTACAGCTACGTGGTTTTCGTAATCATCATCCTGTACGCCGTCTTTTGGTTCCATCAGCGCCACAAAATTGTGATTGACATCGACGATTTTCAAGTCCTTGTTCAGTAGCTCCGCCTTACCCTGGAGCAGGAGCATCCGAATGGCACGGTTGGCCGGGGTGAAATCGTTGATGTCCCGATCCATCAGAACGGTGTTGTCGATAAAAGTGACCAGTTGGAACACCTCATGCAGAAAACGCATGGATTCCTCTTTGGTCTTTAAAACGCCCTTCGTCCGGTCATTGTAATTGCAGTTGAACTTGGAGTAAACCAGGTAGTAGCAGGCGGCCTGCAAAAACTCCGGGATGCAGCCCCGTTCCTCTTTCACCTGTTTCAGCAGCGGCGTCAGGAAGTCAGTCACAGATTGGTGATACCACCAGCGGCAGTACTGGAGAGGATTCAAAGAGTGGTTGTCCTCCAGCGCCACAGTGAAACGGTATTCTGCGCAGCGCAGATAGACATAAACCGGCTGTTCCAGCAACAGTTCCAGCAGGAATTGATAGAGCGCGTCGCCATGCAGCTCCGGGCGGAACGAGTGGTTTTTCAACAGCTTCCGCCGGAAAAAATACGCCTGGAGCAACAGCTGAAACCGGCGGGGTTCTTCCGTCAAGTCGATTCGCTCCATTTTTTCACGCGCTTTGCAGGAACCGCCATAGGCTTTCTGCTCGCCGCTCTCACTGACAAAGAAGGCGCGCAGGGCCACGATATCCGTCTGATACTGCGCAAACGCTTTCCCGACATCCTTGTAGGCATGGTCGGCATAACCGGAAGAAGCAAGCGTAAAATTCACAAAGGTTCCTTTTGCGCGCAGAAGGCCCTCCTGATAGGCGGAGATCATATCCACATTTTCCAGAGGAACGTAAATCACATCCTCGACCCCTGTGCAGGCTTGGCACACTGCATTTGACAGAAAGGGATCTACAACGATCAGCTGCACATGCTCCTCTGCCAGCCCGTTTGCCCGAAGGTTTGACAGCGCTTTGTCAAATAAGTCATCGTGGTCCACATAGAGAACAGTGGAAAAAGCATACTGCCCCATCTTTTTCGATTCTCCTTTTTTTGTTATTCTTACCATACGGCAGGGCGGTCATTCACAGGAGGGCGCTCACAGGGAAGCCCCTTCCCGGCAGACAGAGCATATCTGCTGTTCCATCCTCTGCGGCGTGTGGCGAAAAAGTCAAAGAAAGAAAGAGGGCGTTCATTCCTCTCTCTGGCAGACAAATCAAGTCCATTTTTGATTGGTTATTTTGGGGAAATTTTGATAAAATTGGGCTTGGATGGCCGGGTGTCGCCGCCGCAAGCTCCATATCCCCCGCCCCGCCCTGCGGCAGGTCTCGCCCATTTCTGCTGTGACCGGAGGAACGCCTCGAAGGGGGCGTCTCCGCCGCCGTCAAGCGGCACTCCTGGGGCTTTGCCCCTCCCCGGCTCCGTGAAGTATTCTGCATTGGTTGAGCCAAAAGGGAAGTCCAAGGGCAGGAACAGTCAAAAGAAGCGGACCTATGCAGGACTGTGACGAAAAAATAACCAATTGGTATTATATCATCTGCACAGGAAAAAGCAAGGCTTCTCATGACAAATACATGGAAATTAATTTTACAGCCAATGCCTAGACTTTGTTCAGTCCGCATTAAAACCGCGGTCTGAAACGAGAATTGCTGTAAGACCTTTGAAACGGACGATCTCCGTCAAAAATCCAACGCGGCAGGATGGCGGCGTCTCGGCTTGTCCGTTTTGTCGAAGCGCGGCGGCGCGTCAAACTGCTTCCATTCCGTTTTTTCGTCAACCTCTGAAAACGGAGCGGAATTTGCGCCCAATTTCGCCGCTTTTTGGGGTAGTTTTACATCCTTGACTAAGAAAAAACAGCAAAAATTCCAGGTATTTCCGCTTGACAGGCCATATCTGGCCATGGTATAGTAAAGGTACACAAAATCTTGTTGTGTTTTCTTACCTCTAAGGGATTGATACACCCCAATGTTTCCATTGAATGCCATCCAGTATTGCGTTTTCTTACCTCTAAGGGATTGATACGACAGTCCCCAGTTGTGCTCGTCGAAGCTTGCGATGCTCGGTGTTTTCTTACCTCTAAGGGATTGATACGTCTACGTACATCGCTAGGATATAAAGGTGATTATGGTGTTTTCTTACCTCTAAGGGATTGTTACGAAAAAACCGATATGTGCTCACACCTTGTTCCCATGTGTTTTCTTACCTTTAAGGGCTACTCAAAGCCAAAAAAATCCAACAAATGCACAAAAAGAAAAGCAGGCGGTTTTCCGTCTGCTTTCTTTTGCGTTTTATTCGGTTTTCCGTCGTCAGCCGCACAGCTAACGGCTAAGAGCTAACAGCTAACAGCTACTTCGGCAACACCATCCGCCCGTAGCCCACGTTGGTCTTTGCGCCGATGCCCAGCTCCAGGATCAGCTGCCGGAACAGCTGCTTTTTGTCGCTGGCGGTGAAGGAGAAGGGTTCCTCATCCTCCCCTGTTGGGACGGTGGAATCGGTCAGGTAAAACAGGAACCGGAACCGGACCCCCGGCCTGACCCGCAAAAATGCCAAAACAGTGGGGGCCTTGATGCGCCGCTGGTCCGCCACCGGAACGGGGCTGTCCGGGTCCGTGGGGACCGGGGCCAGGTTGTCCGTGTCCAGCAGGGGACCGTCCTTGTCCACCACCGGGTAGGCGTCGAAAAACACGTCGCCGCCGGTCTCCCGGTCAAAGATGTCCCGCTCCAGCGCCTGCATCACCCCGTCCGGCGCGCCTTGCAGCTTGTCGGACAGCTCCCGGACGAACTCGTAACCGCCCAGCCGAAACCCGCTGCGCAGCACCCCCTTCACCGTGGAGCCGGGGAGGTAGGGCAGGCCGGTCACATAGTCAAAGTTGAAGCCGATGGCCAGCTCGCCCTTGACCCCCGCCTCATGGGGCAGACCCGTCCCGGCCAGGAGGCCGGGGTAGGTGGTTCTCAGGTCAAAGGACTGGTAACGGGTGCTTTTCTCCCTGGCGAGCTTCTCCAGCGCCTGCTGGGGCCGCCAGCTGGAGCGGAACACACAGGAGCGAAAGGCTGCGTTTTGCGCATTGGCCGCCGCCAGCTCCCGTTTCTCTGCTTCTTTGTCCTTCTTTTTCTCTTTGTCGGACCGAAATTTTTTCTCCAGTACCTCGCGCATTTCTGCGCTCTCGTAGTAGTCCGCAAAGAAAAAGTGGTGCAGGTTTTGCTCCGCGATGTTCTCGCCGGTGAGCAGCTGGTTCAGGGGCTTGTCTGCGCTGTCAGTTGGCTCAGAATGGTCCCCCTCATCTGTAGTATACCGACGTTTCCATTCTTCTAAGGTCAGGCGCTCCTGCTTTCTGGGCTTCGCCGGGCCTTTCTTTTTCCTGGGCATAGCCGCACCTCCCTACTCTGCCGACGCGCTGTCCGCGTCGTCCTTCGCCTGCGCCGTGGGGTACAGGTTCAGCGCCAGCTTGACGGCGACGGCGGCGGTCAGGATACGGTCTGTCAACCCAGGAAGCGCCGCTTTTTCGGCGTGCAAAATCTCAAACAGCAGCGCCTTGTCCCCGCCCGTTGTGCCGCCGTGAATGACCTGATAGATGGCGTTCATCAACCGGGAGCGGTCCACGTCGCTTTTTCCGTCGTCGCTGAACGCAGCCACGGCGGAGAGCAGACTGCCCATGGCCACCGCCGCGCCGAAGGCGGCGATCTGCCCCCGGAAACCGGAGGGGACCTGGCCCTTTTGGTCCATGATGCCGTTGTCCCGGATGGCGTCATACGCCAGGGGGATCATTTCGTCCAAACGTCGTTTATCCATTCCGCTCAGCCCCCCTTTTGCTCCGTGACCTTACACAGGCCGCAGCCGATGGAGGCGTGGCCACCGAACTGCACCACTTCGCCGTCCAGCTCCTTTGCGAAGGTCTCCAGCAGCTCCCTGTCGTCCGACACGGCGAAGAAGTAGAACACCGACTCGTGGGGAACAAACTCCTCATACCAGAGGTTCTGCTTGTTCACGGTGCCGGTGCTGTTGCGGGCGGTCACAGGGAGGCTGATGTCCCGGAAGTCCGCTTCGCTCATCTCGAACAGCGCCTCGTCGTCGAAGGTGTACCACTTGTTCAGCGACCTGTTTTCCGCCTCCAGGTGGGACAGGCTCTCCGGCAGCTCCTTTGCGTCAGAAAGGCCGCAGGGGACCCCCAGGGCCTCTGTAATGTTGCGGAACTGCCCCACCGCCGCAGGGGTGGTGACGAGATAGTAGGCGGCGCTGCCCGCCGTGGCCCGGAGGGGCCGGGCCAGCATCCACGCGGAGAGCAGCTTGACCTGCCCCGCAGAGGAGTCGGAAGCGTCGTCGTCCTTTTTGGGCTTCGCGCCAAAGATTTGGTCGATGGTGGCCTGAGCGACGTTTTTTCCGGCGAAAAAGTCCCGCAGCGCTCCCTTTACGCCGGAGGCGTTGATGATGGGATAGTGGTTGATGGGGTCCTTCTCCACCTCGTTGTCCACCACGTTGAAATTGACATCGCCGTTGCCCACGTGCAGGTTGGTCAGGCACTTCAACTTAAACAGCTTAACATTCATCAGAACAGTTCCTCCTTATTTCCTGGCCTCGATGTGGATCAGCCGGTTCATCCCCACGCAGTCTACATTCCGGCGCAGGAATGTCACCTTTTCGCCTTCCTCTCCGCAGGCAGCGTTCTGCCCCTTGCGGTCCGCGCTCTGTTGCCGGTGCAATTTCATGGGGTCGTAGTAAAACACGCTCCCCGCCTGCACCAGGTTGTACAGCTCCGCCGTTTTGTTCATACGGTTCCGCTGGGTGCCGCTGTCCAGGTCGGTGGTCAGATAACGCAGCTGCTTCCGCAGCAAAATGGCGAACCCCTCGTGTTCCGGTTTTTCTCTGAACCACAGGTCAGACAGGGCGTACCAGTAGTCGTTTTCCTCCCGGGGCAGGAGCTGTTTGGCCAGCGTTTCCAGATCGTCCTCCTCCCGGCGGAAGGCGATTTGGAAGGGGGACTTCCCCTGCCCCATAAACACCGTGCCGGTGTACCCGTCCACGTCCGCTCTCTCGTCCAGGGAGGCGTAAAAGGCGAAGCAGAAGCCGCTTTTCAGCATCTGGTATTGCTTCTTGAAGAATCCATCCTTCTTTTCTTTGGTGTCGATGCCCACCCGCACGTTGCTGAGGAAGGGATCGACCGGTTCCCCTGTTTTTTCGCAGACGGGCAGGTATTTCCCGGCGGGGAGGTCGTGGCCCTTCGCCTTGTAGTTGACCGGCGCCCGATTTTCAGCGGCGGAGGAGGGCAGCGTTGCAAAGCGCAGACAGCCGCCGTCCTTTTCGTCCACAATGCGGTAGTTCAGCGGGGCGGGCAGGTAGGAGGTCTCTCCCCGGCGCAGGAACAGCGGGGAGATGCGCTCAATCAGGCCGAAGCGGTTGTTCCCGTCGATGGAGAAGCCGCTTTCCCCCACATAATCACCGCTGTGCGCGCGCAGCGTTCGCTCCACGTCTGTTTCGCCGCTGTGCCAGAGGAGGCCGTACCGGTCCAATATCGCGTAGCGCAGCGTGCCCAGCAGCGCCGTCTGGTTGGGGGTCTTTTCGCTGGCGATGTAGTAGGTGTCCGGCATGGTGGTCTCCGTGCCGTAGTGGAAGGTGCGCTCTCCGCCGAAAAAGTAAGGCTCCAGCGGCTTCAATGTCACAAGATAACTTTGCATCAGTCCTCCCCGCCTCCCCTCTCGTTCAGAAATTGATTCAGCCGCAGAACGTTGATGAGGGCGCGCAGCGGCTCATAGTCGTCCTCCTTCACCGTTTCGCTTTGACAGTGCCTGGGGAAGATCTCGTCCCGGTAATACTTTGCGATCTCCTGCAAATAGCCGTCCTGGGGGTCGTCCTCGCTGCGTTTGAGGTAGTTGCGCAGGAACGTCAGATAGCGGTCCTCCGGCAGGTCGGGCCGCTCGTCCAGGAGCTGGAAGAATTGCGCCCCCTGCTCCAGGTGATAGGGGACCGACTGCAAAAGCTCGTCCGCCGCCTCGTTCTCACCGTCCGCTTTCTCCTTTTTCGGCGCGTAAAACAGCATCTCGTTAAATGCTTTCACATGGCCCATCTCCACGCACAGCGCGAAGCACCGTCCGCTGTGTTTTTCCAGCTGAATGGCCATACAGTTTTTGGTGGGTTTGTCTCCCGCCTGACAAAACTTTTTCGCTTTATGGAGCAGCAGGTCCCGCGCCCGGTTCAGCGCCTCGTACAGCGGGAATTTATAGAACTGGATGGAAACGCCGAAGGACAACGAGGTTTTTACTCCCTCGACGCCTTTGTTCAGCTTCTCATCGTAAAGGGTGCTGAGCGCCTGACACAGCTGGAACACGGAGTTCCCCTCCCGGTTGACCACCGGCGACAGAAACAGCAGGTCGTCGCCTCCGGCGTAGATGGGCATGGCCCCGAAGCTGTGCACCAGCTGGGCGGCCTCCATCGCGTAGTCCAGGCAGCTCCGGGAAAACTCCGTCACGTCCTCGTCCGTCCTCTTTTTCTCCAAAACCTCCCTCATAGAGTCGCCGTCCGCCTGGACGACGGCAAAATAGTTCTGGCGCTGCCAGTCCGGGTGCTTCTGATATCCACAGATGCTGTCAATGGCGCGCAGACTCTTTCGATTCGGTTCGGTGAGAACAGCCGGTTTTACCGCTTTCAGCATGGGACTGTTTTTCAGTTCGTCGTTCTCTTTCTTTTTGAAGATGCTCAGCAGCGGCTCGTCCTGGGCCTCGGTGCGGAAGGCGGGGCAAAGCTCCAGCCCGTCCAGGTAGTCGCTCAGGGCAAGCACACAATTCTTCTGCTCCTGCTGCACCTGCTGGGCCGGGATGAGCAGGTAATGGATGTTCAGATAGCCCTCCGCCTGCTTGTTTAAGTAGATGTTTTCCTTCATCTCCGCCCGCACGTCCGTCACACAGGTATTGACCCGGTCTTTCAACGCGTCGATGTCCTCCGTCTCCACGGCGCAGAAGATGCGGTCATGAAACAGCCCCGCGCCCTCCGTGAAGAAGCCGTTTTCGTCCTGGTGGCGTTCCGCCGGGGTCGGCGCGTAATAGGGGGAGATGATGCACGCGCCCAGCTCGTTTCGGAACCGCTCGCACAGCCGCCCGGTCAGGTAAGAGAACATACTGCTGGCGTACCACAGCGCCGCCGGATAAGTGGCCAGATCCAGCGTGTCGATGATGGGGCCAATCGTCACAGCGAGATAAACCTTCGTCACGTTTGCTCACCTCCAACTGAATACAACCGGATTTTGGAGCAGCGGTCCCGCAGCGACCCCGATTGAAATTTTCCTGCGGGAAATTCGCCGTTATACCACCCGACAAACTTCTCCAGGAACTGCGCCGTGTCGAACACGGCGGGGGTGGAGATGACCTCCTTGTGTTCTCCGCACTGGAACGCAAATTCCTTGTCCAAAATCGGCCCCGCGTCCTCCGGCAAGAAGCACACCGCAGTGGGCAGCACCTTCACCAGCACCGGCGAGGGGAAGCGGTTGATATAGGTTTTCGCCGTCTGGTCGTCTGTGTGAGTGACGGTGATGACGGGACAGTCCTCTTGCTTGCGTATCTCTTTTCCATTCTCCTGATGAAAGGTATAGGTATCCGTCAGGCCCAGCACCGCCCGCTTGAAAGAATACTCTCCCGGTTCTGGCTGGTGCTGTTCCGGCATTTTGCCGTCTTTCGTCAATCCAACGCCAAATGCGCCCTTCATCATGGCCTTGTCGTTGCCTGCTTTGTCCTCGCCGTCGGTCATGGGATAGTCCTTCATGAGATAGCCCTTGATATCGTTGTCCTCAATGTTTTTCAGCTTCCGCAGGTTCCGCCCGGTTTTCATGGCCATGCAGACAAGGTCGGCACTTTTCGCCCACTCCGTATTCCTGTCGATTGCGGCCACATCGAGGTTGATGCGCTTGATTTTGCAATAGATAAACCGGGGATACACCTTTTGGACCAGCGCCAGTTGTTCCGCAAGTGAATGTTCCGGGCAGTACAGGAACCCGCCGTAGCCCTTGGTCTGCCGGGTGCCGAAGTTGTGGGTCAGGAAAAACAGCTCCAGATTTTCCCCGATGAAGGTCAGCAGGGCCTCCCGCTGGGCCTTGTCGGAAATCAGGCAGGTGATTTTCAGCGTCAGACCCTCCGGGCAGAACAGGCCGTGCTTTTTTTCTCCGTCCCCCATGTTGCCGAAATACATGGGGAAGTTGTTCTGTCCAACCTCGATTTTCGCAGTTTCGCCCTTGGGGAACATCTGCGCCTTGTAGTTCAGGTGATAATAGTCCGAACGCCCATCGTTGCCGGGCGCATCTGCGATCTGCCACGCCTCGGGGACAGTCTCCCCCTGCTCCGCCCGATACCGCCCGCAGAGGAACCGGTCCAGCTTGGGTTTCAGCTCGGTGGCCCGGAGGGTCGCGTCCGCTTCACCGAATTGGAAGTGGATGATCGGCGTCACCTGCCGAATCGTGAATTTCCGCGAAAACGAGCTCATTCCAATCACCTCTATTTCTTTGTTCTGCTTCGCAGCCGGTTGATAAGGTCTGTCAACGCTGCTTTTTTCTTGAATTTCCACCAGGTAAAAAATACAGACACAGCCATTGAAGCCGCTATGCCTGCCATCACGATTCGTTTCGCGTACACGGTCCCCTCGGTCCAGGTTTGCAGCAGGTCAAAACCGTCCAACCAGGCAGAGGCGAGCGCCCACAACAGCGCCACCAGCGCAAACGCGAAGGCATACATATTGAACTTGAAATCCTGGTTGACGTTGGCCGTCTCATACAGGGCTTCGATTTGCTGACGCAAATTCTCCCGCGCCTCATGGATATAGAGCTGTTCACGGAGCATATCGTACAGCTCCACCCCCTGGTACTGTTCGGTCACGCTGTAAAAATCCAGCTGGTTGCTGAACGCCACAAACCGCTCCTGCAAATTGGACAACTGATTGATTCTTGTCATCTTCATGTTCTTCTTGCCGGCGCCCAGGCCGCTGGAAATTTCAGTCATCTTCGCCTGGAGGGAGATGAGCGAGGCTTTCTGGGCCAGGCACAGGCAGGCCAACTCGAAATACTCTGTCAGAAAGTTGTTGATGAGAAACTCCGGCGTGTTCACAGACAGCATGAGCATGGAGTGATGGGTGACGGCGTAGACGCTGCCCCTGTCCAGGAACCGGAGGTATGCGCTGCGGCGCAGCTCTTCGCGGCGCAGCCCCGTCTCTTGGGCGGAGCAACCGTACTGCTTGTCCACGTAAAACAGCTCGTACAGGCTCCGCTCGACCGTCGGGTCAGCGGCCTCCGGGTCCCGAAAATAGCTGAACAGTTCGTCTGCGCAGGGCTTCTTTAACTGCACCATGCAGTGGGTGAACATCCGGTCATCAATGGCCGGGTAAATAAAGACCTCGTTCCTGTTCTTTGTCTGGTGAGAGACAAACTGGTGCTCTTTCCTGCCCAGATTTAACAATTTGGTGAGAAAGTCCGCAAAATAGGTCGTCGGCAGCTTCCTGCCGATGTCCTTCGGCTGGAAGTCGAACTCTGTCATAAAGTTCATCCAGCCCCCTACACATACCCCCATCTTTTTTGCGTTGGCAAAGGTGGGGACAGCGGCCACCCCCACCCGACGGCCATATTCGTTGATGGCTTTCACGTCTGTCAGCGAGAGATGGCTTGTGTTTTCGCACTCAAACACCAAAATCCCCACGCCGGTGTTGTACAGGCGCAGACGGATGCCGTTCAGATTCAGGCGGTAGGTTTTGGCCTCACATTCAATAACATATTCCATTCCGGCATTGCGGTTGTAGCTGTCCTCCTGCCTCTCCGGTCGGAAGGTAAACCGATGGCTGGCCGGTGGCGTACCGATGCCATACAGCGTGTAACGCACGGCGGGGTAAAAATACTGGTACTCCGCATAGAGCAGCCTGCGCTCCTCCGCAGAGGCGGCGCGCTGCTTCGGCAGTTCCCATTCGTCCTTGAAGTCATCGCAGGACCAATATACATTCTGTAGAAAACTATCTGAAATATCCTCCAGGGAGAGGCCGCTCTTCTCCCAGATGAAGGGGAACGCGAAGGTGTGGTAGCTTTTGACCAGCCGCGCTTCGTCTGCCATGCTGCACTTCCTTTCTGTTGGACCGACCCACGGCTTTGCCTGTTCGGTAAAAGTTGGATATCAAATAGTATAGCAGTTCCGATGTATTTTGTCAATCTTTTGACAAAGAGGTTTATGGGCTGTTCTAGGGGTGCGATTGACAAATTTCGGGTGTCTCGATATAATAAACTTTGCAAACAGCACGCGAGGAGGAACTTCCATGCAAATCAAGCTGCGATTCAGCGGGCAAGATATTTTGCTGCCCATGGCCAGCCAGTACCCCATACAGGGGCTGCTCTACCGGCTGCTCTCCGGCGCGCCCGGCTACGCCTCCTTCCTCCACGACACCGGCTACCGCCAGGAGAAAAAGGTGTTCCGGCTGTTCACCTTCGGCCCGCCGGAGGGCCGCTACCTCCATCGGGAGAAGCATCTTCTTTACCCCAATGGGTTTCGTCTGGAGGTGCGCTCCTGCGACCCCATGTTCATCCAGGCCATGCTCCAGGGGACGGCGCAGGACCGGGATTGCCGCTTGTGCGGCAACGCTCTGCGGCTGGAGGACGTGCGGCTGGAGGACCGGCGCATCCACGCGGGCGCGGTGCGGGTGCGGATGCGCAGCCCCATCACCGTCCACACCACCCTTCCCGACGGTTATACCCGATACCACACGCCGGAAGAGGATGTATTTTACGCCGCCATCATCGACAACGCGGCGGAGAAGTGGCGGGCCATGTACCGGCAGGAGCCGCCCGGCCC
>JAJBVG010000013.1:4607-26384 GCA_020859945.1 Clostridiales bacterium | reverse complement strand
ATTCGACCAAAATCCGTGATTTTGGTCGAGAGCCTGTCGTTTTTCGACAGGCTCAGCAAAGCGGCCAGCACCAACTTTTTGCCTGAGTGGTGCTGGCTGCTTTTTGGGGTCGGTTTGGGAATTGAGGCGGTGTTTGCGGCTTAAAGGACCAGGTTCATTTTGAGTGACCTTCAGAAGGATTGCCTGAAAAACAAGCGAATGTGTGCTGGATTCGTTCTGAGCCCTTTTCCACCGGCTGCAATCGCATGGTTTTAGTCCGAACGCAGAGCCGTGACCGGGTCCAGTTTCGCCGCTCTCCAGGCGGGCACCAGTCCGCTGAGCACGGTGATAACAATGCTGAGGACGACCAGCATACCCGCGTAGGACCAGGGCAGGACCGCATTGACCGAGGTATCCCCCACCAGGCCGTGGATCAGGTTGTTGATGAGAGGGAGCGAAAGCTCCGTCACGGTCACGCCGATCAGACCGGAGCAGCTGCCGATAATGAAGGTCTCTGCGTTGAACACCAGGGAGATGTTCCCCTTGCTGGCGCCGATAGCCCGCAGGATGCCGATTTCCTTTGTCCGCTCCATGACGGAGATTTGGGTGATAATGGAAATCATAATGCAGGACACCACCAGAGAGACCGCGATGAACGCGATCAGCACGTAGGTGACCACGTTGATGATGGTCGTCACCGAGGACATCATGGTACCGGCCAAATCGGTATAGGAGATGACTTTATCCGTCTCGCCTGCGGCGTCCATCCGGTCGTTGTAGTTGTCCAGAATGGTCACGACCTCCTCCTTGGCGTCAAAGTCGATGGGATAGATGTCGATTTCGCTGGGCGTTGCGAAGTCCACGTAGCCCAGAGATGTCAGGTTGCTTGTATAATCCGTGCTTACAGAGTCGCTCATGGAGGACAGCAGTTCGGTCAGCGCGTCGCTGTCCATGTTGAAATTGAAAGCGTCCGTCAGCGTGTCCGTGTCGATGGTCAGGGAGTCCACCAGACTGTCTGACAAACCCTCCATCATTTCGGTCATCATAGACTCCATGCTGTCTGAAAGCTGGCCGGAAAGCTGCTCCATGACCTCATCAGTCATGGACGACAGGGCGCTGGACAGCTGGGTGGAGAGCTGCGTGGTGAGTTCTTCTGTCACCTGTCCCATCATCTGCTCCATGGCGCTGGATAACTGGGCGGAAATCTGCGCACTGAGCTGTTCCGTCAGCCCGGTCATCATCTGCTCCATGGCGGCGGTGAGTTGTTCCTCAATGGCCGCCGACAGCGCCTCTGTGTAGGCGGACAGCGCGGAGGCGAGGGCGGTTTGCAAATAGTCCTCCAGAGCGTCGGCCACCTGCTCCTGTATGGCGTCCATGTCCACCATGCTCATCAGGCCATCGGACAGGATCTGCGCCGCCTCATCTGTGCTGAGATAGGCGGAAAAGCTCTCGCTGACGCTGTCGAAGGTCGTCAAACCGTTGGCCTCCGCGTAGTCGCTGTAACCGGAGACCAGGGAATTGACCAGCCCGGCGATGTCGGCGTCGCCGACACTGACTGAGATCACTGCCGATTCGTTGATATAGTCCACCACCGCGGAGACGAGGGCGTCTGCATCAACAGCGGTCCCCGCTTCTTCGGCGTCCGCCAAGACTCCTTCGATGACGTCGGTCAGGCCATCGGTGGAGACGGAGACTTCGCTGTTCTCCAGCAGGTCGTTCAAAAAGTCCTCAATGATGTCCGTCGCCTCGTCGCTGTTCAGATAGGCGGAAAAATCCTCTGTCAGGTCGGAATAAGATGTGCCGGAGTTGCTCTCCAGATAGGTCTCATACCCGGCCAGCAGGTCGTTGGTCAGGTCGGCCACGGCGTCCTGGGAGATGTCCAGCGTAATGCCGCTGAGCAGTTCGTTCAGGTCCAGGCCCGACAGGTCGATTTCGATGGAGCTTGCATCGATGGAACTCAAATCAATGGAGCTCAGGTCCAGATAGTCGGAGAGGTCCATCGAACCGGAGTCCAGGCGCAGGTCCAGGTCCATGGAGGACAGGTCCAGCGAACTCAGGTCGATGTCCAGGTCCAGAGAGGAAAAGTCCAGGTCCATCGAGCTGAAATCCAGGTTCAGAGAATCGGTATCCAGATCCATGGAGGACAGGTCGAAGGTAAAGGAATCCGCCAGGCCGCTCAGGTCGAACAGGTCAGACAGCGCGTCCTCGTCGATGGAGAGCATGGAGCTTAAATCAAACTCGTCGGTGTCCTGGCCGAACTCCTCCCCTGTGAAAATGTTGACATCCGGGTTGGCCAGCTGCGCCTGAACCGCGTCGCTGTTCTCTGACAGCTCTGATATGTGGTAAATCAGGGACATGGGGTAGTTGATGCCGGAGGACAGGGCCGCGCCGGAGGCGTCCTCAGAGGGCTGCACCACCCCAACGATGGTCAGGTCCTCGCCGTTTTCCACCAGTTCGGCCAGATATTCCTCGTTCTCTGTCTTGTCCACCCAGACGTCGTATTCGCTGTCGTAGGCGTAGTAATCGGCGCTGCAAACCACCTTGAAGGTGATGCCCAGCACATCGTCATAGGTATACGCGCCGATGTTCTTGATGCCGACGACATCCTCGCCATCGGAATATTGCTCGATGATGTTCTCCAACTCAGAATAATCCCGCAGGCCCAGGGTGTACAGCATATAGTCGCTGACGCTGCCATCCGAGGTCAGGACCAGCACACATTCGTTGTAGTTCTCCGGCCAGTGGCCCGCCAGCACGTCATATTGGCTCATATAAAGGGACTCCTGCTCCGGCATGGCGTAGAACGAGGTGATACCGGAGGAGGACATGAAACTGGAGAAAATGGAACTGCTGCTGAGGCTGAGAGAGTCGTCCGGGTTGACCCGCCGGACGGTGTCGCCGTCCTGGAGGTAGATCTCCGGCTCCAGGTCGTAGATGTACTCGATGGAGGAGACGTAATTCATCAGGTCGCTCTCACCGCTCTCGATGTACTCCTTCAGCGAGGCCAGGTCGTTGGAGTTCATCTGGGAGAACAGGGTGGAGATGACCTCCGTCACGGAGATTTCAGCGTCGGCCTCGGCGTCGATCACGTCGCCCTCCACGCCCGAGGAGGACATGGTAGCCAGCAGCGAGGAGATGTCAAAGGCAGAGCTGGTGATTTGGAGCGGATATTCGGCCAGGGTGTCCTCCTCGATTCCCTGAATATAGTCGTTGACGCCGCTGGAGAGGGACAGAATCAGCGCGATGCCGATGATGCCGATGCTGCCCGCGAAGGCGGTCATCAGCGTCCGGCCCTTTTTGGTGCGCAGGTTGTTGGCGGAGAGGCCCAGTGCCGTCAGGAACGACATGGAGGTTCTGGTTTTCCCTGTTTTGTTCTGTTTTTTTCGCATTGCTCACACCTCCGCTGTCTGCCGCACCCGCTCCTCCGCGGTCAGTGGCCGGGAGTCGGAGAGCAGCCGCCCGTCCTTTACCCGGACGATTCGGGTGGCGTACTGTTCGGCCAGGTCCGGGTTGTGGGTCACCATGATGACCAGCCGGTCCTCAGCCACCTCCTTCAGCAGCTCCATGACCTGGATGCCGGTCTGGGTGTCCAGCGCGCCGGTGGGTTCGTCGGCCAGCAGGATGTCCGGGTCATTGACCAGCGCCCTGGCGATGGCGACGCGCTGCATCTGTCCGCCGGAGAGCTGGTTGGGCTTTTTGTGTACCTGGTCGCCCAGCCCCACCCTGTCCAGCATTTTGGTGGCCCGCTCCCGGCGCTCTGACCGGGGGACGCCGGAGAGGGTCAGCGCCAGCTCCACGTTGGCCAGGATGGACTGGTGGGTGATGAGGTTGTAGCTCTGGAACACAAAGCCGATGGAGTGGTTGCGGTAGGCGTCCCAATCCCGGTCCTTGTACTTTTTGGTGGAGACGCCGTTGATGATCAGGTCGCCGCTGTCATAACGGTCCAGCCCACCAATGATATTCAGCAGCGTAGTCTTGCCCGACCCGCTGGGACCGAGGATGGCCACAAATTCGCAATCCCGGAATTCCAGGGACACGCCGTCCAGCGCCTGCTGCACCAGATCGCCGGTGTGATATTGCTTTCGGATGTCTTTGATTTGCAACATAGGAATCTCCTTTACCCTCAAGGGGTACTTCCGGGGCTTTGCCCCTTCCTGTCCAATGCGGGAGCCTCAAAACGGTATCTCAACGCGAATCCTGCGCCGTTTTGGGGGGAAGCGCTTTCGCCTTTATCTTAGATGATACCTGTACTTTACGACGAATAATACAACATAAAATAAATTTTTGGCTGTCGTTTGTGAATTTATTGTAAAGAATGTGCTTTCAGGGCGATGCTTTCTCCTGTTGACGGTTTCGTTTCTTTTTTTTGCGGGTTTTTTGGGCAGAGATCCGAATCAGTTTTGTCATGGTATCAGCCGGACGGATCAAGCGCCGGGAACAATGGGAGGAATAGGTCGTCCTTCGTGACGAAAGAGGTATCCAATATCCAAATCTTCTTTGAACGAATAACCGTGCCTTATTCGTCATTTCACGTTTGCCCTCGGTGGCGAGGCCCTTTCGTACACACTGCCGATTCGTCTGGGCCGCTGGATTCCCGGAACAGCCTTCTCTCTGTCCAGAGAAAGCGCAAATTTTTTTGTAAAATCAAGCGATGTGTCAAATTTGTCCAACTATTCCCTAAAATCATCCCTGATTTTTGAGCAAAAACATGATAAAATGAAAGTAGGTATCTAAAACAACCGTTACCGATGAAAGCGAGGAACTTACGATGAAAACATCCCTTTTGTACCCCGTCAACTCCACTTCCCGCCGTTTTTCCAGCCTGGACGGTATGTGGCGCTTCCAGTTTGACCCGGAGAGCGCGGGCGCAGGCGCAGGCTGGGCCAATGGTCTGCCCGATTCCATCTCCATGCCCGTCCCCGCCAGCTTCTGCGACTTCTTTACCGACAAGGACAGCCGCGAGTACACCGGCGACTTCTGGTACGAGACCGACTTCTTCGTCCCCGGCGAGTGGCAGGGCTGCGAGCTGAACATCCGCTTTGGCAGCGTCACCCACCGCGCCCGTGTCTTTGTGAACGGCACAGAAGTGGTCAGCCATGAGGGCGGTTTCCTGCCCTTCCTGGCCCCTGTCACCGACGTGGTGAACTACAACGGCATGAACAAGCTGGTGGTCCTGGCCAACAACGAGCTGAACGAGTACATGCTCCCCGCTGGCACCACTGGCGTCCTCGCCAACGGCAAGAAGATGAGCGCCCCTTACTTTGACTTCTACAACTACGCCGGCATCCACCGCCCGGTGAAGCTGGTGGTCACTCCCAAGGAGAGCATCGTGGATTACACCGTCAGCTATCGGCTGGACGGGGCCGACGCCTGTGTGGACTACACCGTGGAGACCAACGGCGATTCCCCCGTGACGGTGGAGCTGTACGACGCCGAGGGCGCGAAGGTGGCCGAAGGCTGCGGCGCTTCCGGCACCCTGCTGGTCAAGGACGCCCACCTGTGGAACGTCCACGCCTCTTATCTCTACAAAATCGTCATCCGCATCCTGGATGGGGACAAGGTGGTGGATGAATACTACGAGAAGATCGGCATCCGCACCTTCGAGGTGAAGAACCAGCGGTTCCTCCTGAACGGCAAGAGCGTCTATCTCCGGGGCTTCGGCAAGCACGAGGACGCCGACATCCGGGGCCGTGGCCTGGACCTGGCCACCGTGAAGCGGGACTTCGAGTGCATGAAGTGGATCGGGGCCAACTGCTTCCGCACCAGCCACTATCCCTATGCCGACGAGGTCTACCAGATGGCCGACGAGGAAGGATTCCTCATCATCGACGAGGTCCCCGCCGTCGGCTTTATGGAGAGCACCATGAACTTCCTGGCCGCCAACCAGGGCAACGGCAAGTCGGTGGGCTGGTTCGAGAAGGAGACCACCCCCCAGCTGCTGGCCAACCACAAGCAGGCCCTCCGGGAGATGATCACCCGGGACAAGAACCACGCCTCCGTGGTGGCCTGGAGCATCCTGAACGAGCCGCAATGCACCAGCGAGGGCACCGAAGCCTACTTCAAGGAGGTCTTTGACTACGCCCACGAGCTGGACGTGCAGAAGCGTCCCCGCACCTATGCCATCGTCATGATGAGCCTGCCCAACACCAGCAAGGGCTGGCAGTTCAGCGACTTCCTCTCCCTGAACCGCTACTATGGCTGGTACGTCATGGGCGGCTATCAGATGAGCGACGCCGAGGTCGCCTTCCATCAGGAGCTGGACGGCTGGCAGGCCCTCGCCGAGGACCGCCCCCTGATCTTCACCGAGTATGGCGCGGACACCATGCCCAGCGAGCACAAGCTGCCCTCCGTCATGTGGAGCCAGGAGTATCAGGACGAGTATCTGGCCATGAACCACCGGGTTTTCGACAGCTACGACTTCATCCAGGGCGAACTGGTGTGGAACTTCGCGGACTTCCAGACCACCGAGGGCATCATGCGGGCCAACGGCAACAAGAAGGGCATCTTCACCCGTCAGCGCCAGCCCAAGGACGCCGCCTTTGCGTTCAAGGCGCGCTGGGAATCCCTGCCCCTGGATTACAAGGGCTGAACGAAACGTAACGGCAGAAAAGCCGGTCCTGCGTCGAGCGCCGGGCTGGGATAGAGAACAATAACATACCATAACAGTGAAGCCAGGGGAAACCCTGGCTTTCACTATTGCCGCAGCGATGGCGCGGTTCTCTTCGCCCTGGCCCATCGCAGCACTTTCTCCTGCGCCCGGAACCTTTGCAATGCGCACGGCGGCTGACGGTTTCCCGCTTTTGAGCAAAAAAAGCAGCCTTGAAACGAGGCCGTTCAAGACTGCTGTGTTCAGTGAATTAATTTTCACTCAGTAAAGTTCCAAAAGTTCCTCAGGAGACAGCAAGGTAATACCAAACGTCAGAAAATCCTTTTTGTTGCGGGTCACGATGGCATCACATTTGTTCGCCTTGGCACAGGTGGCCAGCAGACAGTCCTCAAAGTCCGGCGCTTTCTGAAGATAGGCGTTCAGTACATCTTCGTTGGTCACCGTCAGCACCTTGACAATGTCCAACACAGACCCCAGCGCCTTATACGCCAATTCAACACTGTGCAGCTGGCGACGAATCAGGTAGAAAATATCAGTCGCGCTGGAAGCAGAGAGAAAGCCCTGTACCTTTCTGCACTCACAGAGTTCCAGAATCGCTTTGGAGTGTTCATAAAAAGGCTCCCGCTCCGCCAGCACGTCCAGAAAGATATTGGTGTCAATCATCAAACGCATATCTGTTCAGCCGCTCCTCTCTCAATGCCTTCGCATCATATTCTTCGGGGAGCTTTCCTGCCAGCATTCCGCTGATGGTATCGACTGCGCTCACGTTGGGATTGACGACCTTGGCGACAACCTTCCCGTTCCGGGTGATAAAGATGTCCTCGCTCAGCAGCATATCCAAGTACTTTCCGAAGTTCGTCTTGAACTCAGTTGCAGTAACAATCATAGTAGATACCCCCTTTTCGTTTCTATTTTTATAATAACCGAATCTGGCAGCACAATCAATAAGAATCGTGCGATTTTACTGTTTGTTCATCTTCAAATCGAACGATATGCTTAGGGCGGCCTCAAGGCCGCCCCAGGCAAACGCCTGTCAGCGCCTGCTGTTGGCATAGCTGCTGTAGTCAACGTCCAACTGCTCCTGCAAGATCCGAAACGCCAGCTCCATCTGCGGACTGACCCACCTGTTTTTGTGGAACACAATTACCCCCGGAAACGATTTGTCGTCCAACTCCGTCTCCAATCGGAGCAGGGAACCGTTTTTCAGTTCCTCCTCCACAGAAAACTGCGGGACGTAAGCGATCCCCAGATTGTTCATAACGCTTCGCTTGACCGCCTCGATGCTTTGCAGCTTCATGTCAGGGTTCAGCACAATGTCCTTTTGGTCGAGATAGGCGGCGATGCCCTTCTGATAATTTGCATACGGTTCGTTCAGAATCATGCTGACCGCTTTCCGCTGGTGTGGGGTGGTGAAATCACGTTTGTCTGGGGCCATAAAGGGGGAAGCAATCAAACACGCCTGGAATGGCCGGGACGCCAGATGTACCACCGTATCCGGGAAGTGGCCCTTATCGCAGTCGATTCCAATGTCCGCAGTTCCATTGACGATGGCCTGGTTGATTTCCTCCGAGGGGAGCGAATTGAAAACCAGATTGATCCTGGGGGCCTCGTAGAGAATTTCCTTGATGATGGGCTGCATGAGATAGATAAAAATCGAGTCCGGCGCAACCAACCGCAGGGTGCCGGTGATTTCTGAGAGGTCTTTCTGATAGTTGTTGATTTGCTCCACGTTTTGCAAAATGGCCCTGACGAACGGCAGAATGTCCCGCCCCGCCTGGGTCAGTTCCATTTTTCGCCCCACCTTTTCAAACAGCTTCAAGGAGAGTTCGTCCTCCAGCTGTCGTATTTGAGACGTGACGGTAGACGGCGCGTAATTGAGCTGCGCCGCCGCCTTTTGAAAGCTGCCGGTCTCTATGATGGCGACCAGTGTGGTCAAATTTTTCGTGTCCATCGTATCCTCCTGAATTGTGCGAAAAAGCCGAATCCTGCATTTTGAATCATTCGCTTTTTTTGAATGATTTTCGATGTTATTATAACCCAGAGGGCGGGAGATGGCAAGCGCCGAAGGGACAGTGCCCGTTCAAAAATGAAAGGAGGAAAAACAATGGATTTTCACTTTACGGAGGAAGAACGCCGGCTGCTGGCGCAAATCCACGAGTTTGCGGTCAATGAGGTCGCGCCGCTGGCGGCGGAGCTGGACGAACAGGAACGCTTCCCGTCCGAGGCGTTCCAGCGCCTGGGCGAGATGAATCTGATGGGGGTCTGCTACCCGAAGGAGGTCGGCGGCGGCGGACACTCCTATCTGGCCTATATCGCCATGGTGGAGGAACTGGCGAAATACTGTGCCACCACCTCCATCATGTTCGCCGCCCACCACTCTCTGGGGGCCTTTGCGCTTTCCGTGCTTGGGACGCCAGAACAAAAGGAGAAGTACCTGCTGCCCCTGATGAAGGGGGAAAAGCTGGGCGCGTTTGGATGCACAGAACCGGAAGCCGGTACGGATTTGGGCGGCGGTCAGCGCACAAAGGCGGAGGACAAGGGCGACCACTGGCTGCTCAACGGCTCCAAAATCTTCATCACCAACGGTTACTATGCCGACATCTACTTTATCAGCGCCGCGACCGACCCCAGCCAGAGGACCAGAGGCATTTCCGCCTTTGTGGTGGAGAAGGGCACCCCCGGCTTTACCTTCGGAAAGAAGGAAAAGAAAATGGGGATTCGCGGCTCCGCCACCTATGAGCTGGTGTTTCAGGATTGCAAAATTCCCAAGGAAAATCTGCTGGGGGAGCGTGGGAAGGGCTTCAAGACGGCGCTGACCACCCTGGACGGCGGGCGCATCAGCGTGGGCGCGCAGGCAGTCGGCATCGCACAGGGAGCCATCGACTGCTGCAAAAAGTATGTGACGGAGCACAGCACGAACGGACAGCTGATTTCCAAATACCAGTACACCCAGTTCCAGCTTGCGGATATGCAAACTAGGGTGGACGCCGCCCGGCTCCTGGTTTGGCGGGCTGCGCAGGCCAAGCAGGACGGCGAACCCTTCGGACAATACGCCGCGATGGGAAAGCTCTTTGCCTCGGAAACCGCTGTGGATGTCGCCCGCTGCTGTATCGACCTTGTGGGGGTGGACGGCGTATCCGGCGAGTACCCCTTCGAGCGGTTCCTGCGGGACGCCAAAATCACGGAGATCTATGAGGGCACCAGCGAGGTGCAGCGCATGGTGATCTCCGGGGCCATGGGGGTCAAATAATCATGACAGCGCCGCGCCGTCTCTCTTGGGGATGATGCGGCGCTGATTTTTAGTCGGAGGATGCAGTTCCCTGACCGTCCGGGGCCTCTGGCTGCCCGGAAAACCGCACCTTCAACAGCTCCACCAAACGCTCCGCAATGGGTGTAAAAACCTGATATTTTTTCCAGATGATATACATTTTCGTCTCCAGCTTGGGGGAGAGAGGCCGGAAGCACAGCCCGCTCCCCGGGCTGACATCCGCCAGCCGGTCAAAGACCAGCAGGCACCCCAGCCCCTCCCGGACGAAAACCGAGCCGTTGTAAAACAGGTTGATGGTCCCCACGATGTTCAGCTGATCGACGGCCTCCCCGCACCACCGGGGCAGGTCCGCGCGGATGGACTGGGGCGAGGTGATGAGGGGAACGCCTTGCAAATCCGCCGGACAAAGGGCGGTTTTCTGCGCCAGCGGATCGTCCGTCCGCATCAAAAGCCCCCAGGTGTCGCCCCCCGGCAGGGAGAGATAATTGTACCTGGAGAGGTCGGGCGGTTCCACGATGACCGCAAAGTCGGACAGCCCCTGCTCCAGGTCATTGACCACCACGCGGGTGTCGCCGCTGGTGATGTGGAACCGCAGCCCCGGATAGCGCAGGCGGAACTCCTTGAGGACGCTGGCCAGGTGGTGGATGAGCCAGGATTCCGCGCAGCCAATGCGCACGTCTCCGCCGGTCACATCGTTCAGCGACTGAAATTCCTCGACGGTCTTGTCCGCCATGTCCAAAATGTCCTCCGCCCGTTTGCGCAGCAAAATGCCTTCCTCCGTCAGGCGCACGTTGTAGTTGCCCCGGACGAACAGCTTGCACCCCAGCTCAGCCTCCAGCTCCTTGAGCTGCTTCGACAAGGTGGGCTGGGAGATGTGCAGCGCTCTGGCCGCGCCCGTAATGCTGCCCTCTCTGGCCACCTCGATAAAATAACGCAAAACTCTTAATTCCATGATATACCCTCCACCGTCTGATTGCCTCCATTATAGCGCAATCAGATATTCTTTTCAAGCATAACCAGAAATAGAAACAAAGTATTTGCTCTTTTCCCCGTGAGAATATAAAATAGAGACAGCAAGGAGGTGAGCAGCCATGCCGGAGGCAACCAACGAAGCCCAGTGCTTTTATGAAAATCTCATCGACATCGGCTTTGGCGAGGAAATGGTCGCCCGCTGCGTCCTGCTGCAACGGGAGGGCCGAACCGGGGAGCTGCTGCGCACCCTGCAAAGCAGCCGCCGGGAGCTGCTGACGAATATTCACGCGGAACAGAAAAAACTGGACTGTCTGGACTATCTGGTGTATCGGCTCAGCAAAAAAGGAGGAATCGTGTGAAACGGTGGATGGCAGTGTTTCTTTCCCTCTGTATGATGACCGCGCTGGCAGCCTGTGGCATGAATGGTGCAAATTCAGCATCTGCTGCGGAAAGCAGTTCCATTGTGGACACGGAATCCCAGTCAAACACCGAAGCGGCACCAGACGGGGAAGCGTCTGACGTGGAGACAGACGAAACCGCAGAGGAAACGTCCGATTCCGACGGCGCTTCCTCCGGCAGCAGCATTCTGGTTGCCTGGTTTTCCTGCACCGGCACGACGGAACAGATCGCAGAGTGGATCGTCAACGCAACCGGCGCAGACAGTTATGAAATTGTGCCAGAGATCCCCTATACGGAGGACGATTTGGCGTATTATACCGGCGGACGTGCCGACCAGGAGCAGGCGGACGCTTCCGCCCGGCCAGCCATTTCCGGCAGCGTGGAGAATATGGAGCAGTACGATGTGATTTTCCTCGGCTATCCCATCTGGCACGGCCAGGCCCCGCGCATCATCAGCACCTTTTTGGAGAGCTATGATTTTTCGGGCGTGACCATCATTCCCTTCTGCACCTCCCACAGCAGCGGCATCGGCTCCAGCGCCGAAAATCTGCACAGCCTTTGCTCCGACGCCGTCACCTGGCTGGACGGACAGCGATTCTCCGGGGAGGCAGCGGAAGCGGACGTAGTTGAATGGGTAGAAGGTTTAGAATTACCGGAAAGCGAGGTTCGTACCGTGGGGGAGTTTAATTTTGAAACAAAGACCGTACTGCTCAACAGCGGCTACGAAATGCCCATCATGGGACTTGGCACCTACAGCCTAAGCGATGAGGAATGTGCCGTTTCCATCACGGCCCTGCTGGAGGCGGGCGGCAGGTTGATCGACACCGCGTATATGTACGGCAACGAGGCCGCTGTGGGGCAGGCCATCCGTGATTCAGACGTGCCCAGGGAAGAAATTTTTGTCATCACCAAGCTCTATCCCAGCCAGTTTGACAACGCCGCCGCAGCCATTGACGAAGCATTGGAAAAGATGGGGCTGGACTACATCGACATGATTCTCCTGCACCATCCGGGAGACGGCGATGTGGAAGCGTATCTGGCGTTGGAACAGGCGGTGGCAGACGGAAAAGTCCACTCGATTGGTCTTTCCAACTGGTATGTAGAGGAACTGGAGGAGTTTCTGCCCCAGGTGAATATCACCCCGGCGCTGGTACAGAACGAAATCCATCCCTATTACCAGGAAAATGATGTGATTCCCTATATTCAATCGCTGGGAATTGTGGTGCAGGGCTGGTATCCTCTCGGCGGACGGGGCCATACAGCGGAGCTGCTGGGAGATGAAACCATTACCGCGATTGCCGAGGCGCATGGGGTTTCCTCTGCGCAGGTGATTTTGCGGTGGAATTTGCAGAAAGGGGTCGTGGTGATTCCAGGCTCCAGCGACCCGGAGCATATCCGGGAAAATCTTGACCTGTTTGGTTTTGCGCTGACCGATGTGGAGATGGAACAAATCAACGCCCTTGACCGCAACGAAAAACACGATTGGTATTAAACTTCGACCCCAAAATTCAGAAAGCGAGGCATTTATCATGGAAGAAAAACTGAACCTGACGCAGGGAGGGGCAAAGCCCCGGAAGTGCCGCTTGACGGCAATGGAATGGGACAAGACCTTCCCCAAGAGCGACAAGGTGGACCACAGCAAAGTCACCTTCCACAACCGGTACGGTATCACCCTGGCCGCCGACCTCTACCAGCCGAAGGGCGCGGAGGGACGGCTCCCCGCCATCGCCGTGTGCGGTCCCTTCGGCGCGGTGAAGGAGCAGGCCGCCGGCCTGTACGCCCAGACCATGGCGGAGCGAGGCTTTTTGACCGTCGCCTTTGACCCCTCCTATACCGGCGAGAGCGGCGGCACCCCCCGCTATATGGCCTCCCCGGACATCAACACCGAGGACTTTATGGCGGCGGTGGATTTCCTCTCCGTGCAGGACAACGTGGACCCGGAAAAAATCGGCATCATCGGCATCTGCGGCTGGGGCGGCATGGCCCTGAACGCGGCGGCGCTGGACACCCGCGTCAAGGCCACCGTTGCCTCCACCATGTACGACATGACCCGGGTCAACGCCAACGGCTACTTCGACAGCGAGGACAGTGAGGAGGCCCGCTACGAAAAGCGCAAGGCCCTCTGCGCCCAGCGCATTGCCGACTACAAGAGCGGCACCTATGCTCTGGGCGGCGGCGTGGTGGACCCCCTGCCGGAGGACGCGCCCTTCTTCGTGAAGGACTATTACGACTACTATAAGACCCCGCGGGGCTACCATCCCCGCAGCCTGAACTCCAACGGCGGCTGGAACGTGACCGGGTGCCAGTCCTTCCTGAATATGCCTATTTTGCAGTACAGTTCCGAGATTCGGAACGCCGTCCTCATCGTCCACGGCGAAAAGGCCCACTCCTGCTATTTCAGCCGGGACGCCTTCGCCAAATTGACCGGCGACAACAAGGAGCTGATGATCATCCCCGGCGCGGTCCACACGGATTTGTACGACCAGGTGGATATCATCCCGTTCGACAAGCTCACCACGTTTTTCCAGACCTATTTGAAGTGAGCCGGGCGGCACGCTCCCGCTCCGCGTTCTCCCTTGCGCGGAGCGTTGTTTCACAAAAAATTCCAGCATGAGTTTCCCGCTTCCGGGCAAAGTAACACAGACGACGCTGCACTATTCTTCGCAAATGGGGATGTGCAGCCCGTCAAAAGGCGTACCGTTGGTGCGCGGAAAGGGAGGAGAAACCATGCTTGACAAAATCGCGCTGACCCTGGCCATCATCGGCGGCATCAACTGGGGCAGCATCGGCCTGTTCCGGTTCGACGTGGTGGCCTGGCTCTGCGGCGGCAGCGGCAGCGTGTTCAGCCGCCTGCTGTATACCCTGGTGGGGCTGGGTGCGCTGTGGTGCATTTCGCTGCTGTTCCGAAATCAGGACGCCGTGGAAGGGGAGACTTCCCGGGCGTAACCGTCAGACCATCCGCAGGACAGACCTTTTCAACGGGGTCTGTCCTGTTTTTTGTCACGCGCCCCGCCCGTCCTCCATCCAGTCGGTGTCCGCCAGCAGTTGTTCCAGCTGCCGCTGATTTTCCGCCAGCGCCGCCTGCTGCCGGGCGGACTCCTCCGGCGTGGGTACGCTCCGGGGTTCCGGCCCCCGCCGGGGCCTGCTCTGCGCCTGTCCGCCGGGAACGCCCGTTTTCTCCCATCGGCGCATGATGGCGGCGAGATAGCCGAAGGTTTTGCCGTTGTGCGCCCTGGCCTCGTCGAAAAGCAGCTCGACGGCCTCGCTTCCACAGGCTTGACGCCAGTTCTCCAGCGTCTCCCGCTGGGCGGCGTTGGGGGTGATACCCGTCACGGCCCGGCACCGGTCAGCAAGCCAGCCAAATTCTTCTTTTTGCTCAGCCGCCGCCTCCGATTCCGCCGGAATCGGGCTGGCTGCTGCTAAAGAAGCATTTTTATCTTTATCTCTATCTCTATCTGTATCTTTATCTATATCTTTATCTATATCGGCTTCGTTCGTCTGCGTTCGGCAGCGTTCGCTGACGTTCGCTTCTTCGGGGACCGTTTGACCGCGTTCGGCTGCGTCCGCTTCCCCTTGGGTTTGACTTCTCTTTTTGGCGTTTTTGGAATTTTGCTCACATCTCTTTCGATATTTCTCAGCATCCCGGTCAAAGGCGGCACGCACAAAGGAGAAGGCCATCGCCACCGCCGGGTCGCCGCCATCGTAGGGCTGGTCCCGGTTGACATAGGCGAACATGGCAAAGGACAGCGCCCCCATCTGCTCGTTGCTGAGGGTAGAAAAGGAATCCTCCCAGTCCCGGTATACCAAAAAACTCTTTCTCTCCGCCATTGAAAAGCACCTCCGTTTTGTTTGACTTCATTATAGAATATCCGTTCGCTTTCAGCAATGGCATTTCGGAAGGCGGGGGCGCATTTGCAGGGATTTTTTGGGGAAAAGTGTAGTTTGTGTACCACATAATACATGTTTCCACGGGGGAGGGCAAAGCGCCCCGGACAGAAAAAACACCCTCAGATGAAATTTTCTCCATCAGAAGGTGTCGTTTTATGTCGAAAAGAGGGCGGTCACTGCACCACGTTTTTCAGCGGTTTCCCCTCCGCCAGGGCGCGCATGTTGTCCCACACCAGCCTGTGGCCCTTCTGGAAGGTCTGGACGGTGACGCCGCCTACGTGGGGGGTCAGCGTGACCTTGTATTTGTATTCCGCCGGCAGGGTCAGCAGGGGGTTGTCGGCGGGCACCGGTTCCGGGGAGAGCACATCCGCCCCCAGCGCCCCCAGCCGTCCCCCGATGAGGGCGGCGCGGACCGCCTCCTGGTCGATGACCTCGCCGCGAGCCGTGTTGATGAGGATGGCGGTGGGCTTCATCAGGGCCAGGGTGTCCGCGTTGATGAGGTGGGTGGTCTCCGGCGTGACGGGGCAGTGGAGGCTGACGATGTCGCAGCCGGACAGCAGCTCCTCCTGGGAGACGTACCGGACGTGCAGCTCCGCCTCCTGCTCCGGGGAGAGTTGGCGGCGGTTGTGGTAGCACACCTCCGCGCCGAAAGCGTGGAGCAGCCGGGCGGTCTGGCGGCCAATGGCCCCCAGGCCGATGATGCCCACCCGCTGAGAGCTGAGCTCGTTCAGGCCGTCCAGGATGAACTGGGTCTTGGCCTGGATCTGCTTGCCCGCGTAGAGCAGGGCCTCCCCCTCCCGGAACCGGCGGAGGGTGGCCAGCATCAGCAAAATGGTCTGCTCGGCCACGGCGGTGTCGTTGATGGCGACGCAGCGGCAGACGGCCACGCCATGAGCGGCGGCGGCCTGGGCGTCGATGGAGTTGTACGCCACGCCCTCGGAGTGGATGAGCTTCAGGTTGGGCATGGCGGCGATAACGGCGGCGCTGACCGGCTGAATGGCGTCCACAAAGAGGGCGTCATAGTCGGTGCCGAAGGCCAAAATGCCCTCGTCGGTGGGCTGCGCCCCGGCAAAGACCAGTTCGAAGTCGGCGGGCAGGGTGGTGAGGTCGTAGAACCGGCGGACCCGGTCCTCGTTGGTGAGAATGAGTATTTTCATGGCAGCTCCTGTGTGAAGGTAGGTTTGAAATGATGGGGATTCCTACAAAGAACCCCTCCGCCACCGCCAAAGGCGGCACGGCGTAAGCCGTGACGCAGGGAGAAGCGAAGCTTCGGAAGTGCCGCTTGACGGCAGAGGGGTTTCCCGTCAAGCAGAGCAAACGGCAAGCACTATCCAAGCTAACGGCTAACAGCTAAGAGCTAACAGCTCAAATTGCACATTGCTAATTGCTAATTGCAAATTGTCAATACCGGTACGTCCGCAGCCCCCGGTTCACCCGGTCGAAAATCGCGTCCGCCTTGGGCTGGTAATTGCTCAGCAGAATGTCCGCCTCCAGGTTCAGCTGATTGGCCCGGTTCCGGTCCTGCATGGCCTTGGTGTTGATGAACACGTTCAGGCTGGCGGCCTGGAGCGCGGCCTTGCACAGCACGGCGGCACAGCCCGCGTCGGACACCGCCATCACGCTGCCCTTTTCGGCGTATTCCTCAATTAAATCCAGTGCGTCACAGCAGCGCATCATGATCTTCATGGGGACGGCACAGGCGTCCTCCAGCGCAGCCTCCATCACCTGCTCCTTGTAGGCGATTTCCTCCGGGGTGGACTTGGGCAGGCCGTAGGCTTTGGAGAGGGGCGCGAACGCCTCCGCGTCCGCCGTGACCAGTTCCTCCAGCTCCCGACGCAGGGCCTCCGCCTTGGCGTTGAGCCGCTGGATGTCCTCCTCTACGGCGGCGTACTTCTTCTTGCCGGTGGTCAGATTGCCCACCATGTTGCCCAGGGCCACGCCCAAGGCCCCCACCAGAGCGGCAGCCCCGCCGCCGCCGGGTGTTGGCGCTTTGCCCGCCAGCTCCGTCAGAAACTGATTGCAGGATTTTTCTGTCATCTGTTCCATGTGTAAACCTCTCTCTCCGTGATGAATCCGTCCAGCCGCAGGTCGTGAGCCTCCACAGCGGCCCGCTCCACCTGCTGGCACTGGAAGGCCACCCCCAGCTTCACCGCCCGGACGCACCGGGCCAGGTAGCGGTCATAGTAGCCCTTGCCCATGCCCACCCGACGGCAGTCCTGGTCGAAGGCGGTGCAGGGCACCAGCACCAAATCCAATTCCTCCGGCGGAACCACCAGCGAACGTTCCAGCGCTGGGGCGCGGATGCCATAGGCCCCCGTCTCCCAGCCCTCTGGCCCCAGGGGGACCGCCGCCGCCATCTGGCACTCCGGCAGACACACCGGCCAGGCCAGCCGCTTGCCCGCCGCAGCCGGGAGCAAGGGGTCTAAGCTGACCTCCGCCCGGAACGCGGCGTAGAGCAGCACCGTCTCCGCCCGGTTGAAAGCCTCCAGCCCGGCGATTTTTTCGCAGATGCGGCGGCTGTAGTCCTCCCGCTGTTCGGCGGAGAGGGCGCTGCGCGCCTGGATGCCCCGCTTTCGCTGGGCCTGTTTCTCGGATAAAATCATTTGTGCGTCCAACAGCGCCGTTCCTCCTCCGCTTTTTTCACATTTATTCTAACAGCAATCGGGAAAAATGCAAGTCGTTTGTCACATCTTCTTCTTGAGAAAGAGGCGGAAATCTGGTATATTACTGAGAGCAATCGTACAAACTGTCTTTTTGGAGGGAAAAACTATGTACCAGGAAATGCAGGACTCCATCGGCCTCATCCAGTCCGTTGACCCGGAAGTTGCCCAGGCCATGGGCCGGGAGCTGAACCGTCAGCGGGAAAACATCGAGCTGATCGCCAGCGAAAACATCGTCTCCCCCGCTGTCATGGCGGCGATGGGCAGCGTCCTCACCAATAAATACGCCGAGGGTCTTCCCGGCAAGCGCTATTACGGCGGCTGCATGTACGTGGACCAGGTGGAGAACATCGCCATCGAACGGGCCTGCAAGCTGTTCGGCGCGAAATACGCCAACGTTCAGCCCCACTCCGGCGCGCAGGCGAACCTGGCCGTCTACTTCGCCCTGCTGGACGTGGGTGACACCGTCATGGGCATGGACCTGTCTCAGGGCGGCCACCTGACCCACGGCTCCCCGGTGAATATGTCCGGCAAGAACTACAACTTCGTCTCCTACGGCGTGGACGACAACGGCTTCATCGACTACAACGAGGTGGCCAAGGCCGTGAAGAAGGTGCGGCCCAAGCTGGTCGTGGCGGGCGCGTCCGCCTATCCCCGCGCCATCGACTTTGAGAAGCTGGCGGAGATCGCCCACGGCTACGGCGCTTACCTGATGGTGGACATGGCCCACATCGCCGGTCTGGTGGCGGGCGGCGTCCATCAGAACCCCGTCCCCTATGCGGATGTCGTCACCACCACCACCCACAAGACCCTGCGTGGTCCCCGAGGCGGCCTGATTTTGACCAACAACGAGTATCTTGCCAAGCGCATCAACTCCGCCGTGTTCCCCGGCACCCAGGGCGGCCCGCTGGAGCACATCATCGCCGCCAAAGCCGTGTGCTTCGGGGAGGCATTGCAGCCCTCCTTTAAGGAGTACGCCCACAAAATCGTGGAGAACGCCCAGGCGCTGGCCGAGGGCCTGACCGCCCGCGGCGTCAAGCTGGTCTCCGGCGGCACCGACAACCACCTGCTGCTGGTGGACCTGAAGGAAGAGGACGTCACCGGCAAGGAGCTGGAGGCCCGGCTGGACAGCGTTCACATCACCGCCAACAAGAACACCGTCCCCGGCGAGAAGCGCAGCCCCTTCGTCACCTCCGGCGTGCGGCTGGGCACGCCCGCCGCCACCACCCGGGGCATGGGCGTGGCCGAGATGAAGATCATCGCGGACTGCATCGCGGACTGCATCTTCTGCTACGAGGAGAAGAAGGACGACATCTCGAACCGCGTCCTGGCCCTGACCAAGCAGTTCCCGCTGTACGAGTAAGCGCGGCGCAGTTCGGAATCAATGAAACAGCACCCGGATTCAGGCCGTTTTACCTGGTTCCGGGTGCCTTTTCTGCGGTTTTATATCCGGTTTTCGTTGCCCCAGACACAGAGCTGGTCTAAGACGTTCATCAGCGAGCGGCCCCGCTCGGTGAGGGAATACTCCACCTTGGGGGGTATCTGCGGGTACTCCCGGCGGAGGATGAGGCCGTCTGCCTCCAGCTCTTTCAGGTTCTGGCTCAGGGTCTTGTCCGCCACGTTTTTTAGATACCGCCGCATCTGGTTGAACCGCACCGGCTCGTATTCCATCAGGCAGTACAAAATCACGGGCTTGTACTTGCCGGAAATCAGCGACAGCGTGTAGCTGTAGCCGGTTTCGGCGAAGTTGGCGGTCTCGATGTTCTTCTGTTCCATGCTTACCTCCCGGTAAGTACCTTACAAAAATGTGGGTACTTGCGCTTTTCCTGACACTATGATAGCATAGGCGCAGACAAAACACAAGGAGGTCTTTTCCATGAAAAAGGACATCAAAACCACCGAAGCCATCTTCCCCATGCCGGTGCTGATGATCGCCACCTACAATGAGGACGGCAGCGTCAACGTGATGAACGCCGCCTGGGGCACCATGTGGACCCGGAATCAAATCATTCTCAAGCTGTCGGAGCCCCACAAGACGGTGCAGAACATCAAGGCCCGGAACGCCTTCACCGTCAGCATCGCCGACGCCGCCCACGTGACAGAGGCGGACTACTTCGGCGTGGTCTCCGGCAATGACGCCCCGGACAAGTTCGCCAAAAGCGGCCTGACCGCCCGGAAGTCCAGCCGGGTGGACGCGCCGGTCATCAACGAGTTCCCCCTGTGCATGGAGTGCGAGTTCATCGAGTACCAGTCCGGCGAGTACGGCTGCGGGGTCATCGGCAAGGTGGTCAACACCCTGGCCGACGAATCCGTCCTGGACGGGGACCGGGTGGACATCGAAAAGGTGGCCGCCATCGCCTTTGACCCCTACACCCACGGGTATTATAAAGTCACCCAGCGGGTGGGAGAGGCGTTTCAAGACGGGCTGAAATTAAAGTGATTGTTTGAGCTTTCTCTCTGCACCCCTCGCCGCAAGGCGACGGCAGAACGTCCCGTTCCCCCCTTAATTGCACATTGCTAATTGCACATTGCAAATTGACTTCGGAGGCGCCCTATGGACATCACAGCGCTGCAATTTTTCATCGTCTGCCCCCTGATTTTCCTGGCGGGGTTCGTGGACGCGGTGGCCGGAGGCGGCGGGCTGATTTCCCTGCCCGCCTACCTCATCGCCGGGCTGCCGGTGCATATGGCCATCGGCACCAACAAGCTCAGTTCCGGCATGGGCACCGCCCTGACCACCTGGCGGTACTCCCGCAGCGGGTACATCCCCTGGCGGCAGGCCGGGCTGTGCGTGGTCTGCGCCCTCATCGGCTCCAGCGCCGGGGCGAATCTGGCGCTGCTCATCAGCGACGGGTTTTTCCGCATCCTCATGCTGTTCATCCTGCCGCTGACCGCCTTCTACGTGTTCCGCTGCAAGACGCTGGAGGTGCAGAAGGACCCCTATGGCCCCTGCAAAACCGCCCTTTTGAGTATGGCGGCGGCGATGGTCATCGGGGCCTACGATGGCTTTTACGGCCCCGGGACGGGGACCTTCCTCATCCTGCTGCTGACCGCCGTGGCCCATATGGATCTCCGCTCCGCCAACGGCGTGGCAAAGGTCATCAACCTGACCACCAACCTCACCGCTCTGGCGGTCTACCTGCTCAACGGGAAGGTGATTTTTGTCCTGGGCCTGACGGCGGGCCTGTTCAGCCTGGCGGGGAACTACATCGGCACCCGCTGCTTCGACAAGGGCGGCGCAAGGGCGGTGAAGCCGCTGATGCTGGCGGTGCTGACCCTGTTTTTCGTGAAAATTTGTTGGGAGTTTGTGGCGTGACTGCAAAGCACCCGGAACCGAGAAATGATTGGTTCCGGGTGCTGTTTTTGCGTTTCTTCCAGCGTTAGGACAGCTTTACGTGGCGTCAGTAGATTCGTCCTCCATGAACAGCGTCAGGATGTTCTCCCCTTCGGGTACGGGGTCATAGCCGGAGTAATTGCTGTGATCCGTCGAGATGTAGACGTATTGCCCCTCCTCTACCGTAAAGGAGCCTTCCCCGATGAGTACGGCGGGATACGCGGAATAGATATAACGGTACGCATCGTCAAAATATCGGTCCATTACATAGATGATCCAGTTCACGTCCTCCTCACCCTCTGCCGTAGCGTTGACCACCTGATAGGTCCCCGACTGGGAGGCCCGGAAGCTGTAGAACATATTGTCATACGTATAATTGGCGTCCACCATCACATGGGTGGTGTCCTCCAGCGGTTCCAGGGTCAGGGTCAGCTCGCTTTTGCCCTCCGGCATTTCATCGGCGGTGTCAGCGCTGATGTTGCACCGGCAGTATACATAATCCCCCTGGGTCACATCAATCTCTTCATCTATATAGCATCTCGCTGTCTTTGACTGACTTGGAAAGAAGTTTTCTGTCCGCAGATCCTGCATATCGTCCGCCGGCTCGTCCAGCACGTAGAACTCCCATTCCACTTCCTCCGCGTCACAGCCCACGTCGGCGGGGGAGAAG
>JAJBVG010000013.1:0-4507 GCA_020859945.1 Clostridiales bacterium | reverse complement strand
ATGAGGACGAGTGCGGCTGCGGTCACGAGCATCACCACCACGACCACGAGCCGGTGGAGCCGGTCCACCACGCGGAACATTTACGGGGCAAAACCGCCATTTATCTGGTGGAAAACCTGGACTGCGCCAACTGCGCCGCCAAGCTGGAGCGCAAGCTCAACGACGTGGCCGGGGTGGAGGACGTGACCATCACCTACGCCACCCGGCAAATGCGGGTGACGGCCCCCGACCCGGAGGCCCTGCTGGGGGACATTCAGGCGGTCATTGACCGCACCGAGCCGGGCGTGGTGCTGCGGCCTCTGGAGGGCCGCCCCCGGGCCTCCCAGACAGAGCCGGAGGAGGAAGGCCACGACCTGGTGGAAATCTGCATCGGGGCAGTGGCGCTGCTGGCGGCGCTGCTGACCCACCACCTGCTGCCGGAAAATTATTTCTGGGTGACGCTGCTGTGCGCCCTGGCGGGCTACCTGCTGGTGGGGCGAAACGTGCTGCTCACCGCCGGGAAAAACCTGGCCCACGGCAAGGTGTTCGACGAAAACTTTTTGATGTCCATCGCCACCATCGGGGCCTTCGCCATTGGCGAGTACCCGGAGGCGCTGGGGGTCATGCTGTTCTACCGGGTGGGCGAGTTCTTTGAGGACAAGGCGGTGGCCCAGTCCCGCAGCAACATCATGGACGCGCTGGACCTGCGGCCCGAAGTCGTCACTCTGCTCCACGACGGGGTAGAGACGGTTCTCCCCGCGGAGGAGGCCCGGGTGGGCGACCTGGTGCAGGTGCGCCCCGGCGACCGCATCCCCCTGGACGGCGTGGTGGTCCGGGGCGAGAGCCAGGTGGACACCTCCGCCGTCACCGGCGAGCCGGTGCCCGTCTCCGTCCGCCCCGGCGACAAGGTGGTGTCCGGCTGCGTCAACAACACCGGCCTGCTGACCGTCAAGGTGGAGGCGGTGCTGGCCGAGTCCATGGTCAGCCGCATTTTGGACAGCGTGGAGAACGCCGCCGCCGCCAAGCCCCAAATTGACCGGTTCATCACCCGGTTCTCCCGCATTTACACCCCCGTTGTAGTGGCCGCCGCCCTCATCGTGGCGGTGGTGCCGTCCCTGTTCACCGGCGACTGGCTCTATTGGGTCAAGACCGCCTGCACCTTCCTGGTCATCTCCTGCCCCTGCGCTCTGGTGTTGTCGGTGCCGCTGGCCTTCTTCGCGGGCATCGGCGCGGCCTCCAAGGAGCAAATTCTCTTTAAGGGCGGCAACGCCATGGAAGCGCTGGCGAAGGTCAAGGCGGTGGTGCTGGACAAAACCGGCACCATCACCCAGGGCAACTTCGTGGTGCAGTCCCTGGAGCCTGCCCCCGGCGTGGAGGCAAACGAGCTGCTGGCCGCTGCCGCCGCCTGTGAGCTGCACTCCACCCACCCCATCGCCCACTCCATCCAGGCCGCCGCTCAGTCTGCGGGCCTGACCGTCACCGCCCCGGCGGACGTGCGGGAGGTGGCGGGCAAGGGCGTGGCCGCCGCCGGTTTCCTCTGCGGCAACCGGGCGCTGCTGGAGGAGGCGGGCGTGGCTCTGCCGGAGCTGGAACCCGCTCCCGGCTGCACCCAGGTCCTCACCGCGAAGGACGGCGCTTATTGGGGCCGTATCCTCATCTCCGACACCGTCAAGCCCAACGCGAAAAAGGCCCTCTCCCAGCTCCACCAGCTGGGGCTGACCTCGGTGATGCTCACCGGCGACGGGGAGGAGAGCGCCCAGGCCGTGGCCGGGCTGGTGGGCATCCATCAGGTCCGGGCCAAGCTGCTGCCTCAGGAGAAGCTCTCCGCCTTGGAGGACGTGCGCCAGACCTCCGGCGCGGCCCTCTTTGTGGGGGACGGCATCAACGACGCTCCCGTGCTGGCGGGGGCCGATGTGGGAGCCGCCATGGGCAGCGGCGCGGACGCCGCCATCGAAGCCGCCGACCTGGTCTTTATGACCGGCGAACTGACCGCCATCCCCAAGGCGGTGCGGCTGGCCCGGCGCAGTACCGCCATCTCCCGGCAAAACGTGGTGTTCGCCCTGGCAGTGAAGGCGCTGGTGCTGGTGGCGGGCGTGCTGGGGTTCGCCAATATGTGGCTGGCCGTGTTTGCCGACACCGGCGTGGCGATGATTTGTATCGCCAATTCCATTCGGATTTTGTACCAGAAGAATTGAGCTGTTAGCTATTAGCTATTAGCTGTTAGCTGCGCTCTGCGTCTCTGAACGTTTTTCCCCACCCGTGGCGTGGCTGCGGGTGGGGATTTTTATGTGGGAATTTGTCTGATTTCGTCAACCTCCCAAATTTGCGGGAAAAAAACCGGGGGAAAACGGCGGTTCCACCCCGGTTTTTTCGTCCTTGACGAAATGATTTGCTCAAATTTTCAATAAATTGTCATTGACAGGCCATATATGGGTGTGGTATAGTAAGAGTACACAAATTGCTGTTGTGTTTTCTTACCTCTAAGGGATTGATACGTTTTAGTGTATGCTACATCTCTTACTCCTTTCCAAGTGTTTTCTTACCTCTAAGGGATTGATACTCAATATCTTCGGGTTCTTCTTCAAGCCTGAAATAATGGTGTTTTCTTGCCTCTAAGAGACCCCCGCACAACAACCAAAAACCGGGACAGACGAACCAACCACGTCTGTCCCGGTTTTTGCGTATTCCTGTAGGGGCGGCCCTTGGCCGCCCGAAAACCCTATGCGGAACCTGCGGGCGGCGGAGCGCCGCCCCTACACAGGCAAGGGTTTTTTGATTCGTCGGTGCGCTGATTTTGCGGTTTTTCAAGCGAACACCATTGACAGGCCGAAGTCGTCCGTGGTAGAATAAGGGTACACAAAGGTTGGTTGTGTTTTCTTACCTCTAAGGGATTGAGACTATTGAGCATCGATGGGAATAAGCCCTAAGGCACAAAGTGTTTTCTTACCTCTAACCTCTAAGGGATTGATACCCAAACGGTTCACCGCTACTGAGCACATAGCTAAAGCGTGTTTTCTTACCTTTAAGGGATTGAGACTCTTTTGGCTCTGTAAATCCCATGTGCCACCGAATTACATGTTTTCTTACCTCTAAGGGATTGACACTTTTTTATTGCTTGGTGGACAATCATCTGTGCTACGATTGTGTGTTTTCTTACCTCTAAGGGATTGATACGTTACTTCATCAATCTGACCGAATGTGGTCTTAACGCGTGTTTTCTTACCTCTAAGGGATTGATACAACACTACGAAGTTTCCCGATGCGTCCTTCCAGTCATTAGGTGTTTTCTTACCTCTAAGGGAAACACCCGCCCACAACCAAAAACCGGGACAGACGAACCAACCACGTCTGTCCCGGTTTTGCGTATTCCTGTAGGGACGGCCCTTGGCCGCCCGAAAACCCCACGCGGAACCTGCGGGCGGCGGAGCGCCGCCCCTACACAAACGAAGGGGTTTCCAGCTCCCCCATCCCCGCCACGGCTGCAAACCCGCCCATTGCACATTGCAAATTGCTCATTGGATTTATCCCTGCCGGGGGGTTGCGCTGCCGTTTGATTTTCCGATATAATATAGGCGGTAAAATCTAAACCTAAATCGGAGGTACAAACTATGGCTTGCTTTTTAGTTCCCGCGGCGGAGGCCGCTGTCGTCACCATCGCCGCCCACAGCCTGGAGCTGGCGGAGCAGAAGAAGGCCCAGCGCCTGACCCTCTCCGGCGACCACACCGCTCTGGCGGAGCAGAACCCCCTGCCCTGGAGCCGGAAGCTCAAGTGGCTGACCTATCTGCTCTGGGGCGGCGTGCTGCTGCTGGCCTTTGAGCACGTCTGGCACGGCGAAGTCACCCCCTGGTTCCCGTTCCTGACGGCGGCGGCGAACCCGGCGGACATGGTGGAGATGTTCCAGGAGATGGCAACCGTGGGCGTCACCATGGCGGTCATTGTCACCGCTGTCTGGGGGGTGCTGGTGGCCTGCGCCTCGCTGCTGCTCAAGCGCTCTGACCGCGCAGAACTGGCCCGGTAAACCCATGACCCTGCTCATCACCGTCTTTGCGGCGGTTTTCGCCACGGTCAAGTGGTACGGCCAGACGGACAACCGCTGGAACCTGGCCCCGCTGTGCTTCCTGTTCTGGGGCGCGTCGCTGATGTGGCTGGCCGACGCCATTTTCGAGTACATGGAGCTGGGGGCGGACTACTTCACCCCCGCCCTGGCGGACATGGTCAACGACGCCTATCTGGGCCTCTCCGTGGTGGCCCTGGCGCTGGTGGTCTGGCTGGTCATCCTGCTGGTCAAGGACCCCCAGGGGACCGTCCGCGCCGCCCTGCGGAAGGGGAAAGCCAATTAGCAATTAGCAATGTGCAATTAGCAATGGACGGGTTTCTGCCCTGTTCCCCTGAAAAAGACCGCTGAAAACTGCAAAAAACGACAAAAAAGGAACCTCTGGTGTAAAATCAGGTTCTATAATAAATGTTGGGGGCAGGTAAAGCACCTGGCCCCAAATTCATAAAAAAAGGTTGAGCATAGAGAAAAAA
>JAJBVG010000077.1 GCA_020859945.1 Clostridiales bacterium | reverse complement strand
GGCACTTCTCCAAGGTGCGGGAAAAGACCTGCGAGATTTTGGAGCGGCCGGAGGTGTACAACCTCCTGACCGGCCAGCAGGTCAAAATGGTCATCACCGGCTCCGCCGGACTGGGCGTATCCAAGGCCAGCGGCGTGGACTTCGTCCAGGAGGTCTACGCCACCGCCGCCGCCGTGGACGAATTTATCCCCAACACCGACGCGGTCATCGAACTGGGCGGCGAGGACGCCAAGATCATCTTCTTCGGCGGCGCGCTGGAGGAGCGGATGAACGGCTCCTGCGCCGGCGGCACCGGGGCCTTCATCGACCAGATGGCAACCCTGATGAACGTCACCGGGGACGAGCTGGACAAGCTCTCCCTCAAGCATGAGAAAATCTACCCCATCGCCTCCCGCTGCGGCGTGTTCGCCAAGAGCGACATCCAGCCCATTCTGAACCAGGGCGGGCGCAAGGAGGACGTGGCGGCCTCCATCTTCCAGGCAGTGGTGGACCAGACCATCGCCGGGCTGACCCAGGGCCGGGAACTCAAGGGCAAAATCGTCTTTTTGGGCGGCCCCCTGCACTTCCTGATGGGCCTGCGGGAGCGGTTCGTGGAGACGCTGCACCTGGACGAAGAACACGCCATCTTCCCGGAGGACGGCGACTGCTTCGCCGCCATCGGCGCGGCCCTCTGCGCCACCGACTACCCGGACAAGCTGTTTGACGACCAGCTCAAGCTGCTGGAGGAGTCCCAGAACGCGGTTTCCAGCGTGGACACCGCCCCCGTCCTCTTCGAGAGCCAGGAGGACTACGACGCCTTCTGCCAGCGGCACAACGCCCAGCATCCCCCCGCGTATGACATCGCCACCTACACCGGCGACGCCTACCTGGGCATCGACGCGGGCAGCACCACCACCAAGCTGGTGCTCATCGCCCCGGACGGCGGCCTGCTGTATACTTACTACCATTCCAACCTGGGCAACCCGGTGTCCATCGTCAAGGAGCAGCTGGAGACGATTTACAGTCTCATCGGGGACCGCATCACCATCAAGGGCAGCGCCGTCACCGGCTACGGCGAGGACCTCATCAAAAACGCCTTCCGCTGTGACCTGGGCCTGGTGGAGACGGTGGCCCACTACAACGCCGCCGCCCACTTCAACCCCGACGTGGATTTCATCATCGACATCGGCGGCCAGGACATGAAGTGCTTCAAGATCCGCAACGGCGCGGTGGACTCCATCATGCTCAACGAGGCGTGTTCCTCCGGCTGCGGCTCCTTTATTGAGACCTTCGCCCGCGCCCTGGGCTACGACATCGCGGACTTCGCCAAGCTGGGCCTGTTCACCAAAAAGCCGGTGAACCTGGGGTCCCGCTGCACCGTGTTTATGAACTCCTCCGTCAAGCAGGCCCAGAAGGACGGCGCCAGCGTGGAGGACATCTCCGCCGGCCTGTCCATCTCCATCGTGAAAAACGCCATCTATAAGGTGCTGCGGATGTCCTCCGCCGACGACCTGGGCCAGCACATCGTGGTGCAGGGCGGCACCTTCCACAACGACGCGGTGCTGCGGGCCTTTGAGCAGGAACTGGGCCGGGAGGTCATTCGGCCCACCATCGCGGGCATTATGGGCGCTTTCGGCGCGGCGCTGGCCGCCAAAAAAATGGCGCTGGACAAGACCTCCCTGCTGACGGCGGAGGAACTGGCCCACTTCGTCCACACCGCCAAGCCCGTTACCTGCAACGGCTGTACCAACCATTGCTCGCTGACGGTGAACACCTTCGACAATGGCCGCCGCTTCATCTCCGGCAACCGCTGCTCCAAGCCCCTGGGGGGCAAAAAGGTGGAGTTCCCCGACCTGATGAAGTACAAGTATCAAAAGCTGCGCTCCCTCCACGGCAAGGGCGAGGGCACCGGCGTCCGGGGCCGCATCGGTATCCCCTTTGGGCTGAATATGTATGAGAATCTGCCCTTCTGGTTCGCCTTCTTCACCAGCCTGAACTTCGACGTGGTCATTTCCCCGGAGTCCAGCCGCAAGCTCTACCTGAAGGGTCAGCGGACCATCCCCTCCGACACGGTCTGTTACCCCGCCAAGCTGCTCCACGGCCATGTGCTGAGCCTGATGGAGCAGGGGGTGGACGCGATTTTCTACCCCTGCATGAGCTACAACTTCGACGAGGGCACCAGCGACAACAACTATAACTGCCCGGTGGTAGCCTATTACCCCGACCTGATCGCCGCCAATATCCCCCAGCTCAAGCAGGTCAAATACCTGCACCCCTACTTTGGCCTGCACCGGCCCAAGGACTTTGAGAAGCGGGCGGCGGACTACTTCAAGGAGGAGTTCAACATCCCCAAGAAGGAGACGGTGGCCGCGGCAAAGGCCGCTTACGCCGCCTACGACGCCTACAAGGAGGACATCCGCAAGACCGGCCAGGATTACATCGACTTCGCCCGCAAAGAGGGAATGCCCATCATGGTCATGGCCGGACGGCCCTACCACATGGACCCGGAGATCAACCACGGCATCAACGACCTGGTCACCTCCTTCCACTTTGTCCTCATCACCGAGGATGCGGTGGCCTACCACATGGACAAGGAGCCCCGCACGGTGCTGAACCAGTGGACCTACCACGCCCGGATGTACAACGCCGCCCGGTACGTCTGCACCCAGCCGGACATGGAGCTGATTCAGCTGGTGTCCTTCGGCTGCGGCGTGGACGCCATCACCACCGACGAAATGCGCTCCATCCTGGAGGACGGCGGCAAGCTGTACACCCAGTTGAAAATCGACGACATCTCCAACCTGGGCGCCGTGAAAATCCGTATCCGCTCCCTGCTGGCCGCGATCGAGGCCCGGAAGGAGCAGAAGTGACCCTTTTACTTTGAAAGGAACCCTATATGGCAGAATTAGTATACAATGAATCGGGCCGTCTCCTGTTCACCAAGGAGATGAAGAAGGAGTACACCATCCTCATGCCCCAGATGCTGCCCATCCACTTTGAGATGTTCCGCCAGCTACTGCTGCTGGAGGGCTATAAGGTGGAGCAGCTAAACAACGACAGCCGCAACGTGGTGGACGAGGGACTGAAATACGTCCACAACGACACCTGTTACCCCGCCCTGCTGGTCATCGGCCAGTTTATGGACGCCATCAAGAACGGCGGCTATGACCCCCACAAAATCGCCCTGTTTATCACCCAGACCGGCGGCGGCTGCCGGGCCTCCAACTACATCCACCTGCTGCGCAAAGCGCTGAAAAAGGCCGGGATGGACTACATTCCCGTCATTTCCGTCAGCTTTGGCCTGGAGTCCAACCCCGGTTTCTCCCTGACCGTCCCGCTGATTCAAAAGCTGGTTTACGGCATGATGTACGGCGACCTCATTATGAACGTGGCAAACCAGGTTCGGCCCTACGAGGCCAGCAAGGGAGACACCGATTTGATGGTCCAGGACTGGATCAAAGAGCTGGTGGACCGCTTCCAGCACGGCAAGGGCATGAGCCGCAAGGCCATGCGAGCCATTTTCGACGAAATCATCGCGGACTTTGAGGCCATTCCCATCACCGGAGAGGAGAAGGTACGGGTCGGCGTGGTGGGCGAGATCTACGTCAAGTTCTCCGCCCTGGGCAACAACCACCTGGAGGAATTTCTGCTCTCCGAGGGAGCGGAGCCGGTGGTTCCTGGCCTGACCGACTTTATGATTTTCAAAATCTACAACCGCGTGGTGGACGTGGACATCTACGGCGGCTCCTTCGCCAAGAAGGAGGTCTGTGAGTTCTTCATGGGCTACATCCAGAAGTGCCAGCACGATATGATCGACGCCCTGGAAAAGTCCCGCTTCCGCGCCCCCGGCGACTTTGAGCAGCTGCGGCAGCTGGTGCAGGGCTACCTGGGCGAGGGCTGCAAGATGGGCGAGGGCTGGCTGCTCACCGCTGAGATGCTGGAGCTGATTCACTCCGGCACCAACAACATCGTCTGCACCCAGCCCTTTGGCTGCCTGCCCAACCACATCGTGGGCAAAGGCATGATCCGGGCTTTGAAGGACAACTACCCGGAGTCCAACATCGTAGCCATCGACTACGACCCGTCGGCTACCAAAATCAATCAGGAGAACCGTATCAAGTTAATGCTCGCCAACGGCAAGGCCATGGCAAAGAAGAAGAAACAGCAGGAGGCGGCTGTCTGAGTGGCTAGTGACTAGTGATTAGTGGTTAGAAATAACGAGGGAGCATTCTACATTTTACCTGTCAGATACGAATATCGCACCATTTTATGCTATTGTAATTGTAGGGGCGGCCCGTGGCCGCCCTGGGAAAGGCTGTGAAATCTGCGGGCGGCCGAGGGCCGCCCCTACAGATTGCAAAAATTAACACGCGAAATCGCATGACCCCGGAGGGGATGACCTATGGCAAACCCCAGACAAACACCGGCCCACGCCATGGCCCTGCTGGACCAAGCGGTGGCAGCCTACGGTCCCAACGAGCGCCGACATCCCTCCCTCCAGGCCATCGGCGACCAGCTAGGGCTGAACCCCCTCCAGGTGCGCAAGCTGCTCATCACCGCCGGGGTGTACCGTTCCGCCAAGGCGGAACAGGTGCTGTCCCTCTACCGGGAGGGCAAAACGGTGGAGGAAATCATGGAATGTACCGGCCTCTCCCGTGTGTCGGTCTACACCTACCTGCCCTACACCAGAGGGACGCATCCCTCAGAAACAAGGCGGACAGACCCGGCAGAGCTGGCGCGGGAGACTGCGGTACGGCGGCTGGCGGAACAGCCCACGGTGGAAAACCTGTGGGAGGCCCTGCTGTTGTTCCAGTCCTGTCCCTTCCACACCGCCAAGGGGCTGGAGTTTTCCTACACCATCAAAGGCGGGGAGCTGTTCGTCAGCCGCAAGGAGAAATCCATTACCCGCAGCAGCGTGGAGATGGCTTTCCGGCGGGCGCTGGCCCTGGGGGAGGTCTCCGGCCCCAAAAAGCTGGGGGTGTTCGGCGCGTCGTACCTCTACCCGGTGTTCCTCCGGTTGGGGGTCATCACCGCCGGGCAGGAAAAGTGAGCTTCCGCCGACCCAAAGCCATATAACAACAAAACCCCGCCCGGATAAGGGCGGGGTTCGTCATGCAATTACGCCTGCTTCGCCGGCTTCTGTTTCCGGCGGCGTCTGCGTTTGTGGGGCGTTTTGGTCATCACCGTGGCCACGCCGCCCACCTTGCACAGGTGAAACAGCTCCTGGCCGAAGGACTGCCCGTAGACGGACAGCGCGCCCGTGTACGGCCCCTCCGGGGTCTGCTCCACCGTCAGGCAGGAGTAGTAGCGTCCGTGTTCCACACAGCGGCTGCGGGCCACATAGCGGTTCCCCACCTGATACCAGGTGCCGCTGCACAGGCACTCTTCACATTCGGGACAGCGGTAGACCCGGGCGCTGCGGCTTTTCAGGCAGTCCTCCGGGGTGCGGAATCGTCCGCAGTCCCGCTGCACCACCGGCTCCAGCTCCGGCAGCGCCGCTTCCAGCGAGGTCTGGGCCAGCAACGCGGCCTGCCGCCGCTTCTCCTGGCGGAACGCCTCCTCGCCCGCACACAGTTCCTCTTCAGTGGGCAGGGTCTGGAACCGGCGGATCATCTCCGCGCCGATGCGGGCGGTGTAAAAGGCGTCGTTGCCCGCGTCGTGGTACTCCAGCTGGGCCTCCAGCCCCAGAGTGGACACCGCGTCTTTCAGCGCTGTCTGCTGGTCGGTGTGGGCCACCATCAGGTCATAGGCCCGCTGGAGGTCGTAGATCTCCAGATCCAGATACTCTTCCATGCCGTACCAGCACAGGTTCATGTCCAGCACCCTTGCGTCGCAGCCGCCCCAGGTGAAGAACACCGGGTCTTTCCCGCACCAGCGGAAGAAGTCACGGACCACCTTGCGGAAGGGTGCGGCGTTTTTCAGTTCGTTTTGGTCCAGCGGGAGGATCTTCCGCACCCGATGGTGCAGCCGCTTGTGGATGGTGGGGCGCACATAGGCGGAAAAGGCCGCTCCCCAGTCCTCCCAGCTGTCCAACCGCCAGGCGCCGATTTGTATGATCTCGTCCAGCTTGTCCGCCTCGCTCCGGGGATACCCCTGGTTCCATTCCAGGTCAAAGAAAATATAACTCATAGCAGAACTTATTTGCTCTCCCATCTGGGCGGGCCAAAGTGCCGCCGCCCATAATATCTCATCTTACTTAGTATCCGCTATCCTGCCCTTTTTGTCAATGATATCCCCGCATTTTTTCGCAAAAATTTTTGAGAAACCGAAAAAAAGTAGTTGACATTCGGGCCTCGAGCCGTTATAATAATCGTTGTTGTGAGTGACGCTTTTCCAAGCGTGCTTATGGCGGCGTAGCTCAGTTGGCTAGAGCATTCGGTTCATACCCGGAGTGTCACCGGTTCAAATCCAGTCGCCGCTACCATCTCCCTCCGGGGCGCATCCCGTCCCGGAGGGAACACAACTTAATTTGGCCCGTTGGTCAAGAGGTTAAGACACGGCCCTTTCACGGCTGTAACATGGGTTCGATTCCCGTACGGGTCACCACGAATGAGAAGTGTCTTTCCCCCTTCTCATTCCTTTGGAGGCTTAGCTCAGCAGGTTAGAGCGCTTGCTTCACACGCAAGAGGTCGAGAGTTCGAGTCTCCCAGTCTCCACCACAAGAAACGCCTACGATTATTTCAGTCGCAGGCGTTTTTGTTTTGTTTAATGGAAGTTTAGAGGGAAAATGTTCAGAATAGCGAAGGACAGTTTTTTCCTCCTCTGCCCCAATTTTTACCCCTCTGGGGCGGCATTGCAGGTTTCGATGTGCGGCGCCGCCCCAGAGGGGTTCCCTATTGTCAGTTTGGCCTTACGGTCTGCATCGACTCACTTCCGCGCCCGCTTCTTCCCGCCGCGGCGCTGGTAGTCCTCGTCGATATCCCGGCTCCAGTCGGCGGCGACGGGGCGGCTGGCCCGTACATCGCTGATAACATTGGAAGAGGTCTCGAAAATTCGGAGGATACACTCATAGGGATCGTCGGGATTGTCCGGGTCGGGGTCGTTGTTGTAGTTGGCGGCCCGGTCCGGGGCGATGCCGATGCGCCCGGCGGTCTCCACCGCGTCGATGTTGGCCCCCAGGAACAGGAACTCCCAGCCGTACCGGGCCTTCTGGCGCTCGATCATCCCCTTGACCTGGTCGGAGGTGTAGCGGCGGCTGGCGTTCTCCATGCCGTCGGTGGTGATGATGAACAGGGTGTGCTCCGGCACGTCCTCCGGCCGGGCGTACTTGTGGATGTTGCCGATGTGGTGGATGGCCCCGCCGATGGCGTCCAGCAGGGCGGTGCAGCCCCGGACGGTGTAATCCCGGTCTGTCATGGGCTGGATGTCCGCCAGTGCCACCCGGTCGTGCAACACCTCACTGACATTGTCAAAGAGGACGGTGGAGACGTAGCACAGGCCGTCCTCCTTCTTCTGCTTTTCGATGAGGCTGTTGAAGCCGCCGATGGTGTCCGCCTCTCGCCCGCACATGGAGCCGCTACGGTCCAGAATGAAAACCAGTTCCGTAATATTGTTCTTCATGTTCATTACCTCCTGTATTTTATGGCGTTTGTTCTTTACACCCATAGAATACAGGATTTTTGCCACCGGATGGTCGCTTGAAAAGCGACAAATAGATGCTCAAATCAGTGGCTGCCCAACAAGGTCTGGTCGAAGGCGAACAGCGTCTCGTTGATTTCAAAAATATTATAGTTGCCGGACTGGATGAAATACTCGATGATGATGTCAAATTTGCTGCTGTGGGACAGCGCATACCCCGCCTTGCGCAGGAAATCGTTGGTCTCCGCCCAGTTCAGTTCCAGCGCCACGGCGAAAGCCACAGCGGTGGGTTTGCTGGGCTTGTACTGGGGGTTGCTGCGGATTTTGGAGAACAGCTTTCGGTCCACGTTGGCTTTTTTGTAGCATTGGGCATCGGTCATGCCCTTTTCGTCGATTTGCCGCAGCAGCGACTGGGAAAAGCTCTCGTCCATCTGCTTCAGCATGGCGTCCAAATCTGGCGCGTCCTCGACAGAATCGGGGGCGGGGGCTGCCTGCGCCGCCGAAGCAGGTGGTTCTTCGTTCTTTTTAAAGATATGGAGGATGCAGGAATACGGGTCCTCCTCTTGCGCCGCCGGAGCAGACGGCGGGGCAGTGGGCTTTTCCTTCTTCGGAAAGACCCCGTGGCGGATGGAGTAACAGGGGGGCTGTTCCTCCTGGGTCTCCTGGGCGAGGCGGCTGGCGGAGGCGCTGGCGTCCTCCTCCTGCACATAGCGCTCCTCGATGAACTCGGTCACATCATGCAGAAGCTGCTTGCTGAGCTGGAAGCTCTGGCGGTCATAGACCACCAGATAAACCAGCATGTCGTGGTTCAGCACGAACCAGCTGATCTCCCCCACGGCGATTTGCAGCGCCTGGTCCTTGGGGTAGCCATAATTCCCGGCGGAGATCAGAGGGAAGGCCACCGATTCAAAGCCTTCCTCCGCCGCCAGCGCCAGGGAATTGCGGTAGCAGCTGCGCAGCAGCTTCTCCTCACCCTGCTGCCCGTCCTGGTAGACGGGGCCGACGGTATGGATGATGTACCTGGCGGGGAGCCGGTAGCCCTTTGTCAGCTTGGCCTGACCGGTCTCACAGCCGCCCAGGGTCAGGCACTCTTCCAGCAACTCCGGCCCCGCCGCCCGGTGGATGGCCCCGTCTACGCCGCCGCCCCCCAGCAGCGAGCGCTTGGCCGCGTTGACGATGGCGTCCACCCGCATAGTGGTGATGTCGTTTCGGACGATTTGCAGAGGCATGGTGGTTCCTCCCTTGCGTTTTTCTCATTTTACCATCAGGAGGGGAAAAGCACAAGGGGCGTATTCCGCAGCTGTTAGCTACAAGCTAAACACCAGCCACGCCAGCCCCACGGCGCAAGCCCCCAGGGTGAACCACACCCACCAGGGCAGCCGGGCCGACGGCTCCCGCCGCCGTTTGGGGTCGCTGGTCCGGCGGAGGTAGCCCGCCGCCGCCTGTCGAGCCTCGTTGACCACCTGCTCCGCCGTGACGCCCTCCGTGTGGAGGGCATCCTCTTTCATCAAAAAAATCGCCTGTTCAAAAAACCGCGGGTCGGGGGAGCGCACCACAATGACCCGGCGGGAAATCCCTTTTACCATAGGAGACCCCTCTTTCTTCGTTGGGATGATTTCAGTATGTCCGCCGCTGGCAGATTTATGCACCGCTGGCAAAAGAAACCGCTACGTTCGGTTGGAAAACCGCACCGCCACCACCGTCCGGTCATCCTCCCGGCCCGCGCCGGGGTTGGCGAGGATGGCCTGGGCCAGCTCACGGGGGCTTTCCCCCCGGTACTGAGCAATCATGGACCGCAGCCAGTCGTCTCCTTCGCCGTCGGTGACGCCGTCCGTCACCAGCAGCAGAAAATCCCCCGCCGCCAGCCGGAACCGGCTCACGTCCGGGGCGCTCTCCCGGTCCGTCTCCAACCCGGCGGGCAGGGCGGAGCCGGTGAGCCGGATGAGGGAACCACCCTTCCGCAGATAGGCGGGCGCGCCTCCCAGCTTGTACAGGGCAGCGCTGCCGTTGAACAGGTCCACTTGCAGCAGGTCCACCGTGGTAAAGCCGCCGTTGACCTCTCCCCGGAGGCTCAGCGCCCCGGTCAGGGTGGTCAGGGCGGCAGCAGGCTCCACCCCGGCGTGGAGGAAATCCTTTAGCAGCGTCATCAGCAGCTTGCTCTCTTTGGCGGCGCCGGCTCCGCTGCCCATGCCGTCACAGAGCACCACCCACAGCACCCCGTCCTCATCTTTGAACCACAGGCCGTTGTCGCCGTTGGGCTGTCCGGCCTCCTTCTCTTTGGCGGCGGCAGCCACTGTCGCCGCCAGCGGCGGACACTGGCGGAACACCAGCCGCTGTCCCTGCCGCACCCGGTACACATCAGCCGGCTCCATCCGCACCCCCAGCGCCTGGGAGAGCAACTCGCCCCCCTGATCGCTGCACAGCGGGGCCAGCCGCTTGCCCCACAGCTCCAGCGTTCTACGTCCACGGCGGTCCAGCCGCAGGTCGCATCGGGCCTCCAGCCCCAGCTGAGCCACCGCACGTTCCGCGGCGGCGGAGCCGGAAGGGTCCCGTTCCGGTTCCTCTCCCACCTGATTGGCGGCGGCGGAGAGCAGCGCGGCGAGCTGGGCATACTGGCGGCACACTGCCAGGCGGTTGTTTTTCAGCCGGGCGCGGTACTGCTGCCGGTTGAAGTATCGGTACAGTTCCTCGTTGGAAACCCGCAAAAACTCCTCCATCCGCATACACCGGCTGCGGAAGGGGCCGGGAAAGTCCTGCATCTCCGCATTTCCCCGGTCCAGCATGGCGCTGAGGGCCTGGGTCAGCGCCTGACAGGTGGCAGTGTGGTGCCGCTGCCAGCAGACCGGGTGATGGGAGCAGCGGGCGCAGACCCGCTCCGCCACCTGGTCAAAGATGACAGCGCTGCTCTCTGGCGGCTCCCCCCGGAGGACGCTCTCGTGGATGTGCTCGTAGAGGGTGCGAAAGGCGGTGGCCTGTTCCTCCAGCCGAAACTGGGTGTGGGTCAGACTGGCGGGCGCGGCGGCTTCCACAGGCACAGAGGGCGCGCGTGCGGGCGGACAGGTGTACCGGTCCACCCGGCGCAGCAGCTGCTCCGGCAGCAGAGAATAGAGGACGGCCGCCAGCACCAGCGCCGCCGCCAGCGCCGTCCCGCCCTGCACCCAGGCTGTCGCCAGCAGGCCGCAGGCAGCAAAGAGCAGCACCGTCCCCAGCCGCTTCTGCTTGACCAGCGGGCCGCCGGTCAGCGCCCCGGAGAAAGCCAGCACCGCCCCCAGCAGGGGAGTTCCCCCCTCGGGCAGCCCCACCGCAAGGCCCACAGCGCCGCCGGTGACGGCGGCGGCTCCAGCCCCCGCACGGCTGGCCAACAGCACCGCCAGCGCTGCCCCGGCGTTTCCGGCCAGAGAACTGACCCGCGCCAGACAGACAGCCAGTGCCGCCGTCAGGAACAGCAGACTGCCCCGGTCCGGCGCGGTGCTCTCCTCAGATAACCCCCGGAAGAACAGGCAGGAGACGCCCACCATCAACAGCTCCGAGGCGAAGTTGAGGATGGCCACCTGGCTCCACCCCGCGCCGGAGAGGTAGACAAAACCTGTGATCCCGGCGATAACGGCGCTGCACACCGCCATAAACCAACGGCTTTTGTAGAGAGGTCGGTCAAAGAAGGCGAACTCCACCGCGTAAATGAGAATGGCGGCGGCGGCGTACCGCAGCGCCCCGCTGGTGTCCATTCCCAGCAGACAGCCGGTCAGCCCGCCCAGCAAGGCGGCGGCCCCCTCCAGCCCGGAACCGGAGGCGGCGATGTACCCCAGGGCGAAGGGGGCGTGTTCCCCCAGCACAAAGCCCTGGCTGAGCACAGCGGCCAGCAGAAAGCGCTGCAGGCAGGCGGTCACGGCGTTCCAGGGGAGGTTCAGGCGAGAGGCCAGGCGCTTGACGCGCCAGAGAGGTTCTTTTGTGGGCATGGTGCAGCAGTCCTTTCGGGGATGGTTTGTCCCAGTATGGCGTTTGTCCCCAGTATAAAGGGTAAATAGGACAAAGCCCGTCGGGAAATGGCGGGTCGATTCCCCAAAGGCACAAAAAAGGGCCTGCGCCGCAGCGCAGGCCCGAAAGGGTGTTGTTGCTTTGTAGGTCGATGCAGAGAACTTACTCAGCGGTCTTGGTGGCGTACATGAAGTACTTGTTGCCGGTGACGGTGGCCAGCACGCCGGAGACGTTGCTCTTCATCATGTAAGTGTCATCGTAATAAGAGATGGGCAGGACGCACCAAGTGGACATCAGCATATCCTCGGCCTCACGCATCAGCTCAACGCGCTCAGCGGTATCGGCAGTGTTGCGGATCTGGGTGATGAGGTCATCATAGACGCTCCAATCCAGCTCCTTGCTGTCGTCGCGGCCGAACTGGCAGTCGTTGTTGCCGGAATCGGTGGTCCACATCTCCAGCATGTTGATGGGGTCGTTGTAGTCCATGACCCAAGCGCCGCGGGCCACGCCGTAGTCGCCGGCCTTACGGGTCTCGACAAAGACGTTCCACTCCTGCTGGTCGATGGTCATGTTGATGCCAATGGAAGCGAAGTCCGCCTGCATTGCCTCAGCAACCGTGACGTTGCTGCCGGCGGGGTTGGTCAGGTAGGTGAAGGAAACGTCGGTGGTCAGCATACCGCTCTCGTCGAACTCAAAGCCGATGGACTCCAGCAGCTCCTTGGCCTCTTCCACGTTGGCGTCATAGTCGTCCGCAGAGAAATACGACACGCCGTCCTCGAAGGTGCCGCCGTTGTTGTCGGAGGTGGCGGCGGGGATAAAGGTGGTGGCCACCTCTCTGCCGTCCTGGAAGATGTTATCAATGATGTACTGACGGTCGATCAGCAGGCACAGAGCATGACGGAACACCGCAGCCTCGTCCTCGGTCAGGCCCAGCTCGTCCCAAACCTCGGAGTTGTAGTTCAGGGTGACATAGACGGTGCCCAGCTCGTCGATGAGGTACAGCTCAGGGTCTTCAGCGGCCATCAGCACGCCCAGCTCGTCGGTGGGGATGGTGTCGATAAAGTCCAGGTCGCCGGACTGATAGGCGGCGTAGATGGCGGTGTCATCGCTGGACAGCATGAAGTTCAGGGTCTCGATGCTGACGCTGTCAGCGTTGCGATAGTACTCGTTCTTCACATAGGTCATGTCGGAGTCGTGGTTCCAACTGGACAGGACATAAGCGCCGTTGCAGACGAAAGAGTCGCCGGCGTCCTGGCACCAGCCGCCGGGGGTGGTGCCGTCGGGATCGTTGGCCTCCACGGTCTCCTCATAGACGGGGAAGAACGCGGGGAAGGCGCACAGGTCCAGGAAGTAGGGGCAGGGAGAACCCAGGGTGACGGTCAGCGTGGTGCCGTCCTCGCTGGCGACCACGGAGTTTTCGCCCAGACCGATGAGGCTGCCGGTGTCGTCATATTCGCAGTCGGCCAGGATCTCAAAGAGGTAGCTGTAGTCGGCAGCGGTCTCGATGTCGGCGGCCCGGCGCCAGGAGTACTCGAAGTCAGAGGCGTCCAGATCCTCGCCGTTGGACCACTTCAGGCCCTCCCGCATGGTGAAGGTGTAGGTCAGTCCGTCCTCAGAGGCTTCATAGCTCTCAGCGCAGCCTTCCACCAGGTTGCCGTCGGCATCGTAGGTCAGCAGGCCCTCGAAGGAGTTGACCGCCAGACAAGCGCCGTCCACGGTGCTGTTCAGGGCGGGGTCCAGGGTCTCCGGCTCGGAGGCCAGGTTGATGTTCAGCGTGGTGGTGTCGCCATCGCTGGTGCTGCCATCGGTGGTGGTGGCTGCGGCGGCGCTGGAGTCGCTGTCGCTGGTGGTGGTGCTGGAGCTGCTGCTTCCGCCGCAGGCGGCCAGGGACAGCACCATAGCCAGAGCCAGTACCAAAGCTAGTACTTTCTTCATGTTTTTCCTCCTAAAAGTATGGTTTGCGGAGGGCGTACCGGTGGGGCGCGCCCCCCTAAGGAACCTCTGATTAAATACCTTCTGGCGTCTGAGCGGCACCTTTTGTGCAACTCTTCGTTGCGAAATCTTGAAATACATCCAGTATTCCTGCGATTTCGCGCCTCGATTTGCGCAAAATCTACTCGCTCATCCATCCAGTGCCATTTAATCAGAGCTTCCCTGACAGCGGCGCAGAGCGCCGCCCTTCCAAAAGCGTGTGGGAAACTGTCAGGCTGTCTCCCACGCCGCTTCGGTTGGCTAGTTATTATACACCCGAACAAATCAAATTACAATGCCTTTTCGGGCAGAGTCGCTGCTTACTTGTTCCAGCAGGCGACCTGGTGGCCGTCGCCCCGGTCGGTCAGCTCCGGCATGGCCTGGGCGCACTGCTCGGTGGCATAGCGGCAGCGGGTGCGGAACGGGCAGCCGGTGGGCATGTTCAGCGGGGAGGGTACGTCGCCCTCCAGCATGATGCGCTTGCTCTTCCGGGCCGTGTTGGGGTCAGGGATGGGCACAGCGGACAGCAGGGACTGGGTGTAGGGGTGGATGGGGTTGTTCATCAGCTCATCGGATTCGGCCAGCTCCATCATGTGTCCCAGGTACATGACGGCAATGCGGTCAGAGATGTGCTGCACCACCAGCAGGTCGTGGGCGATGAACAGATAGGCCATGCCCCGCTGCTCCTGCAAGTCCTCGAACATGTTGACCACCTGGGCCTGAATGGACACGTCCAGGGCGGAGACCGGCTCGTCGCAGACGATGAACTTGGGGTCCACCGCCAGGGCGCGGGCGATGCCGATGCGCTGGCGCTGGCCGCCGGAGAACTCGTGGGCGTAGCGCATGGCGTGCTCGGCGTTCAGACCGACGGTCTCCATCAGGGCCAGCACCTTTTCCCGGCGCTCTTCCTTGGTCTTGTAGAGCTTGTGAACGTCCAGCGGCTCGCCGATGATGTCCTCCACGGTCATACGGGGGTTCAGAGAGGAATAGGGGTCCTGGAACACCATCTGCATCTCCTTGCGCAGAGCGTGGATGTTCTGGTCGGTGACTTCCTCCCCCTCGAACTTGACGGTGCCGGAGGTGGGCTTGTACAGCCGCAGCAGGGTGCGGCCCACGGTGGTCTTGCCGCAGCCAGACTCTCCCACCAGGCCCAGGGTCTCGCCGGGCTTGATGTTGAAGGAAACGTCGTCCACGGCCTTCAGGGGAATGGTTTTAAAGCCGTTGCGAACAGGGAAATACTGCTTCAGGTGGCTTACCTCTACCAAATATTCGCTCATTGCGCACTCCCCTCCTCATACATTTTTTTCACGTTCAGCCAGCAGGAGGCCCTGTGGGTCTCGCCCACCTGGATCTCCTCCGGCACCTCGGTCAGGCAGATCTTCATGGCGTCGTCGCACCGGGGACAGAAGGCGCAGCCCGCGGGCATGTTCAGCATGTTGATGGGGGTGCCGCCGATGGGGATCAGCCGCTCCCCGTTGTTCTCGGTGGTGGGGATGGAGCGCAGCAGGCCGCGGGTGTAAGAGTGGGCGGGAGAATAGAAGATGTCGTCCGCGGTGCCCCGCTCACAGACCCGGCCACCGTACATGACGATGATCTCGTCGCACATGGAGGCGATGACGCCCAGGTCGTGGGTGACGATGATGATAGCCATGCCCAGTTGCTTTTGCAGGTCCTGCATCAGCTCCAGAATCTGGGCCTGAATGGTTACGTCCAGAGCGGTGGTAGGCTCGTCGGCGATGAGGATGTCCGGCTCACAGGCCAGAGCCATAGCGATCATCACGCGCTGGCGCATACCGCCGGACAACTCGTAGGGGTACTGCTTGACCCGCTTTTCCGGCTCGTTGACGCCCACCAGGGTGAGCATTTCCACGGCGCGGGCCTTGGCCTCAGCCTTGCTCCGGTCCGTGTGCAGCAACACGGCCTCCTCCAACTGATTGCCGATGGTGAACACCGGGTTCAGGGAGGTCATGGGGTCCTGGAAGATGATGGAGCAACATTTGCCCCGGAACCCGGCCATCTGCTTGTTGTTCCACTTGGTGATGTCCTCGCCCTTGTAGAGGACCTTACCGCTCTCGATGTTGCCATTTTCCGCCAGAATCTGCATGATGGAATAGGCGGTGACGGACTTGCCGGAGCCGGATTCGCCCACGATGCCCAGGGTCTTGCCCGGTTCCAGGGAGAAGGAGACGCCGTTGACGGCCTGTACCTTGCCCTTGTCGGTGTGGAAACTGGTGTGCAGGTCCTGCACATCCAAAATGTACTTGTAATCAGCCATTCTCGTTCACCTCATCTCTGCAGCTTCGGGTCGAAAGCGTCCCGCAGACCGTCGCCCAGCAGGTTCAGAGCCAGCACGATCAGGCAGATGGTGACGGCGGGGAAGATCAGCTTCAGCGGATAGCTCTGCAAGCCGCTCCGGGCGTCGTTGGCCAGGGAACCCAGGGAGGGCATGGGGGCGGAAACGCCCAGGCCCAGGAAGGACAGGTAGCTCTCGGTAAAGATCGCGGAAGGAATCTGGAGGGCGGTGGTGATGATGATGACGGACAGGCAGTTGGGCAGGATGTGCCGACTAATGATACGGCCAGTGGAGGTACCGATGCACTGGGCCGCCAGCACGTATTCATTCTGCTTGATGGTCAAAATCTGACCGCGGATGAGCCGGGCCATGGATACCCAGTACAGCAGTCCGTAGACGATGAACAGGGAGATCATGTTTGTGCCCAGCTTGGCCAGGATGGTTCCCTTGATGACGTCACCCAGGGTCTCGTTCAGCACCACGGACAGCAGGATGATGATGAGCATATCAGGCAGGGAGTAGATGACGTCCACGATACGCATCATGATCATGTCCACCATGCCGCCCAGGTAGCCGGAGATGGAACCGTAAACCATGCCGATGAGCAGCACCATCAGGGAGGCGAACAGGCCCACGCACAAGGAGACGCGGGTGCCGTAGACCACGCGGATGAAGTAGTCACGGCCCAGAGAGTCTGTGCCGAAGATGTGGGGGAACACGCTCTCACCGGCGGCGATGGACGCCTGCTCGCTGGAGCTGTACTCAAAGGGACCCAGGTTGCTGGCGCCCTTGACGATTTCGGCGTAGCCGTAGGGGACAACCATGGGGGCGAAGATGATGATGAGAATAATCAGGACCAGCACCACGATAGCGCCCATCGCCAGGGGGTTCTTCCGCAGGCGGCGCATACCGTCTTTGAAGAAGGTGGTGGATTCGCCCATTACGTCCTGCTGACGCTTCTCCTCGTCGGTGGCGGGGGCAAACTTGGACAGGTCCACCTGGGCGGAGAGAGGAGATTTCTTAAAGTTTTCAGCCATAATTGAGATTCCTCCTTACTCCAGCTTGATACGTGGATCGACCAGCTTGTAAACAATGTCGGTGATCAGGTTGGCGACGACCATGATGACGGCCAGGAAAATGGTGGTGGCCATAATCAGCGTGTAGTCCCGGTTGGTGATGCCGGTGACGAACTTGCTGCCCAGGCCGCCGATGGTGAAGATGCTCTCCACCACCATGGAGCCGGTCAGAATCGAGGCGATCATGGGGCCGACGTAGGTGATGACGGGAATCAGGGCGTTGCGCAGGCCGTGCTTAAAGATGACCTTGATTTGCGGCACACCTTTGGCCCGTGCGGTGCGGATGTAGTCCTGGCTCAAGGCGTCCAGCATGGAGGTCTTGGTCAGACGGGTGATGTAGGCCATGGGGTAACAGGCCAGGGAAATGACGGGTAGGATGATGTTGCTGTTGCCGGCGCTCCAGACGGGGACCCACCCCAGCTTCATACAGAACACATAGAGCAGCAAGGTTGCCAGCACGAAGGACGGCATGGCCGTCACCAGCGTGGTGAAAAAGACGATGAGCCGGTCAGGGACGCGGTTCCTCATCAGTGCGGCGATGGACCCCAGCACCAGCCCCAGCACGATGGCCAGAGCAGCGGCGCACAGACCCAGCTTGGCGGAAATGGGGAAGCTCTCCCCGATGATGTCGCTGATGTTCCGGCCGGTTTTCAGGCTCACGCCCAAATCGCCTTGCAGCAGGTTCTTCATGTAGAGGCCATACTGCACGATTACCGGCTTGTCCAGGTTGTACCTTGCCTCCAGCGCGGCTTTGGTGGCCTCGCTGGTGGCTTTCTCGCTGTTGAACGGCCCGCCAGGGATGGCGTTCATGGCGAAGAAGGTGATCAGGCTGATGACAAAGATGGTCAGGATCGCCAGCAAGACACGCTTCACAATGTACTTGCCCAAAACATTCACTCTCCTTTTTTTCTTTTTGGGAACCTCCTCTCCAATAATTCCTGGCGTCTGGACGGCATATTTTGTGCAACTCTTCGTTGCAAAAACTTGAAATACACAAAGTATTCCTGCGTTTTTGCGCCTCGATTTGCGCAAAGTGGGTACCCAACCAAACCCAGCGAAGCGGGTTCGGTTGGGAGAGGAGCCGCAGCCGGAATGAGCGACCTTTCGCGCTTTGCGCGGAAGGGAACGATATGGAGCTTGCGGCGACGACGCCCAGCCACCTAGGGCCATTGAATCGGAGCTTCCTTTTTTTTGGGGTTCCTCTCTGTTATACATACGGAAATAAAAACGGCAAATCCCACCCGCGATTCGTTTCACAGCACAGCATAGACTTACTTTTTTGCCGCCGTTGGCGAATTGCGATTCAGACAGCGCCGCAAAACAGATGTGCAGCGCAGCCCTGGAGATTTGCCGTATCTTCTGTATGTACAAACACTAAAGTAATTATAGGCGGAAACTATAGGTTTGTCAACCGGTTGCCCCGCCTTTTTTGGGAATTTTGCAATTCCACCTGGATGGAGTTGCATTTTGAACTGGAAAAATGGAATCGATTCCCCACATCTGGACTGTTTTGAGACGGCGTTCCTTCATGCTGCCCTGTCAGGCACACGGATTCGTCAGAACAGCCCCACCACCAGCATCACCAGAGGCAGCGTGACGATGCAGCAGACGGTGGTCAGCAGCACCGCTCCGGCGGCGTAGTCCCCCTCGGAGCCGTTGTTTCGGGCCATCATCGCCACCGAAGCCATGGTGGGCGTTCCGGCAATCATGGTCATGTAGAGGGTGACGCCCTCGTCTACCCTGGCGGTGTGCAGGACCAGGAACATCAGCAGAGGGGTCAGCAGCATTTTGACCACGGGGATCAGGTAAAACTCCCGTGTGGTCAGAGCCTGTTTCAGGTCCAGTCCCGCCGCCAGTCCGCCGATGTAGACCATCGCCAGAGGGGAAGTGACGCCGCCCACGGTGGAGAGGGCGTTTTGCAGCAGGTCGGGCAGGTGCAGCCCCGCCAGCAGCATGACCACGGCGATGCAAATAGCCACGATGCAGGGGTTGACCACCTTTTTCAGGTTGGCGCTCCACCGGCTGCTTTTGAGCTTTTCCTCCGGCAGGCAGAGGTAATACCCCAAAGTCCAGCAGGCGGTTTGGTCCACCAGCGTAAACACGGCGCTGTACAGCGTCCCCAACTGGGGGAACAGGGCCACCGCCAGGGGGATGCCCATAAAGCCGTTGTTGCCCAGGGTGCCGCAGGCGCAGAACACCCGCTTTTTGTTCCCCTCCAGGCGGCAGAGCTTCGCCGTCAGCCATGCCAAAGCGTAGAGCAGCGCCACCAGCAGGATGCCCAGGGGGATGATAATTAAGGTGTCCAGCAGCTGCTGGCGGGTGGCCCCCTCCAGGATGTTGGTCAGCAGCATCAGCGGCATGGTGATGTTGATGACCAGCGACGCAATGGCTCCCAGGCCCTGGCCGTCCAGCACCCGGAGCTTGACGGCCAGCACGCCAATGGCGGCCATGATAGTGAAGGTAATGAGCTGTTTAAGGATAATCGCTGCCATTTGTTTTCTCTCTTCTCTCTGTCCATAATAAACGGCGGAAAGGACGCAAATCCTTTCCGCCGTCCGCTTTGTTTAGTCTATCACACGCTCAGGCCGGTGACAAGTGGGAATCACAGGCAGGCAGCGCCGCCCGCCCGGAAAGCCCGCTTTAAATCTCCTTCATTTTGGTAGCGATGGCGTGGATGACGAAGGGGATGAACACGGTGATGAGGGCGGCGTAGCCCAGGTAGGCGTAGCCCTGCTTGACCACGGCCATCAGGCCGAACTGGGCGATGCCCCAGGCGATGGCCACGAAAATGGCGGTGGCGATTGCCATGCGGACCATGTGGCCCTTCTGCCGGGAAACCTCATCGGGCCTGCGGCGCTCGATGGCGTTGACGCACCGGGTCACGATGCCGGAAATCATGTTCACGCCGGTGGAGATGGAACCCAGAATGATGAGAATGGAGATGATGGGGGTCAGGACAGACGCGCCCACGCCGTTCTGCACCAGCACCAGCATGGGGACGGAGGCTTCGGCCATTTCCTCCACATACATCACGGCCAGCATACCCACGATGGACAGCTCCATGGAGAAGAAGTTGACCACGAACATGCCAATGGCGGCCCGGTCAATTTGCTTCGTATCAGTGACCGGCTCCATGTGCTGGTACATGACGGAGACAGAGGCCAGCTGGAACAGGAAGTACAGGAAGGCCATCCACAGGGCGGGACCGAAGGCGCCGGTCTCGGTGGAACCGGCTACCATCTGGCCGGAGAGCATATTGCCAATGGCAGCGGAGATGGCGGGCCACTGGACGATGATGTTGGGCACCAGCACCGCCACCAGTCCGATGATGATGAGGACAGACAGGGTGGAGGCGGCGGCGCGGACCACGCCGCTGCCGTACATGGCGATGAAGAAGATGAACGCCGCCACGATGAGGGTGCACAGCCAGTAGGGGATGTTGGTCAGGGTGTTCAGGGTGGAGCCGCCGGTGGCGAAGGCCGCGGCAGAGGCGGTGCCGATCATAATCAGGTAGCAGATCTCAAACAGGTTGGACATGACCGGGCTGGTCTTGCCATAGAGACTGTCGGAGAAGGAGCGGTAGTCGTAGGTTTTGTGCTTGTAGGCGTAGCGCATTCCGTACCAGAAAAACAGCGCGTACAGTCCCTGGCTCAGCACCGGCAGAATCAGGCACCAGATGCCGTAGTTGATGAAGTACTGCTTGATTTGCGCGCCGGAGGCGAAGCCGCCGCCGAACTGGGTGGTGAAGGCGACAAAGGCAATGCCCATTGCCAGGGGCATTCTGCTCTTGTCTACCAACAGAGATTTTTTACTCATAGTAGATTCCTCTCTCTCCTATCCTTTTTGTATTCTATTTTCCCCCAACGAGGGGGAAAGGACAGACGCTCACTCGTTGAACTCGATGATTTTCCCTGGGTTCAAAATCAGGTTCTCGTCGAAGGCCAGCTTGACGGCCTTGTAGAGCTTTATCATCCGGGGGCCAACGAACTCTTTCAGATACTCCAGCCGACCGTTGCCAATGCCGTGTTCGCCGGAGAGCTGGCCGCCCAGCTCCTTGGACAGGGCGTACAGCTCCACCAGACAGGCGTGGGTGGCGGATTCCCACTCCTCGTCGGACATCTCCGGGCCGCGGAGCAGCTCGGTGTGGATGTTGCCGTCGCCGCAGTGACCGCAGGGCTCCACCCGGATGCCGTGGGACAGGGCAATGCGCTTGGCGTCCTTGACGTACTGGGCGATTTTGGAACGGGGCACCACTACGTCGCACTCCTCCTGAGAGACGGAGTCGGCCTTCATCCCCTCCAGAATACCGCCGCGGACCTCCCAGACCGAGGCGGCCCGCTCCGGGGTGTTGGCGATGGCGCAGTCAATGGCCCCGTTGGCCAGGGCGGCTTCCGCCGCCGCCTCCACCGCCGCGTCCAGCTCGCTCTGGCTGGAGGCGTCATACATGACGATGAGCACCGCCTCGCCCTCTTTGACGGGCAGGGGCTTGTTCAGGTTGCGCTCCACGATGTCGATGAGCTCCCGCTCCAAAAACTCAATGGCGGTGGGGACGAAGGGCAGCTCCAGCACTTTGGGCACCATGTCGGCGCACTCCTCCAGACTGTGGAAGGGCATGACCAGGGTGCAGGTGCAGTTGGGGGCGGGCAACAGCTTCAAGGTCACTTCGGTGAGGATGCACAGGGTCCCCTCAGAGCCGATGACCAAGTCTTTAATGTCGTAGCCGGTGGTGTTTTTCACCACGTTAGAGGAAAACCGTTCGATGGAGCCGTCGGGCAGCACCGCCTCGATGCACCGGACAAAGTCCCGGGTCAGGCCGTAGCGGACGGCCTTCATGCCTCCGGCGTTGGTAATAACGTTGCCGCCGATGGTGGCGGTTTTCTCTCCGGGGTCGGGGGGATAGAACAGCCCCTCCGCAGAGGCGGCGGCCTGCACGTCCAGCAGCAGCGCACCGGGCTGACAGGTAATTGTCTGGTTCTTGTGGTCCACGGGGTCGATTTTGTTCATCCGCATGATGGAGAGCATCACGCCGCCGTATTTGCAGTTGGAGCCACCGGCCAGGCCGGTGCCCGCGCCGCGGACCACCACGGGGATGTTCTTCCCGTTGCAGTAGGCCATGATTTTGGAGATTTCGTATTTGTCCACGACCTCCACGTACAGCTCCGGGGGAAAGGTGCCGTAGTTGGGCATTTCGTCGTGGTAGTATTCGCTGGCGATCTCATCGCCCACCATCACCCGGTCCGGCGCGGTGACGGAGCGGATGTAGGCGAAGTCGGCCTCGTCCATTTTTTTATAGGGAAACGCCATAGGTCAGTCCTCCTTCCGCTCTTGCAGCAGCTGGGTCAGCTTGGGGACCACCTGATAGAGGTCGTCCACGATACAGTAGCTGGCCACGCCGAAAATCTGTGCATTGGGGTCGCTGTTGATGGCCACGATGGTCTCCGCGCTGTTCATGCAGGAGGTGAACTGGATGGCCCCGGACACCCCGCAGGTGATGATGAGCTTGGGACGGACGGTGTGACCGGACAGGCCGATTTGGTGCAGCTGGTCGCCTACGCCCTGCTCCACCATGGGTCGGGTGAAAGCCAGCTGTGCGCCCAGAGCCTGGGCCAGCTGGCGGCAAAGCTCCACGCCCTCCTCGTTGCGCACGCCACGGCCAATGGCTACAATGCGCTCGGCCTCCTCGATGGTCTTTTTCTTCTCAATTAAGGTGGAGGAAATGACCTTGATGCCGGAGTGGACCATGGCCTCCGTCACCTTGCAGCGGGCCACGATGCCCGTGGGGTTGTCCACCCGCTTGGCCCGGTCCATGACCCGGTAGCGGACGGTGGCGAACTGGGGCCGGGAGTTGGCAATCAAAATCTGCGCCATGATGTTGCCGCCAAAGGCGGGCCGAATCTGCACCATGTCGGTGTTGGGCTGGATGTCCAGGGTGGTGCAGTCGGCGGTCAGGCCGGTGTGATACCGGGTGGAGAGCCGGGGAGCCAGGCTCCGCCCCAGGGAAGTGGCCCCGATGAGGACGGAAGAGGGCTGGGTGTTGGCGATGCAGTCCGCCACGGCGTCGGCGTAGCAGTCGGCCTTGAAGCCCGCGAAGCCGGGGTGTTCGTAGACGTAAACGGTGTCCACCCCGTAGGGCAGCAGCTTTTCGGCGTTTTGGGCGGTGCCTTCCCCGCCCACCAGGACGCAGTTGACCTTGTAGCCCACCTTGGGGGCCATTTTCCGGGCCTCGCCAATCAGTTCGTAGGCCACGGGGTGGATGTCGCCCCGCTCCTGCTCCACAAAAATCAGGAAATCCCGCCACTGGCGCTTGTCCACAGCTCCGGCCTTCTGCTCAAAGGTGATGGCCTTGTGGGGGCAGCGGCGGACGCACAGGCCGCACATCCGGCAGGTTTCCCCTACCTCGATGCCCCGCTCGCCCATGGAGAGGGCGCCGAAGGGACAGTCCCGGATACAGGTCCCGCAGAGGTCGCACCGGGCGGCGTTGAAACGAATCAAATCCATAGTGTCTCCCTCCCGTCAGATGATTTTCTTCGACACCAGCGTGTCGAACAGCGTCTCGGCCTTCTGCTCCGGCGTGCCTTCCAGATAGACCTGGCTGTCGCCCACCGGGGGCGCGAACATTTTGGCTACGCTGGTGGGGGACCCCACCAGACCGTAGCGGCTCAGGTTCTGGTCGGGCAGGTCGGCGAAGGAGAGGATGCGCACCGGACGGCCTGCCGTCTGCTTTTTCAGCCGGTAGGAGGGCAGGCGGGGGACGCACATATCTTTATCCACGGTAATCAGACAGGGATAGTGCATTTCGGAGACCTGGGCCACGGAGACCAGGTCCTGCCGCACCTGAATGGACTCCTCGGTCACGTCCACCACTTCCGCGACCCAGGCGCAGTGGGGGATGCCCAGATGCTCCGCGATGGCGGGGCCGACCTGGGCGGTGTCGCCGTCGGTGGTCTGGCGGCCACAGAGAATCAAATCGGCTCCGCCCAGAACGCGGATGCCTTGGGCCAGAGTGTAAGAGGTAGCCAGCACGTCCGACCCAGCGAACTTCCGGTCGGAGAGGATGACAGCGTCGTCCGCTCCCATGGTGTAGGCGTCCTGCATCATGACCTTGGCGTGGTCAGGCCCCATGGTCAGGACGGTGACGGTGCCGCCCAGCTTCTCCCGGATTTGCAGGGCGGTCTCCAGGGCGAAGAGGTCATAGGGGTTGGTGCGGGTATTTGCGCTCAGGCGCTTCATGGCGCCGGTTTCCGGGTCTATCTCCACCTGACTGGTGGCCGGAACCTGCTTCATGCAGACAATGATTTTCATGCTATATAGGCAGCTCCTTCCTGCTCACGGCGCGGAAAGGCCCGCGTCGGCTCAACAAAGGACATAATATCACAAGTTGAACAAGATGAACAGACTTTTTTCAGCAATTTTCGTATTTTTTTGAGAAACTCCCCGTTCCTGCGGCGTTAAGAGGCAAAAAAACGCCTGGACATCCGCGCAACAGGCGTTGTCCAGGTGGTTTGTCAATTTGCAATGTGCAATGTGCAATTCTGCGTATCTCTTTGAACCAGCCGCGTATTTGAGCGGCTTGTCTTTTTGCCGTCAAACCAGCGGATGATACATCAGCACGATGTCGTCATATACCCCGTCTTTGCGGAGAAACCCGCCGGGGACCGTCCCCAGCCGGACAAATCCCAGCTTCTCATAGAGCTGGAGGGCACGGACGTTGCTGCACACCACCGCGTTGAACTGGAGGACACGGAACCCCAGTTCTCTGCCCTTTTCCAGGCTGTGGCGCACCAGCGCCTCTCCGACGTGCTGACCCCGCAGGTCGGCCCGCACCGCATAGCTGGCGTTGCAGATGTGTCCGCAGCGTCCCACGTTGTTGGGGTGCAGGATGTACATCCCCACCACCTGGCCGGTCTCGGCGTCTGCCGCTATGCCGGTGAAGGACTGCTGGGCGAAAAATGCCGCGCCGCTGTCCTCGTCCAGCGCCTCCAACTGGGGGAAGGCTACGCCGTCCTCCACCACCCGGTTCCAGATGGCGCAGGCAGCGGGCAGGTCCTCCCGCTCACAGGCGCGTATTTCGATGTTCATTGAATATCACGGCCTCCCTCTCAGGTTTCCGGGGCGTCCCCTTCGGCCTCGGCCATTTGTTCGCTGAAATGGGCGTTGATGCGGTCGGTGAACTCCTGGGCGGCGTTGTAGCCCATCTTCTTGTGGCGGTTGTTCATGGCGGCCACTTCGATGATGACGGCCAGGTTCCGACCTGGCTTCACCGGGATGGTCAGGGTGGGGATCTCCACGTCCAGGATGGTGGTCCAGAAGTCGTCCAGCCCCAGCCGGTCGTAGATCATGCCTTCCCGCCACTGCTCCAGGTTGATGATCATGTCGATATACTGGCTGTCCTTGATGGCGGACATGCCGAACAGCTGCCGCACGTCGATGACGCCGATGCCCCGCATTTCCACATAATAGCGGATCAGCTCCGGGGCGGAGCCCATCAGCTTGTTGGGATGTACCCGCTGAATTTCCACCGCATCGTCGGCGATGAGCCGGTGGCCCCGCTTGATGAGCTCGATGGCGGTCTCGGATTTGCCCACGCCGCTCTCGCCCATCAGCAGGATACCCTCGCCGTAGACCTCTACCAGCACGCCGTGGCGGGTGATGCGGGGGGAGAGGTAGGAGCGCAGGGAGGTGGTCAGGTCACTCATCAGCTCGCCGGTCTCCTGGGCGCTGCGCAGGACGGTGCGGCCATACTCCTCCGCCGCCTGCAAGCACTCCGGGTAGGGCGCCAGGTTCCGGGCCAGAATCACCGCCGGGATGGGGTGGGACATCAGGTCCCGGAAGCACTTGAGCCGTTCCTCCCGGCCCATCATCTTCAGGTAGGTGTTCTCCATCTTGCCCATCAGCTGGAGGCGGTTGTTGTCGAAATAGTCATAGAACCCCACCAGGGACAGGCCCGGCCGGTTGATGCTGGTCTGGACCACCTGCTGGGTCTCGTATCCTGCGCCTTTGTGCAGGATCTCCAGGTTAAATTCTTTCACCAGCGTTTTCAGCGAAATGCTCTGTGTATTTGGCATATGACTTCTCCTCCTTTGATGGTGTAAAATTGGAAACTGGGCAGCCGACAGCCGCGCCGTTGACAGAACGCAACAGTTGATATATAAGATAAATAACAGCCGGTACGGTCAGTATACCCTATTTTTCATCGGTGCGCAACCGATGTCGCCAAATTTATCTCCCGGTCAGAGAATATTTTTTTCAAATTCCAGGGGGAAAGGTCTTGATTTTTTGCCGCGGTTCTGATATTATAATGTTCGCTGTTTCAGTGGACTTTGTTGACAGAACAAGAAGTTCAATAGATAAGCAAGCTAAGAAGGAGGTATGCAAAATGGCAAAGTGCAGCTACTGCGGCAAAGGCGTGACCTTCGGCATCCAGGTGTCCCATTCCCACCGCCGTTCCAATCGCACCTGGAAACCCAACGTGAAGCGTGTCAAGGCAGTCGTTGACGGTACTCCCACCCACGTTTATGTCTGCTCCCGGTGCCTCCGTTCCGGCAAAGTGACCCGTGCGTGAGTGTTTGAGGCAAACTGCGAATGACAACAGACAAAGAACCTCCGGCGCAAGCAGTTGCGCCGGTTTTCTTTTTTTGAGCCTGTCGATAAAAAATCCCCCGTACAGCTCTGTACAGGGAGTTTCAGGTTGTCAAAAAAGTCATTTCCAGCAAATTAATTGTAACGAAAAGTTATAAAAGCCCTCCGCAGGAGTTTTGCCGCTTTGCGGCAAAATAAATTGAAATCCGTGCTTTTAGCCGGGCGTGTACCGGCAAAAG
>JAJBVG010000027.1 GCA_020859945.1 Clostridiales bacterium | reverse complement strand
GACCGCAACCTGAAGATGACCCGTCCCGCCTTCGGCGGCCACCTGATGGCTACCATCATCTGCCCCCGGTTCCGTCCCCAGATGTCCACCGTCCGTCCCGGCGTTATGCAGACCCAGGAGTACGACGAGGCTGCCGCCGCGAAGGTCGTGGTGGAGAACGTCCCCGTGGAGCTGACCGCTGACGACATCGGCGTGGAGATCCTGGAGATCAAGAAGTCCGCCGCCAAGATGGTGGACCTGATCGGCGCTGACGTCATCGTCTCCGTGGGCCGCGGCATCAGCTCCGACCCCGAAAAGGGCATCGCCCTGGCCGAGGAGCTGGCTGGCGTGCTGGGCGGCGTCGTGGGCGCTTCCCGTGCCGTCGTGGACGCTGGCATGATCTCCTCCGACCACCAGGTCGGTCAGACCGGCAAGACCGTCCATCCCCGCATCTATGTGGCCCTGGGCATCTCCGGCGCCATCCAGCATGTGGCTGGTATGCAGGATTCCGAGACCATCATCGCCGTCAACAAGAACGAGACCGCGCCTATCTTCGGCGTGGCCAACTACGGCATCGTGGGCGACCTGTTCAAGGTGGTTCCCCAGCTGATCGCTGAGATCAAGGCGGTTCAGGCTGCGAAGTAAGTTCGTTTGCTGAACACATCTGCATAAAGCATAATTGAGGACGGCTGGCCGTTTGGTCAGCCGCCCTTTTGCGTCTGCAAACAAATTACTTCGACGGAATTGCGGATTTGTGCGGGATTTGTCCTTTTAAAAGCGGTTAGAACAAAAAAATCCGGGGCAAACGCCCCGGATTCGTTGTTTTATCTGTTTTACTCCGCTGTGGATTCCTCTGCGTCGTCCGTCTCCGCAGGTTCCTCCACGGTGACGGTTCCACCCAGCAGCTCGTAAACCGCCTGAACGTCCTCGTCCAGCTGAGCGGTCATCCAGGTGGCGGGGTCGGTGGCAGTCAGCTCCACCGCCAGCGTCTCTACCTCGTACTTCACCTCGCCGAAGGCCAGAACGCTGCTGGTCTTGCGGGTGCGCTTTTTCACCCGATTGCCGGAGCGCTCAATGGTGGTGAAGGTGCTGCCGCTGCTGGCTACCACCAGGGCGGTGTGGGTGGCGGTGCCGCTGCCGAAGAAGGCCACGTCGCCGGGCTGTGGGGTGTAGCTGGAGCTGTGCGAAGTCCCCAGGCTCTTGAAGCCGGAGACGCCGTCCCGGGCCGCCATAAAGGTGGGGGCCACGCTGGTGGAAACGCCGGTGTTGTGCAGGCACCAGGTAGCGAACTCAGAACACCACGGCTCGCTGGATTTCAGCTTGTGATGGTTGCCGATGAGATACTTGTTGTAGTAGTTGATATACTTGCTGCCGGAGTTGCCGATTTCGCCGTAGGCGGCAGCCACCACCCGGTCCCGCAGGGTTTTCACCGTTTCGCCGGTTTCTGCCGCCTCCAGCACCGCCGTCAGGTCAGTCGTATAGTCCTCGCTGCTCCGATAGGCTGCCTCGTTGGGCAGGGTCAGCACCTGGGAGGTGGTCTGATACCACGTCTCATAGAGAGCGTCAATTTTCTTCTTCATCGTCTTTTCCGTCAGTTTCAAATCCTCATCCTGGAAGGCCAGCGTCTCCAGATAGGCCACCACGGAGGCCGCGTCCGTGGAGACGGTCAGGCTGTCGGCCTGTTCCGGGTCGGAGGTCTCGTCCGTGGTCACGGACTTTGTCACCGTGTAGAACAGCAGCTCCTCGGCGTCCTGTTCCTCTAAATCTTCCTCGCTGGGGGAGAGGGTCTCGTTCAGCGCCTTGTCCTTCTCCGTCAAATAGCTTTTCACGTACTCCACCAGGTCGGCGGTGAACGTCCGCCCATCGGAATAGGCGGCGGCCAGCGTCTCGGCGTCCTGGGTGAACCCGGCGTCGCACCGCTCACAGAGGTAAGAGACGTCGCCGGTTTCCTCATCCACAGTGGCCGCATAGCTGTGACCAAGGGCGGCGACCTGGGTATCCTCGTAGGAGTAGCCGCAGGTGTGGCAGGTGTGGAGGGTGTACCCCTCGGTCAGACAGGTGGGGTCCACCACACTGTCCTCAAACTGGCAGTCCTCCGTCACCTCCGCGCCGCAGAGGGTGCAGATGGCGGTCATGGTGCAGTCGCCATTGCTGCGCCAGGCCCCCAGGTCGTGTCCGGTGGTGGAGCAGGCGGTGGTCATAAACGGTTCATAAGACGCGATGATATTCTCGGAAGGGTCCGGTGTGCGCTCCGCACTGGGGGCGGGCGTTTCTGGCAGCGCGTCAAGCAGTTCCTCGGAAGAAGTTTCCACCACAGAGGCGGTTTCAACCGGGGCGGAGCTGCTTTCCGCTGCCAGTGCGGAGGGGAGAGCGTTGGTGCAGAGAGCGCCTGCCAACAGCAGGGCGCAGAGTCTGGAAAAATTCATAAGCGGTCGCCTGTTCCCTGCCGGGAGCAGACAAGCCTCCTTTCGTAACGGGGAAGGGGATGATGCGAATTTGCGGCTTGGCCGCTATTGTTCCGCCAGCTCCAGCAGCTTGCGCAGCCGGTGGTTCAGGCAGGACTTGGAGACCGGCGGCTGACACAGGTCGGCCAGCTGGATCAGGGACAGCTCCGGGTGGGCGCAGCGGAGGGCGGCGGTCTCCTGGAGCTTTTCGGGCAGCTGCTCCAACGTGCCCCGGGCCTCCAGAATGTGGATGGCTTGGATTTGGGTTTGGGCCGCCTGGACCGACTTTTCCACGTTGGCCACGTCGCAGTTGTACTGACGGTTGACGCCGTTGACCAGATTTTTCTGCTGCCGGGCGGTGCGGACCCGCTGGGCGCACTCCGGCGCGCCGACGGTGGTCAGAAAGGTGGAAATGGCCTCGCTCTGCTTGAAATAGGTGATGTAGTTGGCCTTCCGGGTGGTCTCTCTGGGGTAGAGGTGCAGCTCCGGCATCAGGGCCTGGAACTCCCGGTGGACGTACAGGTGGCTGGTGGCGATTTCCAGGTGGTAGCCCTTCTGAGGGTCGGTGACGCTGCCCCCCGCCAGGAACGCCCCCCGGCAGAAGGCCACGTAACAGCATTGGTCCTCCAACACGCCGTAATTGATGTGGTGGGTCATCAGCCCCTCCCGGCTGTAGCCGTAGAGGTCCAAAATCTGCTGGATGTGGTCCCGGTCGGTGATTTGGAAGGTCAGCTTGCCGCCCTCTCCCGGCTCCGGCTGCTGGTCGAAGCCAAAGCCGAACGCAGCCTGGAACAGCCGGGGCAGCCGGTCCCCAAAGACCTGGGACTGGGTGGTGATGCGGATACCGAAGGGGGAAAAGCTGTTGCAGAACAGCAGCACGCCGTAGGCTTCGGCCTGGGTGCAGCAGGGCCGGTCAAAGTCGGCCTGACACAGCTCTGTTTTTACATCGGAGGAAAACGACATGGGAAGTACCTTCTCTAACAGTTATGTAAGTTCACGCCGGACGGGGCGCTCACTTAGCGGTCCCTCGTCATGTCCCGGTGGTGTTCCCGGACGGTGTAACCCAGTTCCGCCACCTGCCCGGCGATGGCGTGACACATGGCCACGCTGCGGTGCTGTCCGCCGGTGCAGCCCACGCCGATGATGAGCACGCTTTTTCCCTCGGCGGCGTAGAGGGGCAGCAGAAATTCCAGATTCTTGCGGTAAAGGGCGAGAAACTGGCCGGTTTCCGGGTATTTATACAGAAAATCGGTCACTGGCTTATCCAGTCCGGTGAGCTTGCGCAGTTCTGGCAGATAGAACGGGTTGGGCAGAAACCGCACGTCCATCAGCAGGTCGGCCTCCAGGGGGACGCCGTACTTATAGCCAAAGGAGAGGACGCTGACCTCCAGCCCGCCGCTCTTTTGGACGCCGAACATCTCCAGCAGGGTGTTGCGCAGCTTGCTGGTGGAGGTGAAGGTGGTGGAGTCGATGATGTAGTCCGCCCGTTCCCGCACCTGAGAGAGCAGTTCCCGCTCCTCCTCGATGGCCTCCGCCAGAGAGAGACCGTAGGCGGTGCAGAGAGGATGGGTGCGGCGGGTCTCCTTGTAGCGCTTGATGACCGCCTCGGTGGAAGCCTCCAGGAACAGCAGCTTGACCTCGCAGCCCATAGACTTCATCTCGTCCAGGGCGGAGAAAAAGTCGCTGAAATCTACGCCGCCCCGGATGTCGCTGACCAGGGCGACGTGCTCGTAGCGGCTGCCGCCGCTGCGACAGACCTCGGCAAAACGGGGCATCAGCACGGCGGGTATATTGTCCACGGTGTAGTAGCCCGCGTCCTCCAAAAACTTGGCGGCCTGGCTTTTGCCCGCGCCGGACAGACCGGAGATGATGATAAAACGCATGGGGACCTCCGTTGGGGTGGATGATAGAGCTGGTAGCTTCTGGCTCTTAGCTGTTAGTTTGGCAACACTCTCTTTTAAGTGGTACTCTTTTGGGTCAGCAGTACTTAGCTAATGGCTAACAGCTATTTCACGGCAGCCGCTTGATCTCCAGCTCCAGGGAGACGCCGGTTTTCTCCAGCACGGTGTCGTGGATCTGGTCGGTCAGGGCCAGCACGTCGGCGCAGGTGGCGCCGCCCACGTTGATGACGAACCCGGCGTGCTTGGGGCTGACCTGTGCGCCGCCCACGGTCAGCCCTTTCAGGCCGCACTGGTCGATGAGGGCGGCGGCGAAGCCGCCCACGGGCCGCTTGAAGGTGCTGCCCCCGCTGGGATACTCCAAAGGCTGTTTGTCCCGGCGCTTCTGGTTCAGCTCGTTCATGCGCTGGCGGATGGCCTCGCGGTCGCCGGGGTGCAGTTGGAGGGTGGCCCCGGTGATGATTTTGGTCCCGTCGGTGAAAGCGCTGGTGCGGTAGCCAAAGCCCTGCGCTTCCCCGGTCAGACAGCCCTGCGCCCCGTCCAGGGTGACGAAGCGGGTCTCCGTGACCACGTCCTTCAACTCGCCGCCGTAGGCCCCGGCGTTCATCACCGCGCCGCCGCCCAAAGTGCCGGGGATGCCGGAGGCAAACTCCAGCCCGGACAGCCCCTCCCGCTGGGCGAAGGCCGCCAGCCTGGACAGCAGCACCCCCGCGCCGCAGCGGACGCGGTCGCCCTCCAGCCGCTCCAAATCGTCCAGCCCGTCCAGCAGCTTGAGGACGAACAACTCCATGGGTTCATCCCCGCACAGCAGGTTGGTGCCGTTGCCCAGGGGGACAGGGGTGACGCCGCACTCATTGGCGCAGCGCAGCGCGGTGAGCAGCTCCTCCTCGCTGGCGGGGAAGGCCATCAGCCGCACCGGGCCGCCGATGCGGAAGGAGGTGTGGCGGCTCATGGGTTCCCGCTCCCGCAGGGCCATGCCGGGGCAGAGGTGGGTCAGCTGTTGGTGTAATCTATCAAAACGGTCCATAATCGACCTCCGAAAGTATTCAAAATAAAAGCGGTGTAAAACAGGGCCAAGCGGCCTGTAAACCCGGCCCGGAAATTCCTGGATAAAAAAGACCGAGACCGCACATCAAAAATATTATAGCATGGCAGAGGGATAATTTGAATAGTTTTTTTGAATTTTTTATTTTTTCTCCGGGCATTCCGTACCGGGGCCTGCCTGGACCGTTGACAGGCGTGTTATACTATACTTATAGTGCGGCTGCGCCGGAACGTGCAGCCGCAGCCCCAAAGGAGCTTTTTGAAGCAGCGCCGTGGCGCTTTCCAACCGACGACCCGCATTTCAGGAAGGGGAATCTCCATTGAAGCAACATTCTTCACAGCCGCCAAAGCCAAAACGCAGCCCGGTCAGGACCTTTTTCAAGTGGTTTGGCCTGGTGTGCGGGACCCTAGTCCTCATCGGCGCGACCACCATGGCCATCCTGTGCTGCTATGGCGCGTCCTATATCCAGGACACCATCCTGCCGGAGGTGGCCAACTCCAACGTGACGCTGCTGGCCAGCAGCACCGACCTCTCCAGCGTCGTCTACTACTACGACGAGGATTCCGACAGCTACGAGACGCTGGAGACCCTCTACGCCTCCGAAAACCGGGAGTGGATCTCCTACGAGGACATCCCGGAGGACCTGCTCAACGCCACCGTCGCCATTGAGGACAAGCGGTTTTACCAGCACAACGGCGTGGACTGGAAGCGGACGGCGGCGGCGGTGGTCTATATGTTCACCGGCCAGAGCATCCAGGGCGGCAGCACCATCACCCAGCAGCTCATCAAGAACCTGACCCAGCAGGACGAGGTCACGGTGCGCCGGAAGGTCGTGGAGATATTCGAGGCGCTGGAGTACGAAAAGGACCACACCAAGGAGCAGATTTTGGAGTGGTATCTCAACGAAATTTATCTGGGCCGTGGCTGCTACGGCGTCAAGACCGCCGCCCAGAAGTATTTCGGCAAGGACGTGGAGGACCTGGACCTGGCCGAGTGCGCCGCGCTCATCTCCATCACCAACAACCCCTCCCTGTACGACCCCTACAACCACCCGGAAAACAACCTGGAGCGGCGAACTCTGGTGCTGGAGCAGATGTGTGACCAGGGGTATATCACCGAGGAGGAGCGGGACGCCGCCATTGCCGAGGAACTGGTGTTCACCACCGGCTCGACCGACAGCGACGAGGGCAGCTCCAGCGGCGACTACTACAGCTGGTACACCGACGCGGTCATCAAGCAGGTCATCAGCGACCTGGTGGAGACCTACGGCTATGACGAATCCGTCGCCAATCAGATGGTGTTCTCCGGCGGACTGAAGATTTATTCCTGCCTGGACCCGGACATTCAGGCGGATGTGGATGAAATTTACACCAACACCGAAAACGTCTCCGGCATGGAATCCTACAGCGGCGACCAGCTCCAGTCCGCCATCACCGTGGTGGACAACGAGACCGGCGCGGTGGTGGCCCTGGCAGGCGGCGTAGGGGAGAAGGTGGGCAACCGCATCTGGAACCGCGCCACCGACACGGTGCGGCAGCCCGGTTCCTCCATCAAGCCCCTCTCCGCTTACTCCCAGGCGCTGGAAAACGGCGACATCCTGCCCAACACCATCGTGGAGGATTCCGCCTTTAAGGACGGCTGGCCCAAGAACTCCCACGGGGGCTATATCGGCAACGTGGACGTCATGTACGCCGTAGCCCAGTCGCTGAACACCGTGGCGGTGAAGGTGCTGGACATGGTGGGCACCCGAAATTCCTATAACTTCCTGACGGAGAAGTTCCAGCTCAGCAGCCTGGTGGACAACTACGTGGGCACCTCCGGCAAGGTCTACAGCGACGTGGACTATTCCCCTCTGGCCCTGGGCGGCCTGACCAACGGCGTCTCCACCTATGAGATGGCGGCGGCCTACTCCACCTTCTCCCGGGGCGGCGAGTATATTTCCCCCTACCTCTACACCGCCGTGGTCAACAGCGAGGGAGAGGTGCTGCTGCAAACCGAGGGCTACAGCGTGGACGTGGACAGCGACGGCAGCGTGACCGTCACCGGTCAGGGCACCGGCGACGTGATCCTCAGCACCTCCACCTGCTTTTATATGACCGAGATGCTGGAGGCCGTCGTCTCCGAGGGCACCGGCACCAACGCCGCCATCGACGGCATGAGCGTGGCGGGCAAGACCGGCACCACCGACGACGACTATGACCGCTGGTTCGTGGGCTACACCCCCTATTACACCGCGGCGGTCTGGACCGGCTACGACACCGCCAGCAAAATCAACTCCAGCACCAACCCCGCCGTCATCCTTTGGCAGAAGGTGATGAGCCTGGTCAGCAGCGGACAGGAGGACGTCGGGTTCAACGAGGACATGGTGTCCACAGCGGTGACCTACTGCACCAAATGCGGCGGCATCGCCACCAGCAAAAGCTCCAGCACCCGGACGGCGCTGTTCCTGTCGGGAGACGAGCCGGGGTACAGCTGCACCTGCGGCAAGTCCTCCAGCTCCAAGAAGGACACCTCCTCCGACACGGACGAGGAAACTGAGGCGGCGACCACCACCACGGAAACCGAGACAGAGACCGAAACGGAGACGTCCACGGAGACCACCACCACGCAAACCGAAAGCGGCGGCAGCACCGACAACAACCAGAGCAGCCAGACCGAGGAGGACCAGACCACAGACGATACGCCCCAGGACGACCAGAACGACAATACAGAGGCGGACGAGCCGGAGGAAACCGAGCCGGACGACGAAGATACGGAAGAAGAATAGTTTTCGCGCCCCCGGAGCTGTTCAGCGGCTCCGGGGCTTTTCCCGTTCATCGAACAGTCTGGTCCCGGCGGCCAGCGTGACCGGCGCGGCGATGAGGCCCCAGAATCCGAAGAGCAGCAGCCCAAGATACATGGCAAGCACCGTGAAAAAGGGGCTGGTCCCCGCCTGGGTGCTGACGAATCGCGGCTCCAGCACGGTGCGCAGCAGCCAGAGGGCCAGCCACAGCCCCGCCATGCCCAGCGCCCGGAGCGCTGTCCCTTCCAGCCAAAGCAGCCCCGCCCAGGGCAGCAAAACCACCCCGCAGCCCAGCAGGGGCAGCGCGTCGGCGGCGCACACCAGCGCCGCTATGGGAACCGCGCCGGGCGTCCCCAGCGCCAGCAGCCCCACCGCCAGCACCGGGAACTGTATCAGCAGCAGCTTTCCCTGGGCTTTCAGCCAGCCCACCGCCCCCGCTTTCAGGGAGCGCAGACCGGCCAGCGCCGGGCGGGTCCAGTCCTCCGGCAGCAGACCTGGCAGGAGGGCGCGCAGCCGGGGCCAGTCCAGGGCGGCGTAAAAGGACGAGAGCAGGCAGATGAGCAAAAAGAACCCCTTTTCCGGCAGGGCGGAGAGCAGGCTTGCGCTGAGCCGGGCGGCCCAGGCGGTCATCCGCGCCGCCCAATCGGAGCTGCTCTGACGGAGAAGCCCCACCAGACCCACCGCCAGGTTGCCCACCGAGCCGGGGAGCCTGAGCGCCAGCGCCTCCAGCCGGGCCAGCAGGGAGGGGATGTCCGGGAACAGACCGGTCAGGCCGTCCACGACGCAGCAGAGCTTCACAGCGGCCCAGCCCAGCGCCCCGGCCAGCAGCGCCAACGCGCCGCCCAGCACAATACCCACCCCCAGCCACCGGGGGAACCCCTTGCCCTCCAGCCAATGGACGGGTTTCGCGGCGGCGGATGCAGCAAAAAGTGCAAACAGGGCGGCCCAGGCGCAGCGCCGTACCGCCGGAATACACACCGCCAGCGCCAAAAACAGGCAGAGACAGCCCTTTTTCTTACCCTGAGACATGAATGGCTCCTATCTGTCAAACTGCTTTCTACAGTTTTCGTATTTTTTGGATGAATCAACGGTTGCAAAGCGAGGGAGGGGGTGTTATAATCACCTCTGTATCACGAACACAAATGACCACGCGGCGTGGACAACTGTAGGAGGAGAACATACCATGTCGAAGGTGACCAAATACTTTATCGTGGAGGCCAGCGCCCTGCCGGAGATCTTCCTCAAGGTGGCCCAGGCAAAAGAGGCGCTGGAGCTGGGAGAGGCGGCGACGGTGAACGAGGCCACCCGCATGGCGGGCATCAGCCGCAGCGCCTTTTACAAGTACAAGGACGCAGTGCGCCCGTTCAACGACATGATGAACGGCCACATCGTTACCTTCCAGGCCATGCTCCGGGATGAGCCGGGGGCGCTCTCCGCCATCCTGAATATCTTTGCCGCCAGCGGCGGGAATATTCTCACCATCAACCAGACCATCCCCACCGGCAGCGTGGCCGCCGTCAACCTGAGCGCCGAGACCAGCGGGCTGAAGGTCTCGCTGGATGAGCTGGTCCACCGGGTCAGCGCCATGGACGGCGTGGTGAAGTTTGAGGTGCTGGCCGGGTAAACGTGGTTTTGTCCGGTACAGTTTAGGTTTCCTGTGTAGAACGAACGTCCCGAATCTGACCGCCCTTCTTGCCTCCCCTGAAAGGGGAGGAGGGCCGCCGCCGTAAGGCGGTGGCGGAGGGGTTTTTCGTCTGGATAATAAATTTAAGGGGTTCAAAGAGGATAAAACGTGTCAAATCCTGTCCGTTTTCGGACAGTAAGAATAGTAATGAATCTTAGAGAGGTGTCCTTATGGTAAACATTGCGATTTTGGGATACGGCGTCGTGGGCAGCGGCGTCGGCGAGATCATCTATAAAAACGGCCAGCACATTTCCGAGCGGGTGGCCAACGAGGTGAACCTGAAATACATTCTGGATCTGCGGGATTTCCCCGACAGTCCCTATGCCGACCGGGTCATCCGGGATTTCTCCGTCATCGAGAACGACCCGGAGGTCCAGATCGTGGTGGAGACCATGGGCGGCGTGGATTTCCCCTATGACTGCACCAAGCGCGCCCTGTCTGCGGGCAAGAGCGTCGTCACCTCCAACAAGGAGCTGGTGGCCACCCACGGCTGCGAGTTGCTGAAAATCGCCAAAGAGCACGGTTGTTCCTACCTCTTCGAGGCGTCCGTGGGCGGCGGTATCCCCATCCTGCGGCCCATGACCAGCTGCCTGGCGGCCAACGAGCTGCAAGAGGTGGTGGGCATCCTCAACGGCACCACCAACTACATCCTGACCCGGATGATTCGGGCGGGGCTGTCCTTCGAGGAGGCGCTGAAAGAGGCCCAGGCCAACGGCTACGCCGAGCGCAACCCTGCCGCCGACATCGAGGGAACCGACGCCTGCCGGAAGATCTGCATCCTGTCCTCTCTGGGCTTCGGGCGGCACATCTACCCTGACCAGGTCCCCACCGAGGGCATCACCAACATCACCCTGTCTGACGTGGCCTACGCCCGTTCCGGCGGCTATAAAATCAAGCTGCTGGGCCGCTCCATCCGCCGGGAATCCGACGGCAAGGTCTGCGCTTACGTGGCCCCCCATCTGGTGGCTGACGACTCGCCCCTGGCCAACGTGGAGGACGTGTTCAACGCCATCCAGGTCACCGGCGACTCCATCGGCGACGTGATGTTCTACGGCCGGGGCGCGGGCAAGCTGCCCACCGCCTCCGCTGTGGTGGCCGACGTGATGGACATCGTCCGCAACAAGGGCAAGAAGGTCATCTCCTGGGAGGAGGGGGGCCCCGACACCGTCTATTCCATCGACGAGGTGCCCAACCGCTGGTATGTCCGTACCGCCGGGGACTTCGCTGTGGAAGGCACCAAGCGCCTGCGCAACGGCGACGCCGAGGACGGCGAGTGCGCCTTCATCACCGACGAGGCGCTGACGCTGCCCCAGGTGAAGGACATGACTTCCGGTATGGAGGTCAAGGCCCTGTACCGGGTGCTGTGAGCCGCCGCCCCCAACGGGGCATAATTTAAGGGAGGAAGGTCAAGGGAGGCCGCAGGGGGATCGTCTGCGTCCAAACGAGGGCCTGAGGCGGTCCTGTTGCTTCCCTTTTTCCTTTGGGCAGTCCCGCACTGTTCAACATGTGTGAATTGCACGGGGCTGTTCCACATAGCAAGTTGAAAATTTAGGGGGTCATTTGTAAAAATGGCATTGATCGTGCAAAAATTTGGCGGCACCTCGGTGGGCGGCCCGGAACGGGTGCGCCACGTCGCCAAAATCATCACCGACACCTACAGCCAGGGCAACGACGTGGTCGTGGTCCTCTCCGCCCAGGGCAAGACCACCGACCAGCTGCTGGCTCTGGCGAAGGAGTACAATCCCAAGGCCAGCAAGCGGGAGGTGGACCAGCTGATCTCCACCGGCGAGCAGCAGTCCGTGGCCCTGGCCGCCATGTGCATCCAGGGGATGGGCTTCCCCGTGGTTTCCCTGAACGCCTGGCAGGTGGGCTTTAAGACCAACACCACCTACGGCGACGCCCGCATCTCCAAAATCGAGACCGAGCGCATCCGCATGGAGCTGGACCAGCATAAAATCGTCATCTTCACCGGGTTCCAGGGCATCAACCGTCGGGACGACATCACCACCCTGGGTCGCGGCGGCAGCGACACCTCCGCCGTGGCCCTGGCCGCCGCGTTGCAGGCGGACCTGTGCCAGATCTACACCGACGTGGACGGCGTGTACACCGCCGACCCCAACAAGGTGGAGGGCGCCCGCAAGCTGGATGAAATTACCTACGATGAAATGCTGGAGCTGGCAACCCTGGGCGCAAAGGTGCTGCACAACCGCAGCGTGGAAATGGCGAAGCGCTATAACGTCAGGCTGGAAGTGCTGTCCAGCTTCACCGGCAACCCCGGAACTAAAGTCAAAGAGGTCGTGAAAAAGATGGAAAACTCTCATGTCAGCGGAGTCGCTAAGGACAAAGACATTGCTCGCCTGGCCCTGGTGGGCTTGAAGAACGAGCCGGGCGTGGCCTTCCGCATCTTCTCCCTGCTGTCCAACCGGAAAATCAACGTGGACATCATCCTCCAGTCCATTGGCCGGGACGACCAGAAGGACATCTCTTTCACGGTCAGCCGCGGCGACCTGGAGCAGGCCAAGGCCCTGCTGGAGGAGCGCAAGGACACCCTGAACTACGAAAGCCTGGAGATCAACGACCACGTGGCCAAGGTCTCCATCGTGGGCGCGGGCATGATCGGCAGCCCCGGCGTGGCCGCCAAGATGTTCGAGGCCCTGTACGACGCGGGCATCAACATCAACATGATCTCCACCTCCGAAATCAAGGTCTCCGTCCTGGTGGACGAGATGGACGCAGACCGGGCGGTGCAGACCATCCACGACAAGTTCTTCCGGGACTTCAACCGGAGACGGTAACAGAACACACAGGGGAGCGGAAACTCGCTCCCCTGTTGTTGCATTTGCCGCGCTTAACCCCTCCGCCACCGCCTAAAGGCGGCGGCCCTCCTCCCCTTTCAGGGGAGGCAAGAGGGGCGGTCGGTTAGGAAAGCTCGGTTTTTTAAAGGAAAATAAAACTTTGCTAACAAAAGGAAGGATACCGACATGGACACCGAACTTGACACCACAAAGGCTCTGCTCCGGTTCATCGAGCAAAGCCCCACGGCCTACCACGCCGTCCGCAGCCTGAAAAGCCTGCTGACCGGCTACACCCCCCTGAACGAGGCCAAGCCCTGGGACCTCCAGCCCGGCGGACGGTACTACGTCACCCGCAACGGCTCCTCGCTGCTGGCGTTCCGTATGCCGGTGAAGCCCATCCGGGGGTTCCAGATGGCCGCCGCCCACAGCGACTGCCCCGTGTTCAAAATCAAGGCCAACGGGGAGATGGTGGTGGAGAACCACTACGTCAAGCTCAACGTGGAGAAGTACGGCGGGATGCTGTGCGCCCCATGGCTGGACCGGCCCCTGTCCATCGCCGGGCGGGTGGTGGTCCGGGAGGGCGACGCGCTGGTGTCCCGGCTGGTGGACCTGAAACGGGACGTGGCCCTCATCCCCAACCTGGCCATTCACATGAACCGTGGGGTCAACGAGGGGGCCTCCTACAACGCCCAGGTGGACATGCTGCCCCTGTTCGGCGGCAAGGACGCCGCCGGGACGCTGCTGCCGCTGGTGGCGGCCTCCGCCGGGGCGGAGCCGGAGGACATTTTGGGCACCGACCTGTTCCTCTACAACCGGATGCCGGGGACCATCTGGGGCGCGGAGAACGAGTTCGTCTCCACCCGCTCCCTGGACGACCTGCAATGCGCCTGGGCGCTGACCCAGGGCTTCTTACAGGCGGAGGACCAGGAGGACCGCGTCACCCTCTGCGCCGTCTTTGACAACGAGGAGGTGGGCAGCGGCACCAAGCAGGGGGCGCTCTCTACGCTGCTGGAGGACACCATCGGGCGCATCTGGGAATCTACCGGGCGCAGCGGCAGCGCTCTCCGGCAGGTGCTGACCAACAGCTTTCTCGTCAGCGCGGACAACGGCCACGCCGTCCACCCCAACCACCCGGAGAAGGCCGACCCCACCAACCGGCCCTACCTGAACGAGGGCGTGGTCATCAAGTACAACGCCAACCAGAAGTACACCACCGACGGGGTCTCCGAGGCGGTGTTCAAAACCATCTGCGACCGGGCGGGGGTACCCTGGCAGACCTACTGCAACCGCTCGGACATCCCCGGCGGCTCCACCCTGGGCAATCTGGCGAACCAGCACGTCTCTTTGAACACCGTGGACATCGGCCTGGCCCAGCTCGCCATGCACTCCCCCTATGAGACCGGCGGCGTCCGGGACACCGGGTATCTGGTGCGGGCCATGCAAGCCTATTTCTCCGCCGCGGTGGAGGCTCAGACGGACGGGGTGTATTTGGTGAAAAGTTAAAACCTTGTGTTTTTTAGTGGAAGGCTGAACAAGAGTCAGTGCAATGTTTTGCAAAACAATTCCATTTACAAAACAGGCAGAACCTCATATAATAAAACCAGTCATCTGAGGTGGTCAATTTCGTGGCAGCCACACGCCGCCGGTACTGACAGGGGAATACCCAAGAGATGCAGGGGAACGCCACGCCTGCCAGATGACTAAAACCTATCAGGGAGGGAATCGCAGCGATGCGGTTCCCTCCCTTTTTTACGCAAAAAGCGGCAGACAGAGAAACCCCTGTCTGCCGTTTGCGATTTTTCTGATATGCGCCCCAAAACCGGGGCAAAGAGAGGCTTTTCCTCACTTTTTTGGCTTAAACGAATCCTTTAGCGACACAGACCGGTTAAACACCAGCGCGCCGGGCTTGCTGTCCTTGTTGTCCACGCAGAAGTAGCCCGTCCGCATGAACTGGAAGGAGGCGGGGGCGGTGGCGTCGGCCAGAGACGCCTCCAGCTTGCAGCCGGTCAGCACCTCCAGAGAGCAGGGGTTCAGCGCGGCCAGGAAGTCCTTCCCGGCGGCGTCGGGGCTGGGGTCGGTGAAGAGGTCGTCGTACAGCCGAACCTCCGCGTCGGCGGCGGTGGCGGCGTCTACCCAGTGGATGGCCGCGCCCTTGATTTTGCGCCCGTCGGCGGGGTCGCCGCCCTTGGAGTTGGGGTCGTACTCCGCCAGCACCTCGACAACGTTGCCGTCGGCGTCCTTGACGCAGCCGGTGCATTTGACGATATAGGCCCCTTTCAGGCGGCACTCCATGCCGTCCGGGGTCAGGCGCTTGTACTTGCGCACCGGCACCTCCATAAAGTCCTCCGCCTCAATGTAGAGGTGGCGGGAGAAGCTGACGGTGTGGCTGCCCATCTCCGGGTGCTTGGGGTGGTTCTCGATTTCAAAGGTCTCGCTCTGGCCCTCCGGGTAGTTGGTGATGGTCAGAGGGACGGGCCGCAGCACCGCCATGACGCGGGGGGCGGTGTCGTCCAGGTCGCTGCGCAGGCAGTATTCCAGGAAGGAGAACTCAACGGTAGAGGCGGCTTTCGCCACGCCAATTTGCTCGGAGAAATTGCGGATGGCGGCGGGGGTGTACCCCCGGCGGCGCAGACCGCAGATGGTGGGCATACGGGGGTCGTCCCACCCGGAGACGTAATGCTCCTCCACCAGCTGGCGGAGCTTCCGCTTGGACATGACCGTGTGGTCGATGCCCAGCCGGGCGAACTCGATTTGCCGGGGCTTGGCGGGGGCGGAGATGTTGTCGATGACCCAGTCGTACAGGGGCCGGTGGTCCTCAAACTCCAACGTGCAGAGAGAGTGGGTGATGCCCTCGATGGCGTCCTCGATGGGGTGGGCGAAGTCGTACATGGGGTAGATGCACCACTTGTCGCCGGTGCGGTGGTGGCTCTGGTGCTTGATGCGGTAGATGGCCGGGTCCCGCAGGTTGAAGTTGCCGCTGGCCAGGTCGATTTTGGCCCGGAGGGTCATGGCCCCGTCGGGGAACTCGCCGTTTTTCATCCGCTCGAACAGGTCCAGGCTCTCCTCAATGGGCCGGTCCCGGTAGGGGCTGACGGCGGGGGTGTTCACGTCGCCCCGGTTGGCGCTCATCTCCTCGGCGGAGAGCTGGCAGACGTAGGCTTTCCCGGCGCGGATCAGCTCCACGGCGTACTCGTACATCTGGTCAAAGTAGTCGGAGGCGTAGTAAAACCGGTCGCCCCAGTCGTACCCCAGCCAGTGGATGTCCTCCTGGATGGCGTCCACGTACTCCGTGTCCTCTTTGGTGGGGTTGGTGTCGTCCATCCGCAGGTTGCACAGGCCGCCGTACTTCTCAGCGGTGCCGAAGTCCACGTAGATGGCCTTGGCGTGGCCGATGTGCAGGTAGCCGTTTGGCTCCGGCGGGAACCGGGTGTGGACGGTCATACCGGCGTAGCGGCCATTCTCGGCGATGTCCTCGTCGATGAAGTCGTGGATAAAGTTCTGGGCCATGCTGGGGGTTTTTTGTTCAGACATGGGGATCACTCCTCGGTTTCTTTAGTGACAAATAGGGGAGGACGGCAGCGGGCAGAAAAGAACCCGCCCGCGCTGTCCGCCAATTCGATGCTTTTATTATATCCCGGCTGTTCCAAAAAGCAAGTATATGCCCCAAAAGTTGTGAAACATGGGGGGATAATCGGTTGCTCCCGGTTGAAAATTGTGAAATACGGCGAAACGCTTTGCGTTACGCAGTCACCTTCAACAAATCCTGGCCCGGCTCCACGGTCCCGGAGGCCACCAGCTCCACACCGGCCAGCTCCTCGCTGTTGGTGACGGCGGTGATGACCACGGCGGAGTGTCCGGCGGCCTTGATTTTGTCCAGGTCCATGGTCAGCAGCAGCTGGCCCTTTTTGACCTTGTCGCCCTCCCGGACGCTGGCGGCGAAGCCGTCGCCGTTCATCTCGTAGGTGTCCACGCCGATGTGGATGAGCAAATCGACCCCGGCGGTGGTGGTCATGCTGATGGCGTGGAAGGAGGAGTGGAGCTGGGTGATGGTGGCGTCGGCGGGGGCGTAGACCTTGCCCTCGGTGGGGTCGATGCCGCAGCACCGGCCCATGGCTCCGCCGGAGAAGGCCGGGTCGGGCACGGCGTCCATGTCCATCGCCACGCCTTTCGCGTCGGCGGCCAGCACGCAGGACAGGGCAGAGGCTTTGTCATCCTGTTTCTTAAAGTGGTCAAAGAATCCCATAATAAATCGCTCCTTATAAAGAGATACTAACCCTATTTTACCTGAGAATCCCGCCGATGTCTATCTTTTTTTGAGGCAGCGCCGCAAATATTCTCACTGAAAGGGAGCCGCCGTCAAATTTCAGCAATTTTCCCTTGTCAAGCAGGGGGAGATGAACTATAATAAATACTGGTTATCCCTTTTACTCAGCCTTATGACCATTTTAGCTCTTAGTTTCTAGCTTTTAGCTATTAGCTTTGTGTGCTGCGCTTACCGTTTACATTCTTTTACAAACAGGCGGTTTCGCTCTCAGTTTCCTATTCGGCTGTTTGCTTTAGACTGGGCGGCACCTGACTAACAGCTAACAGCTAACGGCTAATGGCTTATCACAACACGGCTGATTTAAATAGATAGCCATTTAATAAATTATGTTTGTACCTATTACTAAGTTTTGCAATGAGCAATAGAAGCGTTTTCAACTACAGCTGCATGACCGGAAGATATGCGTCCCCCCTCGCCGCAGGGCGAAGGAGAGAGACGGGGTCCCACCATAATTGCACATTGCACATTGCAAATTGCTAATTGAAATACAGGAGGCCGGTTTTTATGACCGTAAACGAACTGAAAGCCCTGCTCACCCCTGGGCGGCGTGTCCATCTGGTGGGCATCGGCGGCGTGTCCATGTTCCCTCTGGCCCAGGTGCTGCGGGGCAACGGCCTCATCATCACCGGCAGCGATTCCAGGGAGAGCGCCAACGTCCGCAAGCTGAAAGCCGAGGGCGTCACCGTCTACATGGGCCACCACCCGGAGAATGTGGAAAACGCCGAGGTGGTTATCCGCACCGCCGCCGTCCACGACGACAACCCGGAGATTGCCGCCGCCAGAGCCAGGGGCATCCCCGTCTTTGAACGGTCCCAGGGCTGGGGGGCGCTGATGCAGGACTACAAGCACGCCCTCTGCGTCTCCGGCACCCACGGCAAGACCACCACCACCTCCATGTGTACCCATATCCTGATGGCGGCGGGGATGGACCCCACCGTGATGATCGGCGGCAACCTGCCCCTGCTGGGCAGCGGCTACCGGGTCGGGGAGGGGGACACCATCATTCTGGAGAGCTGCGAATACTGCAACTCCTTCCTGTCCTTCCGGCCCACCATCGCGGTGATTCTGGACATCGAGGCCGACCACCTGGACTTCTTCAAGAACCTGACCGACATCGAGCACTCCTTCCGCAACTTCGCGGGGCTGGTGCCGGAGGGCGGCGTGGTCATCGCCAACGCCGACGACCGCAACACCATGGACACCCTGGACGGGCTGAACCGCTCCATCCTGACCTTCGGCCTGGGCAGCTACGCCGACGTATACTGCGACAACCTCTCCTGGAACCGGGGGGTGGCCAGCTTCGACCTGATGCGGAACGGCAAAAAGGCGGGGCGGGTGGAGCTGAGCGTCCCCGGCCTGCACAACCTGAAAAACGCCCTGGCCGCCGCCGCCGCTGCCCTGGCAATGGGGGTGCCGCCCACCGCCATCTCTCAGGGGCTGAACCAGTACCATGGGGCGGAGCGCCGCTTCGAGTACAAGGGCGAGTACCATGGGGCCAAAATCTACGACGACTACGCCCACCACCCCGGCGAGCTGCATATGCTGCTGGAGACCGCCAAGACCCTGGGCTATGACCGGGTGATTTGCACCTTCCAGCCCCACACCTACACCCGCACCAAGGCGTTCTTCCCGGACTTCGTCCAGGAGCTGAGCAACGCGGACGTCACCCTGCTGACGGAGGTCTACGCCGCCCGGGAGACCGACACCCTGGGCATTTCCTCCAGGGACCTGGCCAGCAAAATCCCCAACGGGGAATATTGCCCCACCTTCGACGACGTGGAGCGGCGGCTCAAGGAGCTGGCCCAGCCCGGCGACCTGATTTTGACCGTGGGCGCAGGGGATATCTACCAGGTGGCGGAGCGGCTGGCCGCGTCCCAGGACTGAGGGCGGACCGGGCCAGAAAAAAAGTTGTTTTGGGCGAAAAAAACGCTTGACAACTGGTGTGCTCCTGAGTATAATAGCATTTGTTGATGAGCTGAGCGGTCAGCAGTCAACAAGCTCTAGCGGGATTGTGTAAGGGTAGCACAGCAGACTCTGACTCTGTATGTGAGGGTTCGAATCCTTCTCCCGCTGCCATGTAAAACCCGCTCGAAGGTTGCAAAATACTTTCGAGCGGGTTTCTTTTTGCGGTTTTTGCCTGTAAATGTTTGCATGAAAAAACCGCCCTCCGTTTGTTTCCCTTATTTTTTCCCTTACCAGCTCCTAACCGAAAAAGAACAAAAACGAGCGGAACCCCCACACGGAGGCTCCGCTCGTTCTCTTTTCTGCCCGGCCCGCATGGAATCACGGGGGCCGCGCTTCTCTGTTTGCCTTGACGATGTTCGCCACGGAGGTCTTGCTGATACCGAATTGCTGGGCGGCCTGGGCGTAACTGTGGCCCTGCTCCAGGTAGGCCAGCACCGCCGCCTCTTTGCTGCCCTCTGCTTCCTCTGGCCTCCAGGCGGACAGCTCCGCCTCCGCGTCCTGGGCGGCCTGGTAGTACGCCCGCGCTTTGGCGGAAAGTTGGCTGTACTGCTCCCGGAGTTTGGCGTTTTCCGCCCGCTCGTTGGCCAGCTCCTGGGCGGTGTCGTCCTTGCAAATGGCCGTGGTCTGCCATTGGTTGGCCTCCGCCTGGGCCTTGCTCAGTGCCTTTTTCAGCCGCTCCACCTCTGCCTCTCTGCCCTCCATGCCGCACAGATAGGCCAGCAGATACACGGCCTTGTAAGCCCGGTCAATCTCCGCCTCGTTGCACTCCATGTCAAGCGCTTGGTGCAGCAGGGACCGAACCTGTCGGCACCCCTCCGTCTCCCAGGCGGTTCCCGGCGTCCATTCCTCCCCGTGGGCAAGGTGGGCCAGCACCAGATCCACCTCCGGGGACTGGAGGACCTGCCAGGCCAGCAACCAGGGTTTCCGCTTCCACACGGCCAGGGTCTCCAGCGCTACGGCCAGCAGCGCCAAACACAGCCGCCCATAGAGGGACAACCACCACAGAGCGGCGGCGCACATGGCCAGCAGCAGGCCACCGACAGCACAGGCCCGCGTCTTAGGGGCCAGGACGTTGTAGAACACGCCGAAAGGGTTACAGGCCAGCACCAGCAGCACCAGCCACACCAAACACCAGAGAAAAGCGGTCGGTTTTGCGCCCCGCTCCCCCAGGGCGAACAGGACGAACAGGGGGACGCCGGAGACGATCTCCCGCCAAAAGAGGCGGGCCAACCGGCCCCAGCCGGTCAGCCACTCCCCCAGGGCCTCCGCCCATACTTGCACCTGCTCCATCACAGGTTGCCAAACACCAGGCAGAGGCCGCCGCACACCAGCAGGGGCAGGCCCAGCAGTGCCAGCAGAGCCGGGCCGGAGGTAACACCCACAGCCACAGCCACAGCGCCGCACACCAGCAGCAGCAGGCCCAACACGCGGACAAAAATTGTTTCCTTCATACAAAAAACCTCCCCTCCCCCACTTCCTCCAGGCGGGGCTGCCTGAAAAACGGGGGAATAGCGTAGAAATAGCCTAGAAACCGCCCCTTGTGAACGAAATTGAACGGTTTCTGAACGGTTGCGGGACGCTCCCTGAACGGTTATGAACGCCCGCTGAACGATTTGTGAACGGCCCCTGAACGCTTTCTGAACGCGCCCTGAACGCCTTGTGAACGGCGAGCGCTGCACAAATCTTGTCTTGACGAGCGGGGAGAACGGCGGTAAAATAACAACCGTCCTCCCCTTGGTTGGTGGGGGCGTGGCCTCTTGTGTGGAACTTTGGTCGGTACTCACACAAGGGGCTTTTTTCATGCCAGCGTGAAGCGGGTGGTGGTGGTCTGCTTCATGTACTGGGCGGCAAGCGTGGGATTCTCCCGGCGGAAGGCGGCGGCGTCAAAGCGGGTCTGCTTGATGTTCTTCCAGCTTGCGCTCCAGCCGTCCCCGGCCAGCTCTTCCCGGCCAGCCTCGACCATTGCCCCCTTGAGGGCGTCGGTCAGGGCCTCGGCCTCTTCCTGGAGCTGGGCGATCTGGTTCTTGATGTCCAGCAGGGCTTGTGCGGTCTGGTTCAGTTCGTTGGTTGTCATGGTGTTTACCTCCTTGTGGTCTGTGTGGGTGGTTCAGGTTGAGCGCCGGGGGGCTTTTCAGAGCTGCCTTCCAGAGGTCTATTCCGAATCCCGTTCCGGTCTTACCTCGCGTTCTTGCTGTTACCCGTCCGCTATGGCTCAACCGTGTTCAATTTTCAGGTCAGGCGGCGGGAGGCGTTGCGCTGTGATTTTCCTTTGTGTCTCGTGCGTATCCTGTTCCGCTCTTGTCATGTTCTCTTAACCTTTGCCTTGTCCTGTTCCCCTTCCTTCATCGTGACTATAGTATAGCATATCTAAGCCTAGATAGCAATAGGCAGAATAAACAAATCTAAGCCTAGATATTTGTGCATTATGTATCTGGACATAGATAGACATTTGTGCTATACTATAGCTACACTGGAAAGGGTGTCGGAATTATTTTCGGCACCGGGGGAGGTGGCACCATGCCAGAAAAAACAGCAGCACAGAAAAAGGCACAACAGCGGTACATGGAGAAGTTCTCCGTTGCCAGGGTGAGGATGGGCAAGGAAGAATATGACCACGTTCAAGCCCACGCACAGGCAATGGGGGAGAGCGTCAATGCCTTCATCAACCGCGCCATAGCCGAAACCATCGAGCGGGACACCGCCGCACAGCAGGAAGGGGAGGAACCCAATGCCTGAAATATCCCTGTTCTACGGTATCAGAATCACGATGTACTACAACGACCACAACCCGCCTCACTTTCACGCCGAATACGGCGGGTATCGGGCCTTGGTGGACGTGGTGAGCGGGTGCGTTATTCGCGGCTCTCTGCCTTCCCGTCAACTCAAACTGGTTCTTGCCTGGAATGAACTGCACAGAGAGGAACTTATGCAGAACTGGGAGCTTGCCAGGAAGGAACAGCCCCTGAACCGTGTGACCCCGCTCTAGGAGGTGTTTTCATGGACGCATATTATCCCGTAGTGGTTCAGGCCGTCCCCGGCCCTGGCCGCACCGTCTACGCCTATTTCACAGACGGGAGCATCCGCCGCTATGATATGCAGCCCCACATTGACCGGGGCGGCGTGTTCGCACCGCTGGCCGATGAGGGCTTTTTTCGGGACCGGCTCACCGTCTTAAACGACACCGTGGCGTGGGATTTGTCCGGCCACTATGACCCGGCGAACTGCCTTGACATCGACCCCTTCACCGTCTATGAGGCTCCGGCGGTCGCTGATCCGCTGGAGGACGTGGGGTAAATCAGCCAAAAAGGGAGTGTCTGCTTTGGACACCCCCTCTTTTTTATGGCCTCCAGAATCTCCAATTTCCCCGCGAGAAAATGTTCCCAGTGACGGCGTGAAGCCCGGAGGCCCCAGGGGAGGGGGAGTGTGGCCCCGTCAAGTGGGTGTTTCCAAAATGGACACAACCACACCTTTTTGTTGTGGTCAACAAAATGCTCTGTGTGTAATTTGGCGCTGGACGGCTGAGGTCTCCGCGGGGCGGGGCGGGGGTGGTCCCCACCCTCTTTTTAGGGTGTCGGAAATGTCGGGATAGCCGCTCCGTTTCCTAGAAATTCCTAGTATTTCAGCGGTTTTCCCGGAAAAAATATAAGAAAATGCTAGTATGTTCCGCCCATTTGCGCCAAAAGGTGGGGAAATGTTGGTCTGCCTTTTTTCGTTCCCACTTTTTCAGAAACAACTCAGGTTTTCTCAGGTTTTAGGTCAGGTTTTGTCAAGTTTCAGGCTAACAAAAGTCAACATTCCCTTTTTAGAGCGTTACAAATGTTACCTTTGCCCCCGCGCCAACCATTCCCGGTGAACCGCCGCGCCCTCCACCGCATGGATGCCATGCAGCCCGTAGAAGTCCGTCCTGTCGTCCAGGAACTGTCTCAGCGCCCGGTTGACTTTGGGCCTTCTCAGGGTTTTGAGCGCCTGATTCTCCACTCTGCGAACTGCGTTTGCACCCACTCCCAGAGTGTCCGCTGTGGCCTGGTAGGTCTGGCCCCGGAGGTAGCGGGACCGGATCACCGCCTGTTCTGCCTCTGGCAGCGTGTCCAGCAGCGCCGAAACCGCTTCTTGAAGCTGTTCCAGATACACCCGCCGCTCTGCGTCTGCTATCAGGTCAGGCCCCGGCACCGCATCGGCCAGGGTGTCGCCCTCCGGGTCGTCCCATGAAAGAGGGGTGTCCAAACTGGCCGCATTCTGGAGCGGGTCCCGCTTGCTGGTACGCACCCCCAGCGCCTCGGAGAAGGCCGTTTTCAGGTACAAGGCATACCAGGTGATAAACTTCCCCCGCTCCGGGTGGTAGGTCTCACAGGCCCCGTACAGGGCCAGAAAACCGCTCTGTACCAGGTCTTGCAGCTCATCCAGCCGCTCCCAGGCCTGCGCCCACCGGCCCGCCTCTTTCCAGACAAACCTTTCCACCGCCTCCCACAGAGGCAGCAGCGCCTCACCGTTTCCCCGCTGGACCTCCAGCGCTAAATCCTCGTTTGTCATTGCCAAACCCTCCCCGACATGGTAAAATGGTGGTGACACTCGGAGAGAACTTTTTCGCGGTGTTTTACCGGCCCGCCACCCCCTCAGACCCGCCGATCAGGGGGAAACGGGCCAGTTTCAGCGGTACAAACAGGCCGAAAAAGTTGCAACAGGGGAAAGGGCGCTGTCCAGAGTGGGCGGTGTCCTTTTTCAGTTCGTCGGGTAGGTCACAGCCGCGTCAATGCTTTCCAGAGAGACCGACATATCGGTCAAACGCTCCACCAGACAGCAGCCGTTCCCGCTCCACCAGGCGCACCAGTCGCCCCAACAGCGACAGCCGCCCTCATGGGTCATAGACAGCAGCGGGCAGAGGGGCAGCTTTTCCGTTTCTTCCTTGTGCATGGAATCCTTCCTTTCTCCACAGGAGCGGGCGGGCCGCTCCGCTTGCTCAAAATACTTGACTTAGTTTTCTTTTGGGTTACGGTAGGTTACGGATCAGGACAAACTTTTTAGAAATGAAAAAATGGTTTTTCTCATGGGAAAGTTTGTTTTTAAGCGTAACCCCCCGTAACCCCTGTGATTTTAACCGGTTGAATAATAGCTGTTTCCGCCATAACAGGGGGAATTATCGAACTTTGAGGACGGGTCTAATTTTACCCCCACCCAAGTCTTTCTGTTCTTTGGGCGGGTCTTTTGGAACCCCTGGGCCTCCATAGCGTCGTCAAATTCGCTCTGTCGGCGGATATATTCGCCATTGCTGGCCGCCCATGTCCGATAATCCTGGTATAATTGACCGGCGGGTGCTCGCCCCTGTGGGTCTCTGATACACCGCTCGGCAAGGAAGTTGTTCAGCCAGTCCTCCCGCTCCCGGTACGCCTCGGTCGCCTCCGCCACCGCGTCGGGGATGTCCAGCCGGAACCCATTGCGGACGAACCGCACCGCGCCCTCAATGGCCCATGACAGGATAGCGCCCCCGGCCTGCGTTGCCAGTACGTCGGCGTAATTCTGTACCCCGCTCCCGGCGGGGATGACCGCCTGAAAGGGGACCACCAGCAGCCGCCGCCAGGTGCCGTTGTCGGTGCTGCCCACACGGGGCAGGTGGTTGGTAAACAGCACCAGAGTGTGGGACTGCTTCACGGTCTCCGGCTGGTGGTACTTTTCCTCAATAACGAGGGTGTCGGTGCTGGCAATCTTTTTCAGCGTCGCCACAGACAGCCGCTGGTGTTCCTCCAGCTCCCCGGTGACGACCAGCCGCTTCCCCCGGAGGCTGGCCAGAGACGCGCCCCGGTTTTGCCGCTCGGTGGTCAGCACCTGAATGTCAATGCTGCCAGAGTAGTCCCCCAGCACCCGGCCCAGGGCGTTAAAGAAGGTCGATTTGCCGTTGCGCCCGCCGCCGTAAGCGATGACGATTCCCTCCTGATACACCGCGCCGATGAGGGCCATCCCCGCCACAGCCTGGAGGAACCGGGCCACGTTGACGTCGCCCTGCGTGACGGTGCAGAGGAAGTCTTGCCACAGCTCCGCCTCCTGGTTGCCGGGGCTGGCCTCGGTGATCTGACTGCAATGGGCCTCCCGCTCGTGGGGCCGGAGGCGTCCGTCTGTCAGGTTGATGATACCGGCGGGGGTGTTCAGGTCGAAGGGGTTCGCGTCCAGCTCGTCCGCCGGGAGTACCAGCGCGGGCCGGGCCAGCTCCAGCATATTTTTCAGCCGGGCGGCTCCCCGGAGGTTTTTGGCGTGTTTCAGATAAGCCGCCGCCTTTTTCGCCTCCGCTTTCGCGTCCTCGAACCGGGCCTTGTCCCCGTCATCGCCGCTCTCGTTCCACTGGGCCTGTGCGTCCGCCTGGGCTGCCAGGGCCTCCCGGTTGCGCCGCCCGGCGTCTTTCAGCATCCGCTCCGACAGCTCAATAGCCCAGGTCAGGGCCTTGTGGTCGCTGCGTTCCCACCGCTGGCCGTTCCACCACAGCCACCCCAGCGCGTCAACGTAAATCAGGCGCCCCCGGTAGTGGGCGACGAACACCTCCGCGTTTCCCGCGTCGGAGAGGTCCGGGGGCTTGACCGGCGGCCCGTCCTCCGGGATGTCCCGTTTTGGAGCGGCCTCCATTGGTCCCGGCGCTGGAGCGGGGGAGAAGCTGCCCCGCGGCTCATAGACCTGGTTGCAGCCGTCAATGGCCTTTTGGATGGTAATGGCCCCGTAAGTGGTGCCAGCCTGTCGCCGGTCCCATTTCTCCCGCATCAACCCGGAGCGGCGAAATAAACTGTCCATCCGGGCCGCGTCCCGGCCAGTCCAGAAGGCCAGCAGGTTGCACAGGGCTAAATCCGCCTCGGACCCGGAGCGGAACCCGGCCTTGTCCCCGCTCCACAGGGCGGAAAACCGCGCCCCGTTTTTGGCGTTGCGCGCCCGGCGCAGCAGGGCCTCATCGTCCAGCGGGTCAGCCGGGCCAGCGGGAACCGGCGGGGGAGGGGGTAACGAATCGTTACCCTTACTCCGCACCATGTACCGCCCCGCAAGCTCCAGCACAGCGGCGCTCCGTTCCTCCACGGGCAGGGCGAAGGGCCAGGCCGCCCCGGTGAAGGTCATGTACCGGTTTGTCTGCCCCGCTATGTAGACCTCAACGCCGTTTTCGGGGTTTTTCAGGTAGAAACGGGCCTTGTCCCATTGCAGCCCAGGGGCGCGGAACAGGATGTGAACCCCGGTGCCGGAGGGGGAGATCTCCGTATAGCTTTCCATCCGGTCAATGATGTCCATTGCCAGGTCAGAGGGCACCAGCGCGCCGCCCTCCCCTGTGGTCAAACAGTGGTCGATGTCGATTGCACAAAGGCCGTCGAACAGGCCCAGCCCCAGCCCGGTGTAACCCTGATTCACCAGGGCGTTACAGGCGGAGGGGTAGTCGGTGAAGGTGTTGGGGTCGTTGCTTTTGGCGCCGCCGCCGGTGCGGGGGTTGATGGGGACCTTGGTTGGTCGCCCGTCCCGTTCCTGGAGCTGCCAGCAGCACCACCGGGCCGCCTCCAGCCCGGCGGGGAGGTTTGGTGTTGTGGGTGTTTGGGTCATAGATACCTCGCTTTCCAGCCGGACAGGGAAGGCCCCGCCCGGCGTTGGGATTTTGTTCAAAGGGCCGCGCCCTTTTTGTGCAGCAGGTGGAGGGCGAAGGTCAAAATCAGGTTTCGTTGCCCCTGGTTCGCTTCCTTCCACAGCTCCATGATGAGAGCATCGGTGTTCATCCTCACACCCCCATTCTGGAGCGGCGGCGGATACACTTTCGATAGTGGGCGCTGAACCGCAAAATGGCGAACAGGTAAGCGTCCGGGGACAGCGCCGGTTTGAGGACGTTTCGCCAAAAGCGCAGCCGCTCCGCCCACTCTCCCCGGTGTTCCGGGGTGAAGGCCAGCTTGTGGCGCAGCGCAGGCGGGAAGGTCAGAAACACCGCATGGGCCGCCCGCTCCACGTCCGAATTATAGGGCAGCAGCGTCCCCTCCATCGTGTCATACCAGGACGCGCCGCCCTGGGGAATGTACTCTTTTACGGGGAACACGGGTTGCACCTGGACAGCGCTGGCCCCGGTTTGCCGCGCCTCCCGCACAGCGGGGAACAGCCTTGCGGTGGCGGCAAGGTCTTGAAAAATCGCTATCATTCTGAATCCTGTTCATTTGTCAATGATGTGAGACAGGGAAAAGGGAAAGAGTTTATTGGTTAG
>JAJBVG010000002.1 GCA_020859945.1 Clostridiales bacterium | reverse complement strand
CTGGCGGAGAAGATGCACGAGTTCGTCCCCATCGCCCGCACCATCATCGGCCTGAAAAATTTGAAAATCATCACCTTCGGCCCCCGTCCCCAGGACTTCTTCGCCTGTAACGCCCCCATCAAGGGCCTGTATGAGCTGGGCGTGGAAATTGAGGAGAACTCCGAGCTGGACCTGCTGGTGTCCTACAAGGAGCACGCCGGGGACGAGCGCATCCCCGCCGTCTGCGCCGACATGGCCGCCGAGATGGGCGAGGGCAGCTACTACCCTGAGCTGAACGAGCGCATGGCCCAGTTCGAGCTGACCCTGCTGGATTGGGCAGAGGCCCACAAGGGCAGCAAGAAGTACGTCGCCTTTGCGGACAAGTGCTGGCCCGCCTTCCCCAGTCAGTTCGGCTTTGAGCCCTGCTACGTCAACTCCCGCCTGGCCAGCCGGGGCATCCCCGTCTCCTGCGAGGTGGACATTTACGGCGCTTTGTCCGAGTACATCGGTATGTGCGTCTCCGGCGACACCGTCACCCTGCTGGACATCAACAACAGCGTGCCTCAGTACATCTATGATGAGGACATCAAGGGCAAGTATGATTACAAGCTGACCGACACCTTCATGGGCTTCCACTGCGGCAACACCCCGGAGTGCAAGCTGTGCGACAGCCGGGCCGTGAAGTATCAGCTGATTCAGCACCGCCTGCTGGAGCCCCAGGGCAGCGAGCCGGACTTCACCCGGGGCACCCTGGAGGGCGACATTGCCGCCAGCCCCATCACCTTCTACCGCCTCCAGTGCGACAGCGAGGGTGTGCTCCGTAGCTACATCGCCCAGGGCGAGGTGCTGGACGTTCCCACCCGCTCCTTCGGCGGCATCGGCGTGTTCGCCATCCCCGAAATGGGCCGGTTCTACCGCCACGTGCTGATTCAGAAACGGTACCCCACCACGGGGCGGTGGCCTTCTCTCACGTTGGCAAGTATCTGTATGAGGTGTTCAAGTTCCTGGGCGTGGAGGACATCGCCTATAACCAGCCCAAGAGCCTGCCCTATCCCACGGAGAATCCCTGGAACTAAACACGACTGCCCTACCCCACGGGAAATCCTTGGAACTAAACAGCAATATTGGACTAATTTGTTGCTTATTGAGGGCAAAAGGACAAATCATATCAAATTCAGGCTGCATTACTGATACGAGAATTGAAAAATCGAAACTGTGCTGACAGATATGAAATCAATTCGAGTACTCAACGTCTGCAAGACACTCAGCTGAATGAACATCTGGAATACAGATACTTCAAGGTAATTGCGGAAGAATACAACGGATTTGTATATTTGCAAAAATATAAATGATACTACAGGCAACGCCTCGAAATATCGGTTACCCTCCCATTGCAGCTTATGTATGAACCATTGAGCAGTACGGTCTCTCCTGCCCCGTTTTGGGGTACACATATTGTAGCAAGCAATGCCTCGGTATATACCTCCGCTGCTTGTTGGTGGCCTGCTGCCCCCAAGCCCCTGCGAACCCCGGCCCTTGTTGGCCGGGGTTTGATACTATTTTCAACAAAAAGCGATGCTTTTTATTGAAAATACGGCTCGTTCCGAGCCTGATTTTGAGGATGCTATCCTCACAATCCCGTCTCATTAGATTCTCCGGGAAAGCGTTTTCCCGGAGAATCGTCATAAGCCGCCTTCGGCGTCTGCTGCTGGGAGACAGCCGTGAATTTTTCACGTCCTGCCTCCCAGTTTGCGTTCATTTGTTCTGAATCTATTGTCTGCTGAACGAAAAAAATCCGGGGTCTACGGTGTTCTGAACCGTAGACCCCGGAATGGGTTATGCCAGTCATCACCGGCTTTCTTCCTGCTGTTGTTCTTTCTTTTCGGGCTGCTTTCTGGTCGGGGTAGAGCTTTTTGTTCTCAGCGTTCAAAGCTGCGTACTCTTGCTTCAACTCCTTGATAGAAGGTAGCTTCTCCAGTCCCAGGGAATCGAAGTAGCGCTTCGCCGCCTCATGCAGCATAATGTCACTCCGGTGGGCCTCGTAAAACACCGCCTACTTTTTTTCGGGAGCCTTTTATATTGAAGGTAGACATCCCATGTCTTGCTATAGGTGCCGATCTGCCGTTGCAGCTCAGCAATCTCCTTCATCCTTGCTTCGTTAGCCCTTGTCTTGTCAGAGAGATGGTGATAGCGCTTAGTTGCGGCATCACATTCCTCTGCAAATTTTTCAACATCGTTCCTACCACGCTCTTTCATCCAAACGACTGTCTTTGCAATTTCTTTCAAATTATAGGACTTCGCCCACCACTCAAAGCCGGGGGAGTTTGCCTGGGGCAGCTTCGTTTGAATGTCAATCAGGGAGCGAGGGCGTATATCCTCCTTGGCGGTGAAGCCCTCCTGTTTTGACGGCTCCTGGCATTGCGCCTGCCCTTTAACCGTTCCCAAATGGCATCCTCGGTGTAGTCCTTCGAGAGAGAATCACAACGGATGAATCGTTTGCCCTCTGGGATTTTGAAGGCTATAGCAATTCTCAAAAAAGGTGACCCACTTGACAGTGGGTGTATAACATAGGCAGGAGATGAGGAAAATGCTGCATAATGAAGCGAGAGAACTTTTGGTCGCTGGCTATGAAAAAACCCATGATGCACAGTTGATAGCGGACGCATACTCAGTGAGCAAGCGAACGGTATACCGTTTGGCGCAGCAGAAACGAGAAACTGGGAACGTAGAACTACGCACCAGTCAAAGAGGTCGTAAACCCGCTTTGAGCGAAGAAGATAAAGCTCACCTTGCCCAGTGCCTTGACGAGAAAGCAGATAGGACCATCGAAGAAATTCGGGAAAAACTGCATCTATCCGCCAGTTACGCAACGGTGGATAGAGCGGTCGTGGGAATGGGATATACGCGGAAAAAGAAGTCCCTCCACGCAGCCGAGCGTGACCGTTTCCGATGTACGTCAAAAGTGGGAAGAGTGGAAGCAGACCATCAGCCCGGAGATGGCAGATAGATTGGCTTTTCTGGACGAAAGTGGTATCAATACAGATATGCCCCCATTTACGGATGGGGGAAACGTGCAAATCGTGTAACAGACTGCGCTCCGTTGAACACACCGAAAACGACGACCGTTTTGTCATCTATACGGCTCAATGGGGAAAAAGCATTTACTACTTACGAGGGAGGAACCACAGGAAAACGTTTTGTAACTTACCTGCGGGAGGTACTGATTCCTACCTTGAAGAAAGGCGACATAATCGTCATGGATAATCTGCGTTCTCACCATGTAAAGGAAGTAGAGGAACTTTTGCGCCAGAATGAAATTATACCACTTTATCTGCCTCCATATAGTCCTGATTTGAATCCCATTGAAAAAATGTGGTCGAAGATGAAATCCTGTCTCCGCAAATGGAAAGTTCGTATAAAAGAAGCGCTGCCTGCCGCCGTTGAAACTGCTCTGGCCCAGGTTACACACGATGATGTTGTGGGATGGTTTCAGGCGTCAAACTATTGCTAATAATTTTGAAAGTTGCTATAAGATGGGTTTTCGGTCAGGAGCGGCACTAACGCGCCGCTCCTGACCGGAGAGCTATAAAATATCGTGTTCTATGAAGAGACCCTCTACAAGGGTACAGCTTAAAGCGAGAAACGCCCATCCCCTCAAATTTGTCCAGCTAACCACGTCCGGTTTATTATGGGATAGTAAATGTCTTGATGAGTGTGAGACGTGGTTCGCTGACCAAATTCGTGTGACTGGGCGATTTCTCGGATTGGATGTTGGGCATCTATAGTAGATCCTATTGATTGCGGAGGAGTATATGTTATGATAAGAAATCAATATTGTCTACTATAGTAGATGGATAAATATGTTATATCTCAAATAGTGGTTCTCAAAGATTATCCTCATAGCCACATGTTTGACACTATAATCAATGGACTATTAAGTGTGAGCTCTATTCTGATAGAAAGTTTAAAAATGTCTTTACATATGCTCGCAAATACTGTAGAATAAATTGATGATTAAAGTGAAGAGTGGGGGTGGTAAATTTTAGAGCCGATTACATCTTGAACAGTTGATTTGGGGTGATACAAGACTAAGCAGGTCAAAGAACAAAAAATAAATCAGTTCATAGGACAACGACTTCTATAAGCAGAGAGATAGTGATATATCCATTACTTGGATGAAATGAACGGTAAAATCATTTTGATAGGAGGGATACAAGGCTTTGTCTTTGTCATAGAGGGGGCAAATGACAAACTTTTATGGCTGACAAATACACAGATAATGTGAAACCCGTCCATAAGCACATCTTAGAAGGACATTTCAACAGGCGTTGCAAATGGCACGAGCATGTCGATCTGCTGCAATTATTCAAATGATTGCGAATAGGTACATTATTTTGGCCTTGAGCGTTGTTTTGCTCACTATTGATGCAAAGTGCTGCAAGTGGAAACGGCGCAACGTACTTCATGCGGAGAACAAAATATGTTCTTCCTATGTGGACAAATTCTGTTTTCACATGAGGAAAACGGGCGTCAGATTAGTTTGTCTTTGTCACCAGCCCTTATAATATAAGCTGGTGACAGCGAATATAGTCGATGAACTGATAAACTTAGCGCAGATAGAGAGGTGTAAAATTGGCATATGATTTAAATTTAAGCGAAGAAGCTTTAGAGGAATATTTAAAAAATTTAGAAAAAAGTCAAAGAGAAGCAAACTACGAATATGAAATCAGCCAAATGGTTAAAATGCGGGAACAAGAGGGGAAACTTTATTCCACCGATTATGAGAACCTTCCACCACAGGAAGACGAAACTTATATATTTAATGGAAACTATGTTAGCGATGCGCTGAAGGATATACTGAATGAGTGGGCTAACCGCCCGGTTGATCCAGATCAAGAGAGAAAAAGGTCTATTATTATTTCGGCGCAGACAGGGAAGGGGAAAAATCATTTTGTCACACATGAGTTGAGAGAGGTTGCGCGAAAGAGACGTGAGAAAATACTGTACGTGAGTAATCGGGTTGCGCTGGACTATCAGCAGAAGAAAGAATTGTTTCATTTGATACATCCAACTCAAAACTTCGGACATTTTTCAACACAGGAAGATTTAGAGGCGCAAACTGACTTTGAAAACATAATTATTTTTACATACCACAAGCTATATGATTGGATGATGTCCGAAAAGGAAACCAGGAGGCAGTTGGAAAGGTGCCGCTATGTTGTTTTAGACGAATGCCATTTCTTTTACAGTGATGCGATGTTCAACGCTCATACTTGGGAGATTATGGAGAAAATTCCTCAGGTTTTTAGCAATAGCTATCGCATTTATATGTCAGCAACCCCGGAAGAGGTACTAAACCCAATTCGCTTTTGTGAAAATAGGATTACCTTTAATTCGATTAACGAATTTGTTTCTGACAGTTATTACGGAGGCTACACTGAAAATGGTTATCGGCCAGCATTTCAGCCTTTTGTATGCTACTTGCCAAGGGATTATTCTAACTATCATAGAATCTACTTTTCAAAATGGGAACAAATTGCAGAGAAAATCAGCAAAAATGAAACAGAAAAGTGGGTTATTTTTGTTAATAGCATCGACTTTGGAGAGAGACGGGAGGAAGAATTAAAGGAAAACAATATCGAGGCGATATTCATCAATCGCGGAAGCCGTATGAGTGCTGACAAATCTAAACACAATTGTTGGCAGTCGCTTTTGGATGGCGGCGCTTTTGAAGAACAGGTCTTGCTCACAACACAGGTGTTAGATAATGGGTTCAGTTTGTATGATAAAAAGATAGAAAATATTGTCCTCTTTACACATGACCGAACGGAGTTCTTGCAGGAATTGGGCCGTTGTCGGCTTCCTGAAGGAAAGATGGTCAATGTGTATATTAAGAAATTGGACCAAAATGAGTTTAAGCATCTGAAGGATCATTTGACGGAGGACGCAGGTGTCATCTCGGGCTTTATCGGCTGCGACATAGATGACGAATTAGCAACAAACCAGAGCTTTAGTGGGGACAACATCTATAAAGGTGCAGCCAAGACTGTCAAAGCACAATGGCGTTCAAAAAAACAAAAGGACTACATCTGGTTCCGCAGCAAGGGAAACACCCTGGTTCCCCAAATCAATAACATGGCTCGATGGCATGTATACCGTAGACAACTGCGACTAAAGGAATATGAAGCCATGTTAGAGGAAGACCCTGCGCAAGCGCCGATTTTGTGGAAGGAGCGCTGGTTTTATGACGGGGGTGTTATCCCACCTGGAGCGGAATCAGACTATGAAGATTTGGATTTGAAGGTTGAAGCTTTGAAGGGGCTTCAGGAATTTTTGCAGGAATATGCAGATAAGGGTACAATATTTACGGAGCCGAAAAAGGATAAAAAGGATAAGGAAGATACAGAGAGTGAAGAGGATAAGAAGTTCAATTCTTTTTCCAACAGCTTTAAGAAATTGTATGTCAACGCCTACCCAAAGGATAAGTCAGTAAGCAGGGCATCTTTCAATGCAGCCCTGATTTGCGGCAGTCCGTCCTCCACCGTTCCAGCCCATATGGAAACCTGGGGAAAATCCGGTGCAGTGAAGGTATATCCGCCGTTTTCCGGTGTGACCAGAAGGGGATAAACCTGTTGCCCTGGGGCGCTCTGGTCAATGGAATAAAGCTCGTCCATCAGCTGCATTCCTTCCCACTTGTGATCGTCCAGAACGTGGGCATAGGTGTCCAGCGTAAAGGAAACGGAGTAGTGCCCCAGCAGGACGGACAGCGTTTTTTCATCCATTCCCTGCTCTATTGCGCGGGAGGCGAAGGTGTGTCTGAGCGCATGAAAGGTAAAGTGTGGCAGCCCGGCCAACGCTAGAATTTGTGCGTAGTAATCGGAAAAGGTTCTGGGTTCGATGTACCCGCCCAGCGGATTGGTGACGATCATACCACTTTCCTGATACCGCTCTCCCGCCACTGCGCGGTCAGCTTCCTGTACGGTGCGCCAGCGGAGCAGGTCCTGGAGTACATTGGGAAGAAGCGGAATGCTTCTGGCGGAATTGGAGGTTTTGGGTTCCTGCAAAACGATCTCCGTTTTGGGGCCTTTGTGGTTTTCGGGAAGGCCGGGAATTTGCAGCCGGTTCAACGTCCGGCGAATATGCATCATCCTGGAACGAAAATCGATGTCCTCCCATTTCAGCCCCAGCAGTTCCCCCAGGCGAATCCCGGTCATCAGCACCAGCCGGATGAACACACCGTAGCGGTGCTGATAGCTGGCTCTCACCAGTCGTGCCTGTTCGTCTCGTGTAAAAATCGTGACCTGAGGTCTGGGCGAGTGGGGCAGGTCAAGGTGAGAGGCAGGGTTATCTGGAATGATGCCCTCCCGAACCGCCTGATCCAGTGCCTTATGAAGGTAGAGATTCATGTTGCTGATGGACTTCGGGGACAGCTTTTCAGTCTCCATTTTGTAGTTGTAAAACTGTTGTAACAGCCTGGGGGTCAGCTCAGTCAACGGGATTTTTCCCAGCGCTGGGTTAAAGTGCTTGCGCGCATAGGTCTCGTAACTCATGTAAGTGGACTGTTTCAGGTGGCCCTTCATGTAGATGTCCATCCACAGTTCCAGCCAATCCTCCAGCACGATTTTCTGGTTTTGAATGGCACTGCTATTGCCAACAGCAAGGTTCAGTTTGTGAAGAAGCTGAATCGCTTCTTCCATCGAGTTGGCATAACGCGAGATACGGATGTGCTGTCCAGTGGTGAAGTCAACTCCGCCGGAGACCCGCACCTCATAGCGTCCATCATTTCTGAGGCGAATGTTGCCTTCGCCATTGCTTCTGGTTTTTGCCATAGGGAATCCTCCTAAAGGTAAATCCTCGGCCAGGGGCAGAGGTCGATCTATTTTTCCTGTAGTGACAGATGAGTTCCAACGAGTTCCATTGTGCTTGCATCCAAAGAGAAAGCACACTCCCCGAATCCTAAAGAGTATGCTTTCCTGTTAGCGGCATCAGTACAGTTCTGCCATTGCCACGATGTAATCCTCAACGGATTTTTTGGGAACCTTCCAAATGCGGCCCTGCTGAAATCCACGGATTCGCTTGTCTTGCAGCAGCGGATAAAGGCTATTGCGGCTGATATGCAGAATCTCACAGACTTCATCTGTGGTCAGCATGTATCCTTCCAACATGGACAATCCTCCTTCTGCGCTTGCGCTTTTATCATTTGTTGATGATGATAATATGGGCATGAATAACTTACATCACATTTTTCACACAGGCAGGTTGGCTTGCGAAATCCTTTACGGCGAAGCGGCATCTCCTTGCGCCTGTAGAGGTCAAGCTTTTCAATTTGCTGCATAATTGCTGCTTCGGATCGCTGATGGATGATAGCAATTTCGGAAATGCCAACTCCATCATAAAACAAATCTGTCAACTTTTCATTTTCCTCTTTGTCCCAGTATTCGCCTTCACGCCTTAATTCTGCCATTCTTGCGCGCATCAGATGAATGGAATTCCGTAATTCATTATTTTCCATGGGTTAAACCCTCCTTTAGATGATGCGAAGATTTTTGGGGTAAAGCATCATCGTTTTACATTTATGCTAGTTTGTAAAATAAAACTTTACACAACGGAGAGCATTTGACCCAAAAGAACCCCATCAAGTTGCAGAACCATCAAAAAAATAAAATTTTGCTCATCTGAGAAATATGTAAAAGAAATGCCGCCGGAGCCTTCTGGCAGTCCAAAACGCTCCGGCGGTGTTGTGTGGCGGTGAATTACGAATCAACGCCACGGCTTGCGAGGTAGACGCTTGCCGCCAACATCGCTCCCTCAGTGAAGCTGTTGAAGGCTGCCGTGCTGAACGCGAACAGGAACATACGAAAATCACCTCCATTCTGAACGAATTGATGTGGTGGAAACTTACTCGCCGTCAGTGATGGCTTCCTCCGCCATGCAGAGCACCGTCAACGTGACGACAAAGCCCAATGCAGCCCAGCGCATCTTCATTACCTCCCGTTTTGCACTCTCCGATAGAAGGTGCTCTTGGTCATATTCAGACGCTTCATCGCTTCGGTGACGGGCAACTCCTTCCGCCTCCAGCGAGAAACGACTGTATCAAAATAGAGATTTATCCCCTCGTCTCAGGGTCATACGGCAGAGCAAACAGCTTCCCATTCACTCGAATAAACTGCCTCGGCCAGTAATAGCGCTCTTTGAACCGTTCCATCAGGTCCGGCGGCAGGTCGGTAAAGTCCTCCTCACCCAATCCGCAGATGAAGCAGATCCCAGCGACAACAATACCGGTGTCAATCACCCGATTCAGCGGCAGTCCCAACAGCAGCCCTTCGTCATTGCAGATGACCGCCGCTTGTTCCGGGAACGGGTAAATGGCCTGAATCGTACCACCGACAACGCGCTGCATTTCGCTGAGTTCATGCGGAATATCGGCCTCCTTCGCCAACTGTCCCGGCTCCAGTAGTAAGACTTTCATGCTCGAAACCCTCACACTGGACAGGCGGCGTCCCGCAGGCAGACATCCAGCATCATGGGATCGTAGAACATTTCCTCCAGGTCCATCCAGGTATAACCGGCGTCCAACAGCAGCTGTTGGTCCTCTCGCATAACTCCAATGCTCTCCCCGAACTCCATCAGCTCCTCCAGGTAAGAGGGTTGCTCCTCGTCAGGTGTCGTGGAAGGGTGCGTAGGGTAGTTTGGATATGTAGGGTAATAAGGGTAGCGACCGCCCCAGCCGTAAAGGTTGAACGAGGACTGGAGCAGGTAGTCATTCTGAAATTGTTCGACGTGACGGGAGCCCTCCGGCGTGATTTTCAGGATCTCCCCCTGTTTGAGAGAAATCTCCTTTCGGCGACGGCGGTTCAGACGCAGCTTTGTTGCGGCCTGGTCCAAAATTTCCTTGGTGGAGGCGTAGATGTAGAAGCCTTCCTTGGGGAAGTGGTAGATGTACATGGGGTTGTTTCCCTTGACGATGTAGAGGTTGTTTTTGTCGTCCAGCACCGTGAAGGTGAACGTCCCCTGCATAACCTCCGCCATCTTTCGTAGGCTGTGAAAGTTCAGCGTTCCAGATTTCTCAAGCAACTGAACGGCCACATAGCTGTCCGTTTCGATTTTAGTCTTGGCAGTTGGTACTGGACCTTCAAAAGCTGGTCGTTGTGGATAACGCTGTTGTGGGCCAGCGCAAAGGACGTGCTTCCGGCTCGGCCCTTAAACGGGTGGTTGTTGTAGTTGCAGTGTTCGTCCCCTTGAGTAGCCATGCGGGTGTGACCCATGATAAAATGAGCCTGGGCCGGGGCTGAAAGTTCACCAGATGGGCGGGCATGGGCGCCTTGTAGATGGTCATGTGCCGGTTGACGCAGTAAGCAATCCCTGCCGCGTCCGTCCCACGGGCCTCACATTCCCGTGCAAGTACCGCCAGCATCTGTCGGCGGCGAGGCAGGGACAACCTGCCCTGGTAGTCCAAAATTCCAAACAAGCAGCACATAATATTACAATTCCTCCTCTCCCTGCACCGGTTCGCAGACGTACAGCCGACGCTCTTTCAGGTAGTTCACCAATTCCGGGCAGCGCTGACCGTCCAACCGGGCCACAAACTCCACCCAGGTCAGGTTGCTCATTTTCTCATCAGACGAAGAAAAAGCCACATCGCAGATCTCGTTGACGAGCTGCAATGTGGCTTTCAGCGTGGAGCACCGGAGGGTTCCCCGGAACATCCGAAATTCGATTGTGCTGTGGTTCAGCAGGTTGACGCAGGAATACCGGCTGTAACACTTGTTTTTGGCCGTTTCCATCACTTCCTTGGGGCTGTCCTTGCGCCCGTAACGCGCCGCCCACTGCTGCATCTGAGAAACTGTCCGGCGGCTAAATTTCAGCAGCTCGTTCCAGTTGTTCTCCACAAAGAACAGGATTCGGGCGATGGTGTCCTCCTGCTGGGCAGAGGTGTCTCCCAGGCTGTCACGGTTCACATGGACGTGGAGGCCGCAGGTGGAAGTCTGGTGGCTGCGATAGCCCATATTCACGGCTGACTTCAACAGTTCAGACCACGGCATCACCGTTTCGTGGTACTCCAGGGTCATAGGGTGAGTGACGATTTCAAACCCGCAGTTGATGGAACCGTCATGCTTGCAGTAGATCCGCTCCTCGTTCGCGTTGGAAAGGTCAATCAGCCGGGAAGCGTGGTCATCGTACTCCCCGCCCCGGTCGATTTCCAACTCCACGCCGAGGAAACGTTTTCCATTGCCGTAAAAGATGGGAACGGGCTTGTAGCCGTAGTTCTGGATGGGGTGGCTCCGGCTGGCGAACTGCGCTGCGCAGCTCCGGCAGTAGGGTGCGTCCTCGTCGTCCTCATCGGGATAGCAGGCGGCGTCGTAGTACAAAATCCGTCCGCACTCGGTGCAGGTGGTGTAGTGGCGGTCATAGCAGGAATCGCAGACGATGGTGTGGCTGTCGCTGACAGTGTCAGACCGCCAGACGCGGTTTTCACAGCAGTCGCAGATGACGGTTTCGTCCTCGAAGCAGTCGTCGCAGAGTTGCCGACCGTCGAAGATGTGCCGCTCGTCCAGAGGCGTTTCGCAACCACAGATGGAACAGATAAAGGTTTCGCTCATGGTACATTACCTCCAAAATAAAAATGGCCCTGGGCTGGAGGCCCAGGGCAAATGTGGTGAGGGATTGTTGTTTCCCTTATGGAAATAATATATCATTGAGATTTGGGAGTTTGACGGAGATAGTGGGAGAAACCGGTGAACGATGCCTCCTTTGAACCTAATTATTTCGATACAGAACGGTTTTGACGTGACCTCTTCGCCTGGGATCACGCCAAAAATTTTTTCACGAATTTTTGCAAAGTGACACCGGTTGTCCACCCCAATGTGGTATGATAGGGATACAAAGAAAGCAGCCGGAATCAGTCGAACATCAGGAACTTATAGGCTGGCACATCCAGCACTGTGGCAATGTCGAACAGCGTGTCCAATGAAATGGCCTTTTCGATGTTAGGAGCCTCCACATGGCCGATAAAAGCGGGGGTTCGGTCAATCTTTTCTGCCAGCTGTTCTTGGGTCAGCCCTCGCAGCTTGCGGTAGTAGGCGATTTTCAGGCCAAGCTGCAAATATTCCGATGCGTAAACAGGTTTCATGTTCTCACCTCACAGAGCTATGTTACCCGTTTCAGACAGCGATTGACATGAGCGAACAAATAGGATATTATATTTATTAGATATAGATTTATGCCTTTTGGCACATGGAAAGGGGCAAATTGAATGAGTTACATCCCAGACGCAAAGTCTTCCCGTCTGTTGGTGTTCTACCACCGTCTGACCAATGGCGAAATATTGGGCAAGGCGGAGCTTGCACAGGAGTTCGGCGTTACCCAGCGGAGCATCCAGCGGGACATGGAGTCCCTGCGCTGCTTCCTGGCAGAACAGGGGAAATCCGAGAGCGTTTTCTATGACCGGGAAAAGAAGGGCTACCGGCTCAGCGGCAGTCCATCGTCGCGGATGTCCAACAGCGAGATTTTTGCCGTGTGCAAAATCCTCCTGGAGAGCCGCTCCCTCTGCAAAGAGGAGATGATGCCCATTCTGGAGAAGCTGGTCGCTTGCTGCGTCCCGGAGGAAAACCTGCGGACGGTGGAACGGCTGCTGAACAACGAAAAATTCCACTACATCGAACCCCACCACGGCCAGCCCATCCTGGAGACCATGTGGGAGCTGGGCCAGGCCGTTCAGAGCCAGCTTGTGGTGGAGATTCAATACGAGCGGATGAAGGACCCGACGCTGGTCACTCGCCGGGTGCAGCCGGTGGGCATCATGTTCTCAGAATACTACTTTTACCTGACGGCGTTCATCGAGGACATCGACCGGGAAAGCCACTTTGAACACGCAGACGATTTGTTCCCCACCATTTACCGCATTGACCGCATCCGGGCGTTCCAGGTCACGGAGGACCACTTCCGCATCCCCTACCGGGACCGGTTCGAGGAAGGTGAGTTCCGCAAGCGGGTGCAGTTCATGTACGGCGGCACCCTGCGCACCGTGCGGTTCACCTACTCCGGGCCGTCCATCGAGGCTGTGCTGGACAGGCTGCCCACGGCGGAGATTCTGGGGGAGAAGGACGGCGTGTACACTGTCCAGGCGGAGGTGTTCGGAAAGGGCATTGATATGTGGTTGCGAAGCCAGGGGGAATATGTTAGTATAGACGTATGAAAATGATACGTTTTCAGAAGAGAAGGCGATATGTGGCTGCGAAGCCAGGGGGAGTATATAGTGACAGATGAAGTGTAAGCCATCCATACAAAACAACTATTTTCAGGAGGTAAATTAAAATGGGAGACTATGTAAAGAACAAAAAGGAAATGAAGTTTCAGAGCCTGGATGCACTGAAAACAGTGCAGAGCGTCATTGACGATGCTGATAAAGCCTTGAACGACAAATCCCGGAGAATACAGGATTCTCCAATCAGTGATGCGGTTGCTGGCGCGGCTGGTGTTGGCTTGGGCGCTGGAATTGGCTTTGCTGGACTCTACCTGGGAGGTTCCGTTGTTGGGCTGAGCGCCGCCGGGATCACAAGCGGTTTGGCAGCGGCGGGCGGACTGATTGGTGGCGGTATGGTTGCCGGGATTGCTGTGTTGGCGGCTCCCGCAGTCGTATTGGGAACCGCAGGTGTGGGCGTCGCATCCCATGTGCGGAACAAGAAGCTGAGAGAAGCCAAGGAGCTGGCTTATAAGCAGGCGGTTAAAAAACAAACCGATATCGTGAAGGCTTTGAAAGCGGAAACGGATGCTGACAAAGACCGAATCGACTACCTGAACGGATTGAACATTCTTTTGCAGTCCGCTATTATAGACTTGAAGCATGATTTAGGGATTGCGTAAGCAGCTTCCAGGGAGGGAATTCCAATGAGTCGATTCCAATATTCCGAACAGGAAAAAGAACTCAACAAAGTACTTAAGATGAACCTGGACAACTCGTTGTCTCTGCAAAACGACCCTGATTTTGCCGCCACAAGGCGGCAGGCCGATGCAGCCATCAATTCCTCTTTGGAATTATTGAAGTCCCTTGGAAAAGGCACCGAAGCTGCAAAACTGACCCAGGAAGTTACGGCGCAGGGAGAAACGCGAAAGTTGGAACACCGCCCGGAGATGGAAAGTTGGGATGAGATCGTCCGCCAGGCCAATGAACACTACCCTGAACCGGTTGTGTTAGAAGATATTATGTCGGAGGATGAGATAGCGGCGTCTTTCCGGGAATTAGATGCTATCAACAAAGAGTTTTCCCGTCAGACCAACCTCATCAACAAGACCGATTTATCTTTTCTCGCCATCGCTGTGGCGCTGCAAGTGACAAAGTCCCTGTTGTTCCCCTATGTGGCGGGCAAAGCTGGTTATGGGAGCAGTTTCGACCCGGAGCAGCGGCTGGCGCATAACGACAAATCCATTGAGCAGTCGCACAAGGAGGCCAACGACGCCTACAAAGAAAAAACGATAGAGAAGAATCACGGAAAAACCGGCTATTGGATCAACATGTTGTATCAAACGCCACCTTATGACATCACCCGCGGGTCGCCCGCTGCTGGTATCCCATTGCATGGCGGCGAGCACCGACTGTATACATTGGGCCACGATCCAATCCTCGGGTGGCTCTTTGGACCCATGAACATTTTGACAGACACTGTCACAACGAATCGTTTTCAGTCGCGCCGGGTGCAGCGGAATCCGATGATGATTTTGCCGGAGCCTGTTCCAATCACCACAATCATGCAGGAAAGCCGCGAAATGATAGAGGCAGACAGGTTGAATTTACCTGCGGCAATCTTTGCTCAGGCGCAGCACCTGAAGTCCGATGAGTTTACGAAAGCGGGCCTTCCTGTTCCGGTTCTTGCCGCTATCAACGAACAGTTTGCCAGCAAGTTGTATAAAGAACACTACGATGCGCTGTGTTTTTCCCGTGACGCAAAAATTGTAGGCGTTTCTTTTGCCGTGTCGGTGTTAATAGACATGATCATCGGTCTTACGCACGGCCTCTTCCGTGATAAAGATGTGCCAAAAGAGATGTACGAAGTGCGAACACGTAAAATTCTCCTGATTTCCAACTCTATTGCGTCCACCAGCACGATTATCCATGCAGGCATTACCTCAAATCCGAAAAACCTTGATATTGGCAGTTTGTTGAACACCGTTGCTCACCTGTTCCTGGATGTCCGGTTCATTGCGCGAATCAAACAGGAATACGTTGAAGCGCAAATTCAAAACAGACTACAAGCAGAGTTCGAGGAAATTGACCGACTTTACAGCGAAATCTAGCACAAAGTAGAATTCCACGAGAACTGTACGAAGAATGAAAAATAAGCAAATAACCACATACCTTCACCCACCCGATAGGTACAACAATGCCGCTATCCTGTGCGCAGGATAGCGGCTCGTTGCTGGATAAAGAACTGTTTTGGTTCTATAATAAATAGACCAAACCGCGCACAGGTTGCCCCGTGCGCGGTTGCTGTTTGGTTGATTCGGTTATACTCCCGTCAAGGGCAAAAACAATCCTTTGTTACTTCTTAACGGTAACGGTCTTGACCTTGCTCCAGCCGGCGTAAGAGGTCACGCTGCCGGAGGTCTTATAAGCCCGCATACGGATGTAATACTTCTTACCCTTGGTCAGGTTCTTCAAGGTGGTGGTGACGTTCTTGTTGCCCTTCACCTTGACGGTCTTGGTGGTAGAACTGGAGAAACTGCTGGAGGTGGAATACTGGATGATATAGCCGGTGGCCTGGGTGTTCCGGGTCCACTTGAGGCTGATCTTCTTGCTGCTGACGTTCTTGGCGCGGGTGAACTTCTTGGCGGTCAGGCGGTAGATGGTCTTGGTGGCGGAAGCCGCACTTATATCGGAGGAGTTCACCGCGTCGATCTTGTACTGGTACTTGGTGCCGTTCTTGGTGGCAGAGGTATCGGTCCAGGTGGTGCTGCTGGTGGTCTTGACCTTCTTCCAGCTGCCGCTGCCGACCTTGCGGAAGATCCGATAGCTGGTGGCGCCCTCCACAGCATTCCAGGTGAGCTTGACACCCGTGGCTCGGTTGGTCGCAGAAGTGATCGTGGTGGAAGCCAGACGGAAGATGGTCTTGGTGGCAGAAGCCTCGCTCTTACCGGAGGAGTTCACCGCATAGACCTTGTACTGATACTGGGTGCTGTCCGTGGTGGCGTCATTATCCTGCCAGGTGGTGGAGGAAGTGGTCTTGACCTTCTTCCAGCTGCCGCTGTCGATCTTGCGGTAGACCTGGTAGCTGGTAGCGCCGTCCACGGCCTCCCAGGTGAGCTTGATGCCCTTGGTCCAGCTGACCGCAGAAGTGATTGTAGTGGCGGCGGGGACGGTGACTTCCTCAGTCGTGTTGGCCTTCTCCAGCGCGTCAATGGCGGCGGTCAGGGCGGCAGTTGCCTCATCCACCTCGGTCTGGGTGGCATCAGCGTCGGCCAAAACAGTCTGAGCGGCGGTCAGCGCGGTTTCCAGGGCAGCCCAGGTGCTGGCGGTGTAATCGCTCTCGGTCAGGGCCTCAGCCTGCTCAATAGCGGCGGTCAGGGCAGTGGTGTCAACGGTCTCGGTCTCGCCGCCGGTGCTGCCTGCTTCATAACCATAGGGGAAACTGACATAAGGAAGGCTTGTGGCGGTGGTGCCGTCCTCCTCGGTTCAGCCGGAGAGGAAACGGTCCTGCCAGGACCACATGGTCCCTTCGTAGCCTGTATCCCACATCACATAACCGGCGGCAGGCTCCACACCGTTTGCGGTCAGGGCTTCGCCGGTCTTGTACACGTTGTCGTCGCCGTCGTCGTAGGCGTAAACCTTCTCAAAGGTCACGTCCTCGCCGTCCACCGTCTTGGTTTCGGTCTGGTTCAGGCGGTTTTGCAGGAAAACGGTGCTACCAACCAGCGTGGGGGTGCGGTCGTCTGTGGCATCAAAGGTAGCGGCTGCGTCCGCGTCTTCGGTCAGATAGCCGGTGCCGTCCTCGGTCTCAGCGTAGTAATAGGTGGTGTTGTCAACCGTGGTGGTCAGCGTATAATACGGAGCCTTCGCCAACTGCCAGACGCTGGTCAGGGTGTTAGCATCCAGTCCATAATAGGAGAACGTGACCACGTCGCCGTCGTGGGCGGGATGCCCGCCGGACTGCACCATATGGACATAAACGCTGCCGATGTCGTAAGTCTTGGAGGCGGTCAATTCATTGCCGTCCACGGTGATGGTCATGGTGGTGAACACCGGCACATAAGCCCAGTGCCGGAACATGACCGCCACCTGGGTCTCGCCCTCGCTGGAGAACACGGCATACTGCTTTTCCCCATAGGCGTTTTCGGTCTGGAGGGTGTAAGAGTCGCCGTACTCACTGTAGAGCGTGACGGTGACATCCTCTGCCGTCAGGCCGGAGGCGTCAGAGCCGGTGGGCCAGGTGATATAGAAATCATCGGTCAGATTGTCGCACAGAATGGGAACGCCCGCGCTGGTATCGCCGGACCAGGTCCACTGGATCTCATCGGTCTGGGACACGCCGGAGGTGCTTTCCACCGCAACGGCGTCCTCTTCAAGATTGTACAACGCGGCAAGGTCAGCCCCGGAACGGCCAAAGATGTAGACCTCCACCTGGAAGGTGACAGAGGGAACTTCCTGCCCGTTGTAGGTGATGCCGCTGACTTCCAGGTTAAAGGTGTAGCAGCCGTTGCCGTCGCCGCCGAAGCAGCTCCACTCACGGGTGCCGCCGCTGTAGCCTTCGGTGAAAACGGTGTTGTTCCAAACCAGATCCTCCACGTCCAAGGTGTAGGAAATTTGGCCGTTCTCCCAGCTGCCGGTCAGGGTAGTTGCGCCAAGGGTCAGCTCGTCGGCATAATAGCCGTCGCCTTCCGCCAGCTTGACGGTGGCGTTGCTGCTGTCGATCAGGCTGTCATCGACATCACCCTCGGACAGGGCCAGGGAAATGGTGGCCTCACCGGTCAGGCTGTCAATGGTCTCGCTCATCAGGCAGCTAAGGCCGTCGGTGTAGGCATAGCCGAAGAGAGTGCTTTCCGCAGTGGCGGAAATTTCAACCGATTCTTCTTCCTCATCGCCGCCGGTGCTGGGGGTCTCGCCCGCCTCGTAGCCATAGGGGAAGCTGACATAGGGGGAACCGGTCGGCTCCGCCTCGGAGGTGGTGTAACCGGCCAGGAAGCGATCCTGCCAGGCCCACATCTCATAAGGAGTGATGGAACTGCCCAGAATATAGCCGTCCGCCGCAACAAGGCCGTTGGCGGCAGCGGTGGATGCGCTGGCGGTTTTGCCAGTGCTGTAAGACTTGTCGAAGGTGATGGTTTCGCCGTCTACGGTCTTGTCCTCTGTTTGGTTCAGCCGGGTGGTGATCCAGGCGGTGTTGCCGATGAGCTGCTGGTTGGTGTCCGCTTCGCCGGTGGCGTCGAAGGACTGCGCCTCACTCTTGTCGGTGGTCAGGGTGCCGTCCTCAGCGTAGTAATAGGTGACGTCGTCAATGGTGGTGGTCAGAACATAGGTGGATTCGGTCATGACCTGCCAGACGCTGTCCAGGTTGGCAAAGCCATAGTAGCTGTAGGTGGTGACGGTGCCGTCCACGGTAACGCCGCCGCCGCCCTGCTGGACCATGTAGATGTAGACGCTGTCCACATCATAGGTCTTGGAGGCAGTCAGGCCGTCGCCGTCCACGGTGATGGTCATGGTGGTGAACACGGGGACATAGGCCCAGTGCATGAAGGTCACGGCCACCTGGGTCTCGCCCTCGCTGGAGAACACAGAATACTGCTTCTCGCCGTAGGCGTTTTCCGTCTGGAGAGTGTAGGAGTCGCCGTAAGCGTTGTAAAGGGTCACGGTGACATCGTCCGCTGTCAGGCCGGAGGCGTCGGTGCCGGTGGGCCAGGTGATATAGAAGTCATCGGCCAGGTTGTCGCACAGGATGGGGTCGCCGGTGGTGGTGTCGCCGGACCAGGTCCACTGGATCTCATCGGTCTGGGACACGCCGGAGGTGCTTTCCACGGCCTCAGGGGATTCGGTCTCGTTGAAGGTGGACACGCGGTCAGAACCGTCGCGGCCCCAGATGTAAACGTTCACCTGGAACTGGACAGGGTCAACCTCCACGCCGTCATAGGTGATACCGCTGACTTCAAAGTTGAAGGTGTAGTAACCGTTGCCGTCGCCGCCGAAGCAGCTCCACTCACGGCCACTGTTGAAATCGCTCCACTCATAGTCGCCGGTGTACCATTCCAGGTCGCCTTCGGACAGGGTGTAGGTCATCTGGCCGTTCTCCCAACTGCCGGTCAGACTGGTGGCAGCCAGAACCAGTTCCTCAGGATAGTAGCCGTCGCCTTCGGCCAGCTTGACCACGGCGTTGCTGCTGTCGATCAGGCTGTCGTCGATGTCGCCCTCAGCCAGAGCCAGAGAGATGGTAGCAGAGCCGGTATAGGTGACGGTGTCGCCCTCATGGGTCTCAGACTGATCCTCATACTGGACGCGCTCGCCGTCTTCATTGTAATAATAGAGGTTGATGTCGCCCGGGCCGCTGGTGTAGACCAGTTCAGCTTTCAGGGTGCTCTTGTTGCCGGTGTCGGCGGAACCGAAGATGTTGCTCTCCGCAGTGACGGAGACCTCTACCGGCTCTTCCTCTTCCTCATCGTCGCCGCCGGTGCTGGGGGTCTCGCCCGCCGCATAGCCATAGGGGAAGCTGACATAGGGGAAGCTGGTGGCAGTGGTGCCGTCCTCGCTGGTCCAACCAGCGGAATAGCGGGTCTGCCAGGCCCAGTGCTCATAGGGCATCAGGGTGCCGTAGCGGTCACCATTGCCGTCGTAGGGGGTCAGGTTCTCGCCAATCACGTAACCCGTCGCGGCTTTCACGCCGTTGGCCAGAACGTCCGCGCCCTTCATGTAAAGGGTGTTGTTGCCGTCGCCGTTGCCCAGCTCCTTGGTGAAGGTGACGGTCTCGCCGTCAACGGTCTTGTCCTCGGTCAGGGTCAGGCGGTTTTCGATAAAGACAGTGGCGTTGACCAGAGCAGGCTCCCGCACCTCAGTGGACTGGGTGTAGACAGCCGCCTCGTCCTCGTCGGTGGTCAGATAACCATTGCCGCTCTCGTCCTCGGCGTAATAATAGGTGGTGTCGTCAACGGTGGTGTAGAGGGTGTAATCCTCCGTGTCCTTGGCCAGCTGATAGACGCTGGTCAGGCTGTCCAGATCCAGGCCGTAATAGCTGAAAGTGACCACGTTGCCGTCACCTCTGGCGCGGCCACCGGATTGGATCACGTAGGCGTAGACGCTGGCCACCTCATAGGTCTTGGTAGCGGTCAGGCCGTCGCCGCCGTCCACGGTGATGGTCATGGTGGTGAACACGGGGGTGTAGGACCAGTGCATGAAGGTCACAGCCACCTGGGTCTCGCCTTTGCTGGAGTAGACCGCGTACTGCTGCTCGCCGTAGGCGTTTTCGGTTTCCAGGGTGTAGGTGGTGCCGTACTCGTTGGACAGGGTCACGGTGACATCGCTGGCGGTCACGCCGGAGGCGTCGCTGCCGGAGGGCCAGGTGATGTAAAAGTCATCAGCCAGGCTGTCGCACAGGATGGGGACGCCCGCGCTGCTGTCGCCGGACCAGGTCCACTGGGTCTCGCTGCTCTGGCTCTTGCCGGAGGAGCTTTCTGTGGCGGTGGGCAGGGTCACTTCCGTGTCAAAGACGGTGCCGCGGTCGGTCCCGTCCCGTCCAAAGATGTAAACCTCTACCGGGAAGGTGGTAGAGGCCACTTCCTGCCCGTTGTAAGTGATGCCGCTGACCTCCAGATAGAAGGTATAGCAGCCGTTGCCGTCGCCGCCGAAGGCGCTCCACTGCCGGGTGCCGGCGTCGCCCACGGTGCCGCTGTAGACATCATTGTTCCACACCAGGTCCTCTACGCTCATGGTGTAGGAGGTCTGGCCGTTTTCCCAGTTCCCGGTCAGAGTGGTGGCGCTGAGGATCAGCTCGGCGGCGTAATAGCCGTCGCCGTCCACCAGCTTGACAGTGGCGTTGCTGCTGTCGATCAGGCTGTCGTCAATTTCGCCCTCATCCAGGGCCAGAGAGATGGTGGCCTCGCCGGTCAGGCTGTCAATGGTGGAACCCATCAGGCAGCTGAGGCCGTCGGTGTAGCCGTAGCCGAAGAGGGTGCTTTCCGCAGTCGCGGTGGGAACGGTGCTTTCCGCCTCCACGCTCGCGTCCGCTTCCTCAGTTTCCTCGGCTTCTGCCGCTTCTACCGTCGCTTCTTCTTCAGCGGATTCCGCCGCCTCTTCCTCGGAAGCAGCCTCTTCCTCGGAAGCAGCCTCTTCCTCAGAGCTGTCAGCGGCTTCTTCTTCGGTGGATTCTTCCTCAGAGGCGTCCGTAGTTTCCTCTTCGGCGAGTTCCTCCTCGGATTCTTCCTCAGTGGTTTCCTCGGTGTCTGTGGAAACGACCACAGTCTCCTCGCTGACGCCAACCTCCGCCGCTACTGCGGGGAGAGACGCGCAGGAGATCGCCATTGCCATGGAAAGCAAAAGCGCACACAATTTGTGCAATTTTTTCATTTCGATTCTCCATTTTTATTTAGGCGGATACTTCCTCTTGATAATCTGTCTGTTCCCGCCCCCTTCCCGGGTCTTGCGCTGCTTTTCGGTTCACTCCACGGCCCAGAGCAAAAAAAGTACCCAGAGCAGCCGTCCGCGCTTTCGCGCGGCGGCTCCCCTGGGTGATGCTCCTATATGGATAACAATCCCTAACGTGATTCAGTTGCCAATGCTGTCAGGCAGCACTTCCGGGGCTTTGCCCCTCCGCCGTCAAGCGGCACTTCCGCGCGCTGCGCTCCCTGCCTGTGGGAACGCTCCAGTGGCCGGTGTGAGTGGCTGCCGTCAGCGGCAGAGGCCGTCGATCCAGGCGAACAGGTCGTCCAAATCGTAGTCGCCGCTGTGGGGCAAGCCCCAGGGCAGCGCAAAATCAATATCGAACCCTCTGTTTTGCAGCAGCGTGGCCAAAATCACCGGAATGGCCAGAGAGGTGTCCCGGTCATAGGCCCCGTGGCGGACGCGCCAGTGCTTGGCGGTGTCCGCATTGCCAATATAACAGGTGGGATTCATCATGTGGATGAGTTTCTCGTCCGCCATCTGGCTCTCCACCTCGCTGTTGGCCTGGCCGTAGGGGGTGAAGTGCTTAGCGGGGACAGTCTCGGTGCCGAACTCCTCGTTTTCCGGGCTTTTCAGGTCCAGCGCGTCGAAAGCTGGAGCGGATTTCATGCGGATGATGGCGGTGACGAAGCCGTCCCAGTCCAGGTCCACGGCCTTGCCGTCCCGGATGGTCAGGTAGCTCTGCTGTTCCACTTCGCTGCCCGCTACCGCCAGCTCTTTCAGCCGGACAGCGGAGTCGTGGGTGTCCAGCTCCCGCTGCGCGGAGGCCAGCACGTATTTTTTCACGTACTCCTGAAAGCTGCCGGTGCCGTCAGCGTTCAGGGTCAGGGGATTGCCAGCCTCGTCCCGCAAATTTAGGCTGTTCAAATAGGCGGGGAACTGGGCTTTCAGCTCCTGGGAGACCCGCTGCTGCTTGGGGGTGTGGTCCCCCTCCACGCCCTTTTTGACCACCTTGCCGTCCACCTTGCGGAAACGGACACTGCTGTAGTGGTCGTGGCCGCAGAACAGCCACTCATAGGCGGCATCGGCGTGCTCCAGATTGTGGATGGGGCAGTAGCAGCTGGCGGCGAATACATCGTCCCGCTCCTCCGCTGCGCCGATGGCGGCCAGCGCTGAGGCGTAGTCCGGGCTGTTGCCGGTGGCACCGGTCAGGGCAGAGAGCGCGCCGCCTGCGCTGGTGCCGTTGGTGATGATATGCTCGGTGTCGCCGGGGATGACATCCCGGTTGTGCCGCAGATAGCGCACCGCTGCCTTCATGTCCACGATGAGGGCCGGGGCCTTGCCCACGAAACGGCCCGTGTCCACCTGGTCGGCGGTGGCCTTGCCGCCCTCGAAGAACTCGTCGCTGCGTTTGCCGGAGGTGCGCCCCCGGATACCGGCGCAGGCTACCACGTAGCCGTGGAGCAGCGCCTCAAAAACAGCGTTGATGTTCCCCCGGTGGTCCAGTCCCGGCTCGTCGGCGGGGCCTGGCATATAGCCGCCCACGGTGTTGGGGGCGAAGATGGGGGCGGTGTGCAGCGTATAGCCGTTAAAAACCGCTCCATCATAGTAGACCTCCGGGACGAACAGGTTCAGCTTCTGGATGGGGTCCAGCGGGGCGGCGCAGTAGTCCAGCCCCTCGAAGGCCCGATAGGTGACGCTGCGCCCTCCCAGGGTGCAGGTTTTCACCTGGTAGTTGGTTGGGTCAAAACGAAGCGCGTCTTTCATTCCTATCGCCTCCGTCCTGCTTATTTCAGCTTGAGCAGCGGCTCACCGGGGGCCACCTCGCCGGAGGCGACCAGCTCCACACCCTGGTATTCGTCGCCGTTGGTGACGATGACCGCGATGGCGTCCGGGTGTCCGGCGGCTTTGATGGCCTTGCTGTCGAAGTAGATCAGCGGCTGGCCCATGGTGATCTTCTGGTCGGTCTTGACGCTGGCCCGGAAGCCCTGGCCGTTCATGGCCACGGTGTCCACGCCGATGTGGATGAGCAGCTCCACGCCGCTGTCGCTGGTGACGCCGACGGCGTGCAGGGTATCGATGACTTGGGTCACGGTGCCGTTAAAGGGGGCCACCACCACGTCGCCGGTGGGTTGGATACCACAGCCCGGCCCCAGAGCCTCCTGGCTGAACAGGGGGTCGGGGAACTCCGGCAGGGGAATAGCGGTCCCCGCTGCGGGAGCGTAGACGGTCATGGGGTCACAGACCGGTTTGGCGGTCTCCTGCTTTTTGAATTTTGAGAAAAATCCCATTTGAATTACCTCCATTGCAGTATAGCTGTTAGCTCTTAGCCAGTAGCCAGTAGCTTTGTGGTGCTTGACATTACGTGCTGCGTTTCCTGTTTGCATCCCTTCACAAACGGGTGGTTTTGCTCTCAGTTTCTTTTTTTGCTGTTCGCTTTAGATTGGCAATACCTGACTAACAGCTAACAGCTCAAAGGCTGTTGTGTTCCTCCACCCGCTTGATGTGCATACAAAGGTAAAGTGTCTCATCGGGAGAGCAAACCCACCCACGGGTCTGCTCCAAGTGGGAGAGCACCTTCTGGGCGCAGCGGTAGATCCTGGGGTTCGTCCGCTGGAACTGGCGGATTATTCCCTCATCCATAACGCCCTCCTCCTGCTGGCCTGCCTCCAGCCGCTGGATCAGGTAGCGGATGTGCATGACAAAGCGGGAATAGTTGAAGCCGTCTGTGTTCAGGTGAATGTCCAACTCCTGCTCCACGATGGCCGTGATCTCTGCGATGACCTGGGTGGAGAGCAGAGTGAAGTGCATGTTGCTGTTTTCCAGCTCGCCCATGATAAGGTGCAGTGTCACGTTGTAGACCTCGCACTCCGGCAGCTGGACGCCCTTGCGCTGGCGCACCAGTTCCACCGCATACCGGCCCATTTCCGTCTCCCTGGGGTAGAGGTGCGCCACGTCATAGGAGAGGGGCGTACTCAGCTCCACTCCTTGGGTCACTCGCTCCAGAGCGAAGTTCAGGTGGTCCGCCAGGGTGAAGGGCAGGTTGGGGTTCAGGTTGATGTCCAACTCCAGCTGCGCCATTTCTACCACGTCGGCAGCCAGCATGATGATGTCCTCCGGCAGGCTGTCTGCCAGGGAGATGTGATTGCTCTGAACATCGTAAAAGCTACGGTCAATGCGGCTCAGGTCCGTTAGAGTGTAAGGCATGGCCGGGAAACCGATCCCCCGTCCAAAGACCACCACATCCTGTCCACTGTCGTCCTTGGCAAGGGCCACGTTGTTGTTGATTTTCTTGACGATTTGCAAAAATGACCCTCTCCTTTCATTCTGCGGTACACCTCACCACACGGCGTCTGCCGCGTTAGCGTAGAAAATGTTGCCCGCCTTACCCGGATGCACCTCCGGGCGGCCCAGGTGCCCCTGAACGCCCATCATGGCGTAGGGCACGGCGGCGTCCGTTCCGGCCATGATCTCGTCGGTCAGGGCCAGGTTGTCTGCCAAAATCTGTTTGGCGGAGCAGTAGTCGCCGTGGTTGCGCAGCACTGTGTCGAACCGGTCCGCATGGGTTGCCAAGTGCGCCAGGCCGCGCCGGTAGTCCGGCAGAGCTTCTTTGGTCAGCAGGGTGTGTTCCCCGCAGGCGTCGCCGAAGATGGCAACCCGGTCCTCCGGCAGCAGGAACACGGTCATCCCCGCCGTGTGGCCGGGGACGCTGACCGCCTCCACCGTGACGCCGCCCAAGGGAAATCCGTCCCCGTCGCTGAGAGGGAGATAATCGCCCTCCCTGGCCGGGAGCAAATCCTGCTCTGTAGCCCCAGCGGGCATTCCGTCCGGGCCGTTATAGATGTCGTGGAGCCGGTTCTCAATGGTGCAGTGCCGCCGGGCCAGAGGCCAGTCCGCTTTGTTGAGCCAGACCATATCGAACTGCCCGGCTCCGCCTGCGTGGTCCAGATGACCGTGGGAGAGCAGCACCATGTAGGGTGTAGTCACCAGCGAGTCCACATAGCTTTTCAGGTCGCCCAGGCCAAAGCCTGTGTCAATGAGGACCGCCCGCTGCTCGCCCTGGGCCAGGTAAGCGCACACACCGCAGGGCAGCAGGATGCGTTTCAGATGGGGCGTGACCTGCTCGTTTGAAAAAAGGGGCATATCCGCCGCCTCCTTTCCGCTTTCAGAAAAAAAGCAGGGGCAGGCAACGGCAAAGCCGCCGCCTGCCCCGGTTCGTTTGTTTGCGTTTATTGTAAACGTTTATTGGAAAGAAATCAATCAGACTTTCAGGTTCTTTTCGGCCTCGTCGTCCCAGAAGATCCACTGGACGATGAACACGAAGACCGCCGCAACGCCCACGCCGATGAAGGCTTTGATCAGGTCGCCGAAGCCCTCGGTGCTGATGTAGTTGGCGAAGCCGAACAGTCCGCTGCCGCCGAAGAGGTAGATCTTCGTCTTCATAGCGCCCAGCACCGCGCCGCCGACGCAGCCGCCCAGGATGTTGATGACATAGGGCTTCTTCAGGGGGATCAGGATGGAGTACATCAGAGGCTCGCCAACGCCGCAGGCCTGGGAGATGAAGGAGGACAGAGCCAGGTCACGGACCTTCTTGGTCTTGGCGCGCAGGGTGACGCACAGACCCTGAGCAGTGCCCACCATGGGGCCGATGCCGCCGCAGGCCATGACGAAGTCATAACCGGCAACTGCGATGTTAGACAGGCCCAGGGAGATAACGACCCAGTGGAGACCGAACATAACCAGCACGCCGAAGCCGCCGCCGATGATCGCGCCGCCGATGATGCCGCCGACGATGCCCATGTTGAACAGAGCGGAGATGAGCAGGAAGATGACACCGCAGATGCCTTGCACCACGGGGCCGATGACCAGGTAGGTCAGGGGAACGGTAACGACCAGAGTGATAACGGGAGTCAGCAGGTTACGGATGAGCTCAGGCAGGCCCTTCTTGCAGGCCTTCTCAATCTTGGAGGCCACGAACACAGCCACCATGATGGGGATGATGCTGGAGGTGTAGCCAGAGCCTGGCATGACCACGGGGATGCCAAAGAAGGTGTTGTAGTAATCCATGGAGAAGGCGGTGCCTGCGAACATGGTGCCAGCCACCCCCAGAGTAGAGGTGATGTTTACCATATCGGGATAGACCAGCGCCGCGCCGATGGCCGCGCCGATGAACTCCGAGCAGCCGAACTTCCGGGCAGAGGTGAAGCCCAGCAGGATGGGTAGGAAGTAGAAGAAGCCGTCGCCCAGAGCGTACAGAATCATGTAGACGCCGCTGGTGGTGGACACCCAGCCCAGGGTGCCGAACAGGGAGATGAGGCCCTTGATGATACCGGCGGCAGTCAGGACGCCCAGCGTGGGGGCCAGAACGCCGGACATGGTGTTCATCAGCATATCGACGGGGTTTTTGCTCTTAGGCGCATCGTCCTCAGCCGGGGCAGCGCCCAGGCCGCAGCTCTCGCAGATGATGTCATAGAGAGAATCCACCTTGTTGCCCACGACGACCTGGTACTGGCCGCCGGACTGGATGACCTGGATGACGCCCTCAGTGGCCTGGATCGCCTCGGTGTCAGCCTTGCTCTCGTCTTTCAGGATGAAGCGCAGGCGGGTAATGCAGTGGGTCAGGCTGGTGATGTTCTCTTTGCCGCCGACCAACTCCACGATCGTTGCGGCCAACGCATCGTATTTGTTTGCCATTTTCAGTTCCTCCGTTTCTGTTTTTGTTGACAGTTGGAGCAGCAGCTGCCCGTTTTTCAGGCTATACCGCTCCACGCCGGGAACGCTCCGCACCTGGTTTTCCTGAACCAAGCTCTGGTCCTTCAGGCGAAGCAGGAACCGATTTTCTTTTTCCAGGCGGGAGCTGATATTCTCCTCCCCGCCCAGCAGGGGAAGAAGCTCCTCCCACAGATTCTTGTTTGTCACCTTAGTACCTCTCGCAGAGTGTTTTTCTTGCCTCTGATTTTTCAGAGGTTGGACAGTTGTCAGTCCGGCCCGCGGCCAACGGGAACGGGCTGCCGTCTGTCCGCTTCACGGAAATGATCTGACAGTTGCGCGCATCAGCCATTACCAAAAAAAAGCACCTAAAACGGCCCCGACATTTCTGTCCGGCTGCTTTAGGTGATGCTCCTTACTTAAAAGGATTACAATCCAACGAGCTTTCTTTTGACGTTACTAAGTATAACAGACTTTTTTCAATTTGTCTACTGTGCGTTCTTTACAAAAATTTCACACATTTTTCGTCGTTTTGCACAAATGTAGTTTCCGAAGTGTGGAGGTACACACATCTTCTGATACTGCTGACCAGTGGGAAATCCCTCCTGAATCGGAGAAACAGCTCACTGTTTCACACACATAAACCGTTTTTTGTTGCTGATATACATCGGCAAGAAACGGAGCCTTTCGGCTCCGTCCCGGTTCTTGCTGTAGTCAAAAATGGAGGTTATCCGGTCATGGCTGTCACACACACCTTTGCAATGCGTTTCGCCAGAGCGAGAATCGTCCAGATCGGTGGATTCCCCATCGACTCCGGCAGCAATGTGGCAT
>JAJBVG010000047.1 GCA_020859945.1 Clostridiales bacterium | reverse complement strand
ATATTGCGGAATGAGGATAGTTTTTTGACAAGCTGAGTTTTTTGACAAGCTGAGAATAACACATAAATGTGTTATTCTATTTATGAATTATAATTATTATATGATTTTATTTATATTCTGTTTATTACATTTCTAATATGATATTTTATATTGTGTAAAATGAATTTCATAAGTGATAGATTGGTTATGTTTGTGATTGTAATTTGTTTATAATTTATTTTGCTCACCCCCCAACGAGCAACCAACAGATGGGCGGAACATATTTTACGCAAGGGGAAGCGATTTGCAGCTTCCCCCAAGGGGCCCCATACTTATTTGTTAATACATGGTTAAAAATGATTTTGGATGGTGATGGATGGGGCCATATGGGGTTGTTTCTTACTTGTGGGTTAGGGCGGATCTCTATCTTTTGAAGGGGGGTATGTGGATGCTTTCTCTTATCGTATTGTTGTTCTCCGTTAAAAAATAAACTTGGATGGGCCCCATTGTGCTTGTTGCTCCAGGAGAAAGCACACTCCCCAAATCTCAGGGAGTATGCTCTCCTGTTGGCGGCATCAGTGCAGTTCTGCCATTGCCACAATGTAATCCTCAACGGATTTCTTAGGCACCTTCCAAATGCGGCCCTGATGAAATCCTCGTATCTTCTTGGATTGTAACAGCGGATAAAGGCTGTTGCGGCTGATGTGCAGGATCTCACACACTTCATCTGTGGTCAGCAGGTCGGTGTATCCTTCCAACATGGGCAATCCTCCTTCTGCGCTTGCGCTTTTATCATTTGTTGATGATGATAATATGGGCATGAATAACTTACATCACATTTTTCACACAGGCAGGTTGGCTTGCGAAATCCTTTACGGCGAAGCGGCATCTCCTTGCGCCTGTAGAGGTCAAGCTTTTCAATTTGCTGCATAATTGCTGCTTCGGATCGCTGATGGATGATAGCAATTTCGGAAATGCCAACTCCATCATAAAACAAATCTGTCAACTTTTCATTTTCCTCTTTGTCCCAGTATTCGCCTTCACGCCTTAATTCTGCCATTCTTGCGCGCATCAGATGAATGGAATTCCGTAATTCATTATTTTCCATGGGTTAAACCCTCCTTTAGATGATGCGAAGATTTTTGGGGTAAAGCATCATCGTTTTACATTTATGCTAGTTTGTAAAATAAAACTTTACACAACGGAGAGCATTTGACCCAAAAGAACCCCATCAAGTTGCAGAACCATCAAAAAAATAAAATTTTGCTCATCTGAGAAATATGTAAAAGAAATGCCGCCGGAGCCTTCTGGCAGTCCAAAACGCTCCGGCGGTGTTGTGTGGCGGTGAATTACGAATCAACGCCACGGCTGGCGAGGTAGACAGTCGCCGCCAACATTGCTCCCTCAGTGAAGCTGTTGAAGGCCGCCGTGCTAAACGCGAACAGGAACATGGGTTCACCTCCCCCCAATATAGATTTGTGCAGTGGAAACTTACTCGCCGTCAGTGATGGCTTCCTCCGCCATGCAGAGTACCGTCAGCGTGACGACAAAGCCCAATACAGCCCAGCGCATCTTCATCACCTCTTTTCCGTCTGCACTCTCCGGTAGAAGGTGCTTTTGGTCATATTCAGACGCTTCATCGCTTCGGTGGCGGTCAGCTCCTTCCTCCTCCAGCGAGAAACGACTTCATCAAATTCAGGCCGCTCAATGGGGCGGCGGCCCTTGTAAATGCCGTTGCGTTTAGCAATGGCGATGCCCTCCTGTTGGCGCTGGAGGATGTACTCCCGCTCTAACTCCGCAACGGCGCCGAACACAGTCATCATAAAGCGGCCCGTGGGGGTTGTGGTGTCAATGGCCTCCTTCTTGGAGACGAACTCCACGTTCTTCCGCTGTAGCTGGTCCATCAGTTCCAGCAGGTCGCGGGTGTTGCGGGCAAACCGGCTGATGGACTCCACGATGACGGTGTCTCTCTCCCGCATAAATTCCAGCATTCGGTTCAGCTCCGGGCGGTTTCGTGTTTTGCCACTCATGCGGTCAATGAAAATCAGCTCTACGCCCAAGTCCTGCATCAGCACTTCCTGGCGGGCGGTGTTCTGGTCGGCGCTGCTGATGCGAATGTATCCAATTTTCAATTTTCAGGTTACACCTCCTCGTTTGTCCCAATAGGGTCCCTCTTGCAAAATGGAACGTCCCAAAAGCCGAAAAACGACCCTAATGGGACGCTTTTGTGGTGTCCCATTAGGGTGTACCCTATTGAGACGGTTACTCACCTCGTCTCTGGGTCATACAGCAGAGCAATCAGTTCCCCGTTCAACCGAATAAATTGCCTCGGCCAGTAGTAGCGCTTTTTGAATCGTTCCATCAGATCTGGCGGCAGGTCGGCAAAGTCCTCTTTACCCAGCCCGCAGATGAAGCAGGCTCCGGCGATAACGATGTTCGTGTCGATTACCCGGTTCAGCGGCAGACCCAACAACAGCCCTTCGTCATTGCAGACAACTGCCGCCTGTTCGGGGAACGGATAAATGGCCTGAATCGTACCACCGACAATGCGCTGCATTTCGCTGAGCTCGTGGGGGATGTCCATTTCTTTCGCCAGCTTGCCCGGCTCCAACAGAAGAATTTTCATGCTCGTTCCCCTTACACCGGACAGGCAGCGTCCCGCAGGCAGACATCCAGCAGCATGGGGTCATAGAACATCTCCTCCAGATCCATCCAGGTGTAACCGGCGTCCAACAACAGTTGCTGATCCTCCCGCATGACCCCGATGCTCTCCCCAAACTCCATCAGTTCCTCCAGGTAGGAGGGCTGCTCCTCGTCAGGTGTCACGGAAGGGTGCATAGGGTAAGTTGGATATGTAGGGTAGTAAGGGTAGTGACCACCCCAACCATAAAGGTTGAACGAGGACTGGAGCAAATAGTCGTTTTGAAATTGCTCGACGTGGCGGGAACCATCTGGCGTGATTTTCAGGATCTCCCTCTGCTTGAGGGGAATCTCCTTCCGATGGCGGCGGTTCAGGTGCAGCTTCGTTGCAGCCTGATCCAAAATTTCCTTTGTGGAGGCGTAGATGTAGAACCCTTCTCTGGGGAAGTGGTAAATGCACATGGGATTGTTTCCCTTGACAATGTAGAGATTATTCCTGTCGTCCAACACCATGAAGGTGAAAGTGCCCTGCATGACCTCCGCCATCTTTCGCAGGCTGCGGAAGTCCAGCTTCCCCATTTTCTCAAGCAACTGAACCGCCACATAGCTGTCCGTCTCAATTTTTGTTTTGGGAAGCTGGTACTGCACCTTCAAAAGCTGGTCGTTGTGGATGACCCCGTTGTGCGCCAAGGCGAATGTGGTGTTGCCTGCCCCGCCTTTAAACGGATGGTTGTTGTAGTTGCAGTGTTCGTCCCCCTGGGTAGCCATACGGGTGTGACCCATGATAAAATGAGCCTGGGCCGGGGGCTGAAAGTTCACCAGATGGGCGGGTTTGGGAGCCTTGTAGACCGACATGTGATGGTTTACGCAATAGGCGATTCCTGCCGCATCCGTCCCACGGGCCTCGCACTCCCGCGCAAGTACCGCCAGCATCTGCCGGCGGCGGGCAAGGGATAGCCTTCCTTGGTAGTCCAAAATTCCAAATAAACAGCACATATTACAGTTCCTCCTCTCCCTGCACCGGCTCGCAGACATACAGGCGGCGCTCCTTCAAATAGTTCACCAGCTCCGGGCAGCGCTGACTGTCCAACCGAGCCACGAACTCCACCCAGGTCAGGTCGCTCATCTCTTCATCGGACGAAGCAAAAGCCACATCGCAGATCTCGTTGACGAGCTGCAATGTGGCTTTCAGCGTAGAGCACCGGAGCGTTCCACGAAACATCCGAAATTCGATGGTGTTGTAGTTCAGCAGGTTGACGCAGGAATAGCGGCTGTAGCACTTGTTTTTCGCCGTTTCCATAACCTCCTTGGGGCTGTCCTTGCGCCCGTAACGGGCCGCCCACTCGTAAGGCACCACCGCACAATTAGAACTGCGGTGCCTTGCGGCAAATTTCCGCCATAACTGCGTTGCAAAAACTTGAAATCCACAAAGGATTCCCGCGTTTTTGCGCCTTGTTCTGCCAAAAATTTTCTCGCAATTCACTCTTGTCGAATTATACGGTGCCGCCTTGCATCTGGGAAACCGTCCGGCGGCTGAATTTCAGCAGCTCATTCCAGTTGTTTTCCACGAAGAACAGGATACGGGCGATGGTGTCCTCCTGCTGGGCAGGGGTGTCCCCCAGACTGTTACGGTTCACATGGACGTGGAGGCCGCAGGTGGATGTCTGGTGGCTCCGGTAGCCCATGTTTACGGCGGAACGCAACAACTCCGACCACGGCATCACCGTTTCGTGGTATTCCAGGGTCATAGGATGAGTGACGATCTCAAACCCGCAGTTGATAGAGCCGTCGTGCTTGCAGTAGATTCGTTCTTCGCTCTCATTGGCGAGGTCGATCAGCCGGGAGGCGTGGTCGTCGTACTCCCCGCCCCGGTCGATTTCCAGCTCCACGCCGAGGAAACGCTTGCCATTTCCGTAAAAGATGGGGACGGGCTTATAGCCGTAGTTCTGGATGGGATGGCTCCGGCTGGCGAACTGCGCCGCGCAGCTCCGGCAGTAGGGCGCGTCCTCGTCATTCTCGTCCGGGTAGCAGGCGGCGTCGTAGTACAAAATCCGTCCGCATTCGGTGCAGGTGGTGTAGTGGCGGTCATAGCAGGAGTCGCAGACAATGGTGTGGCCGTCGCTGACGGTATCCGACCGCCAAACGCGGTTTTCGCAGCAGTCGCAGATGACAGTCTCATCCTCGAAGCAGTCGTCGCAAAGCTGGCGACCATCGAAGATGTGCCGTTCGTCAAGGGGCATTTCGCATCCGCAGATGGAACAGATAAAGGTTTCGCTCATGGTACATTACCTCCAAAGAATAAAAATGGCCCTGGGCGGCGGCCCAGGGCAGGATAGGGTAGGGATTGTTGTTTCCCTTATGGAGATAATATATCATTGAGATTTGGGAGTTTAACAGTGGCAAGACCCTGATGATGACAGCGGTAAAAATACCTTTAGAAGCGCCACACAGTTTTGCTCTTAAGCGCAAGGTATGATACACCTGAAATTATCTTATGGACTCCATATAGGCCACCATCGCATCGGCGGCTTTCTTGGCCTCCTCCACCGCATGAACCGCAGTTTTAGAGCCGTGAACCACATCTCCGGCGGCAAACACACCGGAACGGGTGGTCATGAAGTTCTCATCGGTGCACAGCAGACCCCGCTCATCGCTTTCCAGGTGGTGGGTGGTCTGCACCAGTTTGTCTTTCGGCCCCTGGCTGACGGCGATGATAGTAGAATCCGCCTGGATTTGCACCCGCTCCTCCTCGTAGCCAATGATCTTTTTATTCTCACTCAGAATGGAACGCTTGAACACCGGCCCTCTTTCATTGATGCTCGCAATCTCCATTCCAAAGACCAATTCTGCACCGTCCAATTTGGCGTATTCTAGCTCATGGGGGCTTGCTGTAATTTGCATTCCCCTAGCATACATTGTGACATTCTGCGCCCCGTTGCGGAAGGCTGTGCGGGCCACGTCCATGGCCACGTTTCCCATGCCGATGACAGCGACGTTCTCCCCCAACTCGTAGCCGGAGGGATTGGATAGAAAGGAAATTCCATAATGGACGTTTGCCAGGCACTCGCCCTGAATGCCCAGTGTTCTGGGCCGCCACACGCCGGTGCCGATGAACACGGAGGCGTAGCCGTCCCGGAAAATGTCCTCGATGGTCAGCGCTCCGCCGATGGTGGTGTTAGGCCGAATCTCAACCCCCAGCCGACGCAGCAGCTTTTTATAGCGCTCCAGGATGGTCTTGGGCAGACGGAAATCGGGAATACCGTACTGGAGCATCCCGCCGATTTTATCCTTTCTCTCAAAAATGGTGATGTCATAGCCCTGCATCGCCAACCGAATGGCTACCGTCATTCCGGCAGGACCGCTGCCGATGACGGCCACCCGCTGCCCTTTTTTCTTTACTTCGGGAATGGGCATCCGGTCCAGGTAGGCGTCGGAGATATAGCGTTCAATTTCATAAAACTGAACCGCGCTGCCCTTCCGCCCCAGGACACAGTGACCAGCACACTGAGCCTGGTGGTCGCAGACGGTGGCGCAAATCAGCGACATGGGGTTGTTTGCAAACAGCTCTGCCCCAGCCTCCATTAGCTGGTTGGCTTGGAACAACTTGATGATGTGAGGGATAGAAGTAGACACGGGGCAGCCCATCTGACACATAGGCTTTTTGCAGTTCAGGCATCGGTTGGCCTCATTGACAATATGCAGACTCATCGTTTTCCTCCTTTGTGGGCACAATCAAAATATTGCATCAAAAAACCTCTGATGAAATCGTTCCTGTTATCCAGGCCATTTCATCAGAGGCTTTTCACGGGTGAATCAGAACTGGATCACGCCGAAGAGCAGTCCGGCGATCAGGCAGACGATGGAAACGCCCCACTGCCAACCAAAGCAGTGTTTGATGTGGTCCTTGATTTCCACACCGGCCAGACCAATGCCGAGGAACGTAGCGGGGGCCACAGGACTGATAAAGGTCGCGCAGTTGCGGCAGACCACCATCGCAACGGCAATGTGCATGGGATTGACGCCAAACTGGTTGCCAATGCCAATGAGGACCGGCAGCAGACCGTAGAAGAAGGAGTCTGTATCGAACATCAGCGTCAGAGGCACAGAGAGAACGCCGATGATGATGGGCAGGAACCGCCCCATGGAATTGGGAATAAAGCCGGCCAGAACGATTGCCATTTGATCCATGATGCCGCTCTCGGACAGAACACCCAGGAACACACCGGCGCCCAGGATGGTGGAGGCCATCATCAGGCCGGAGGGAGCGTGGGACTTGATGACCTTGTTCTGCATTTTCTTCCCCGGATAGTTGACCATCAGGCCAAGCACACAGCCCACCATAAACACATAGTAGGAGGAGAAAATGTCCAGCACCAGGACAATGATGACAGCCAGGGTGAGAACGATGTTAAACCAGAACAGTTTCGGGCGGTAGAGGCTGGTGTCAGCTTCTTCGGCCTCGCTGTCGTCATATTTGCTCTCGTCCTCGGCGGCAGCATCGCCCAGGCGCTCAATGCGCCGTTTTTCTTGGAATCCCCAGAAGATAGCGGTGAAAATGGCGATGACAAAACCCACGATTTGCATGGGCAGCAACTGAGCCCAAACCTCATTGGCGTCCACACCCAATACTGTCGCGGCGCGCAGGGTGGGACCGCCCCAGGGCATCAGGTTCATCACGCCCATAGCGGTGACGCAAATCAGCAGGAGGGTCTCACGGCGCATATGCAACCGCTTGTAAACGGGAAGCATGGCGGGAATGGTGATGAGGAAGGTGGAGGCGCCGCCGCCGTCCAGGTGACCGATCACAGCAATGATGCAGGTCATAAGCGCCACGCCGACCACATTGTTGCCAACTCGTTTCATCAGCGCGCTGATGATTCGGTCAAACATACCCGCATCTGTCATGATCCCGAAGAACAGAACGGAAAAGATGAACAGGATCGCGGTGCCGTGAACACCGGAAACGCCGCTCTTAATGAAGTCTGCCATCTCCTCAATGGTAAAGGTTCCGGTGATGACCAGCAGGATGGTGGTAATGGTGGATACGCCGATGAACGCCAATGACGGCACCGTTACGTTGCGCAGCAGCAGCACAATGATCGCAATGACCGTTGCGAAGCCGAGCAGGGCCAGGGTGAGTTCACTCATAGGGGATGATCTCCTTTCTTTCTCTGAGGAACCGGGGATGGATGGGACGGAACAAAGTTAGAAGTTTTTCGATTCCTCTTATGATGTTGTTTATTGTACTGAGAGAAACTTACACTCCAAAGCGTTTTACATTACGCTTTGTTAAGGAAAATTTGCAGTTTGTTAAGGCAACGTAAAAAAGGCGGAGCGCTGTTTATGCGCTCCGCTGAAATTGGTTCCGTCCTACGTTCCGTTTTCTCCGCCGTCGTGGTCGGAAGGCTCTGTACACTTCCGAATAGCGTCCAACAATGTCGTGTCGGACACCGGTTTCATGACATAATTGTCAATGATCTGCCTCTGGCGGGCCTCCAAAATGTCCCGTGTCACAGCAGCAGTCATAATGATTTTTTTCAGGTAAGGGTATTTCCCGTGAATGGACATACAGAAGGAGATACCGTCTCCATCCTCCAGGGTCTCGTCAATGGCCAACACATCATAAGCCACCTGCTCCAACTGCTCAACCAGCTCCGCTTTGCGGGTGCAAATCACCGGTTCCAGTCCCAGTTTTTTTAGTTCCTTTTGCAGCATCTTCAGTACTTTCTGATTGTCATCCGCAATGAGGAAGCGGAGCTTATGTTGCTGTCCCCACTCTATAGGCTGATTGGCGGATTCCGGTTCCTGTACCGGCAGATAGATATGGAAGGTAGTTCCTTCCCCTGGCGTACTTTCTGCACAGAGATAGCCCCGATGGGTGCGGATTATCTGATCCGCCAACGACAGTCCCAGCCCGGTTCCCTGCCCGTTTTGCTTGGTGGTGAAGAACGGCTCGAAGATGTGGGCCAGCACGTCCGGTTCCATGCCACAACCGGTATCTGACAGGGCGATGTGGAGAAAATGCTCCCACTCATCCGAAACTTGCTCGCCATATAGTCGATGCGCCGGTTCGGACCGCTCTACACACGCCGCCCGGAGGGTGAGGACGCCCGGCGTCTTTCCCATGGCATGAAAGGCGTTGATGCAGATGTTCAGCAGCACCTGATGGAGCTGTGTGGCGTTGCCCAGAATTTTTTCGTCTTTCAAGTCGATTTCCGACTTCCACTGCACGTTCGCCGGACGGACAGCGTCGATCATGCGAACAGCTCTGTTGAGGAAAGAGGCCGCAACGATGCTCTTATACACCGTTTCCACATTTTTGCGGCTCATAGAGGATATCTGCCGAATCACGTCCCTGGCCCGGTCTGCCGCCTCATAAATTTCGTTTGCATTTTCATATAGTTCCGAGTCCGGCTCTACAGAGGCCATGATCAAATCCGCATAACCGGTGATGGGCGTGAGAAAATTGTTGAACTCGTGGGCAATGCCCCCAGTCAGCGTGCCGATCACCTGTAACCGCTGTTGGTGAGCAAGGGTTTCTTCCCGCCTGTGCAGCTCCTCCAGCGTTTCATTGAGTTCCTTCAAATACTGGATCTCCGCAGAATTTCGCAGGTTGCTGCGTTTCAAACGGTAAATATACAGCGTGACCGCCAACACTGCCACTAGAATACAGCAAAAAATAAGGGAAATACGGGCAAAACCGGAGACAATAGGGTCATAAAAATCGGAATAATCCACCACTGCGCTGATGATCCAGAAGTCCCCGCCGATGCTTGCATGGACGTGGGCGCTGATTTTCTTAACGCGGGGCAGATCTGGGTCTGTCCACCAGTAGGAGTAGTATTCATAGATGCCGACTTCCTCTTCGACCTGCTTTTGAACCATTTCAGACAAAGAACTGAAATCCAGATTCGGATACAATTCCATTCGCCCCTCAATCACGTTGATACCCCATTGTTCTCTGGATGGGTGCATAATAACTGTGTTTTCCGAGCTTTTCACCACGATGTATCCGTTTGTCCCCACATGAATATCAGAAATCAGTTCGGAGTAAAAATTTTCCTCATTAATGACGAGACAGAGATAGCCGCCGGTGTCGAGCTTCTGCTTGATGCACAGATAATGAGTGCCGTCTGTGTCGTTATACTGCCAGATAGAAACATCTTCTTCCGCTTGAGTCAGCAGCACATCCGCAGTCAGACTGCTGCCGTTGACGCTTTTTAAGAGGACACCGTCTTCGTCCTCCCAAAGCAAATCGTAGATCGAGCTCTCCTGGGTCAGCAGAAAATCCTGAAAGAGGGGATCGTTCTCGTCAACGGCGCTTTCGACCTGACACAAAAACTGAAGGGTATCCATATATTCCTGCATAGAAAGCTCAATGCTCTGTCCCAGAGACTGTGCGACCAGTTGGAGCTGATTTGTTTGGCTGCTCATCAGAGAGGTGCTATAGCTGGTCCACGCGGAAACGCCAACAGCGAAGAGCAACAGCACGCTTGTCAGCACCGCTGCCGCCAGAAGCGCCGGTCGAAGAGACAGCCTTGCGTTTTCATTCTCCTTGCGCTTTGGAAAAGGGGATTTCATTCTGTTCATCCTTTCTCCTGAAAAGGTGAAAATGGTCGAAAATCTTTCTGTCGTTCTTGTTTGTTTTGAATAAATCTGCTATACTGATTGTACCAAATAAGAAAGAATCGATGCAGTGGGTATCGAACTGGGAGGGTAAAAGATGGCAGATCGTGTTCTGATCGTAGATGACGATCCGGCAATTTGCAAACTGCTGGAAAAAGTCATGCGAAGCAACGAAATGGAGACCGAAACGGCGCACAGTGGGATGGAGGCACTGAGCATCATCAGCGAGCGTGCCGGGACGTTCGCCATGATTTTAATGGACGTAGCGCTGGGAGATATGGAAGGCTTTGATGTGATCCAGGCCATGCGAAAAAACGGAATCACGACTCCTGTTATCATCATCAGCGGCCGCAGCGAGGACTATGATTTTTTATACGGTCTCTCGTTGGGTGCGGACGATTACATTACCAAGCCCTTTCGCCCCCATATTCTGGCGGCTAAGGTCAAGGCCCTGATTCGCCGTAGCAAGAGCTTTGCAAAAGAGAATGAGCGTCAATTGGTCTGCGGTGATTTTACCTATGAGCACGACACCATGCGTTTTTGCAAGAATGGCAAGGAGCTGAACTTGAGCGCCAAGGAAAGCGCACTGCTCCTGTTGATGATCCGCCACCCCCAGCAGGTGTTCACCAAAGATATGCTCTATGAGCAGGTGTGGGGCAGTTCCACCGCAGTGGACGATAACACCATCATGGTATACATCAACAGATTGAGAGGGAAAATTGAGGACAATGCCCGTACACCGAAGCATATCATCACGATCCGCGGGGTGGGGTATCGATTTGTCCCCTGAAAAACCAAAAGGAAGAAAAAGAGCCAGCTTTGCGTCGCCGCAAGGTTGGCCCTTTTCATAGAAAGCGGGGGTTAAATGTCAAAGAGACTGAGCAAAACTGCGGGGAAACGATAGAAAAGGAGCAAATCAGGTAAGGAAGTTCAGGTAAATTTATGGAAAGGCAGTTGCCGCAAAGAGCGGTTTCCCTGCGGAAATCACTCAGTTCTCTTTGAAAGCAAAGGGTTTCACCTGCCGCACCACGTCCATAATGGTGCCGTCGCGGGCTTCGATAATGCCGACCACGCGGTCAGCGAACTGTACAGGCTGCGGCTCTCCCACGATAGAGTAGGCGATGTCCCGCAGTTCTTCGATGGTTTTCAGCGGCACGCAGTCTGCCTTTTGGAGTGCCTCCAACAGATCCTGCCTCTTGGGATTGACTGCCACGCCGTAGTCCGTGACAACTACATCAATGCTCTCGCCGGGGGTGGTGACAGTGGTCACGTCGGTGCAGATGGCGGGGATGCGCCCCTGCAACAGTGGGCAGATCACGATAGTACATTTGGCCCCCTGTGCGGTGTCCGGGTGGCCTCCCTGGGCGCCGGTGATGTAGCCGTCAGAACCGACCACCACATTGCAGTTAAAGTGAATGTCTACCTCCAGCGAGGCCAGAATCACATAGTCCAGCTTGTTGACAAACGCGCCTTTGTTCAGCGGATTTGCGTAAGCGCCGGCAGAAATCCGGTGATGATTGGGGTTTTTGACGTTCTTGATTGCGTCCAGGTCGAAATCCTGGGTGTCCAGCAACACCCGCACCAGGCCGTTGTCCAGCAGGTCGCACATGGGCTTGGTCAAGCCACCCACGCCGAACCCCATTTTGATGCCCCGCTCCTCCATGATTTTGGTCAGGGAGATGGTGGAGGCAATAGACGCGCCGCCCACGCCGGTCTGGTAGGAAAAGCCGTCCTTAAAATAGGGGGTATTCGCCACCACCTGGGTGCAGTACTCCGCCATCAGCAGCTTCCGCTGGTCGGTGGTGGGCTTTGCCGCACCGGTAGCGATTTTGCTGGGGTCGCCAATGGCGTCCACCACGCAGACATAGTCGATCTTTGTCTGAGAGATGTGCGGCGGGTAGTTGGGGTAGGGCACCAGACAGTCGGTGATGGCCACGCATTTGTCGGCGTGGTTGCCGTCTACATAGGAATAGGACAGCACGCCGCAGTCGGTCTTTCCGCCCACGCCCCGGCAGTTGCCGTAATCGTCACAGGTGGGCGCACCGATAAAGGCGATGTCCACATGGGTCTCCCCCGTGACAATGGCACGGACACGCCCACCGTGGGAGCGCATGACCGCCAGCCCCTGGAGTTTCCCTTCGGAGATGGCCTTGCCGATGTTGCCCCGTACGCCGGAGGACTCGATGTTGGTGATAGTGCCGTCCTCGATCATGGGGACTAACGCATTGTGGGCCTTGCCCAGAGAACTGGCGCAAATGGTGATGTTTTTGAGCCCCATCCTGTGAATCTCTTCCATGACCATGCAGACCACCAGGTCGCCGTCCCGGAAATGATGGTGGAAGGAAATGGTCATACCGTCATGGGCGCCGCATTTGACCAGCGCCTCGTGGAGGTCTTTGACAAGCTTGGAGTGTTCGTTGTTCATCACCGGTATGATGGTGGGGCCAGACTTGGTAAAGGGGACGCCGTCCTTGTAGTGGTTGCCCTGAAACGGCTCTTTGCCGGTCTGCTCCAGAATTTCGTCTGGAATCTCTCTGCCTACTGCGTTCAACATATCACAGATCCCCCTTATACACACCGGCGGCTTTCGCCAGCTCAATGGTTCTCTTGGCGCCGTCATAGAAGGCGATGTCAATCATCTTGCCATCCACCGTGAACACGCCAATACCCTTAGCCTTCTTTTCGTCGATCTCCCGCACCACCTTTTCGGAGAAAACAATGTCCTTGGCCGTGGGGGTGTAGATTTCGTGGACAATGGGAATCTGCCGGGGGTTGATGATGGATTTGCCGTCAAAACCCATCGTCTTGATCATTTGAACCTCGTTGCGGAACCCTTCCATATCGTTCAGATTGGTGTACACCGTGTCAAAGCACTGCACCTTGGCGGCGCGTGCGGCGATGATGAGCTGCTGCCGTGCGCCGTTCAGTTCTACGCCGGTGCCGGAGATGCTGGTTTGCAGATCCTTGGTGTAGTCGCCGCCGGAGAGGGCAATACCGATGAGACGATCCGAGGAGCGGCAGGTGTCATACACATTCATGACACCCATGCAGGACTCGATAGCCGCCATCAGCAGGGTGCGCCCCTGGGGAACGCCGAACTCGCCTTCGGCGATTGCTACCGCACGCTCTACCACGCGGACATCGTTGGGGGTCTCCACCTTGGGGATACGAATCACGTCGCAGCCGCCCGCCACACAGACACGGATGTCCTCCTGCCAGTGAGGGGTATCCAGGCCGTTGATGCGGACCACACGCTCGACCCCGCGGTAGTCGATCTCCTGCAATGCGTGGTACAGGGAGTACCGGGCGGCGTCTTTTTCGCTTTCTGCCACCGCATCCTCCAGGTCCAGCATAATGGAGTCCGGCTTATAGATGTAAGGGTCCTTAATGAGGCTGGGCTTCTGGCAGTTGAGGAACATCATGCTGCGGCGCAGCCGCTTTTTGTCAGGATGGCTCATTGAATCACACCTCCCCAGGGAAGCTGTGACCGCTGTCCATTAGAGCGGTACGCGGCGCACTCCACGCGGGCCTTGATGGTGCAGTCCAACGCACCTTTATCGTTCACGCGGATGTATCCGTCTGCAATGTCCAGGCGGTCCAAGGTTTCCAAAACAGTTTTGCGGATGGCCTCTCCGTACTGGTGAATGACGACGCTGTCTATTTCCAGGGAGATCCCGGAGCCTCTTTCCACCGGCTCCACCGTTACCATGCAGTCGCTGGATTCCAAAGTACCTGCCACGGCAGGCTGTTTGATTCTCATAACATCATCCTCCTCAGTTGTCGTTGGGATGCTTTTGTTTGGATGATGTTATCCTATGCCTGGAACCTTACAGCAACCAGTGGTTATCTCTTAATAATCATTAAGGTGTCAAAAAAATCCGAAGCAAACGATTCCCAGCGCCGCCGCACTTCCAATCACCTTTGGCACAGACCACTTTCGTCCCAAAACCAGGTAACAGGAAATCAGCCCGATGACAATGGCGAGCACATCCGGCATCTGGCTCTCTGTCAGGTAGTTTTCCAAGCTGAGGGTCAGAATGACATTCAAAATCATGCTGATGCAAATGGGCTTGACGAAGCTCATAATATTTGTCATCACCTGGCTGTCGCGGAACCGGTGAAAAAACACTGCCGCCCCCAGCGTCAGGGTATACGCCGGAGCCAGCACACCGACCACCGCCGCCAGTCCGCCCAGCAGTCCCGCTGTCTGAGTGCCCGCAAAGGTGGCGCAGTTGACGCCCAGCGGACCGGGTGTCATCTCCGCAATGGCAATCAGGTTGGTGAGGTCCTCCGCGCTCATCCAGCCGTGGGTGGACATTTCCTCTAAAATCAGTGGGACCATGGACATCCCGCCAAAGCTGGTGAAGCCAATGCGGACAAAAGAGAAAAATAGCTCAAGATAGATCAAGATCCTTCACCCCCATCCACAGCAGTGCCGCCGCTGCACCCGCCACCACCAAGGGCAGATTTCCCACACCGACAAGCAACAGTACCAGCGCCAGCAAGCAGAGAACGACGGAACGCGGGGTTTTCAGCGCCTCCCGCCCCAGAGAAAGAGCCGCGCTGCCGATGATTGGCACTACGGCGCAACTGACCCCCTTGAGCGCGCACCAGCACCAATAGTTGGATTTTACCGCATCGTATACCAGCGTGATCAGTGACAGGATCACCACGGCGGGCAGGGTGATTCCCACCAGACAGCAGAGACTGCCGAACCATCCCGCCATCTGGTAGCCAAACAAAACGCTGATGTTGGCAATCATAATGCCGGGAAGGGATTTTCCCACCGCCGTCAACTCCAGCAGGTCCTCCTGTGTAATCCAATTTCGCTTGTGGATAAATTCCTGCTCGATTTGCGCCAGGATACCCCAACCGCCGCCAAAGGTGAAACAGCCAATTTTTACAAAAAACAGCAGGAGCATCCCACCGGTTTTCAGATTCTTTTGGTTCAAGGTTTCTCATCTCCTGGAGAAACTGTAACACGCTGTTTGACATTTGTCCAATATATGAAATATAATAAAAACGATAAAATAAAACTATGGAGGGGCCTCCGACATGAACTGGAACCAGTTGAATTATGTGTTGACAGTGGCACAGACAAAAAACATCACCCGTGCAGCCCAGATGCTGTACTTATCCCAGCCGTCCCTGTCTCTGAGCCTGAAAAGCCTGGAAAACGAGCTGGGCGTTTCTCTGTTTCAGAGGGAGCAAGGTGGGCTGGAGCCGACCTACGCCGGAACACTTTTTTGCCAGTGGGCGGAGGCTGTCCTCAGCTCCCATCAACAGCTCTGCGCGCAGCTACAGGACATCGCCTCCGGTCAGCGCCAGCTCATTCGACTGGGTATCAGCCCCCATCGGAGCACCATTTTAATGCCGGAAATTATGGAGCACTTTTATCAGAAATTTCCCCACTGTGAGGTGCATATCACGGAGCTGCCTGCGCCCATCCTGCGTAAACAGTTGGAGGAAGGGGAGCTTGATTTTATTCTGGACGCCGCAAATCCTGACACTGTTACCTATCAAAGTGAGCTGCTGTATCAGGAGAATATCGTTTTGGCGGTCCCCGTTTCCTTTCTCACGGAAAATATGAGAAAACAGCAGTCGCTCTCTTTGCCGACGCTGGAGAATCTTCCCTTTATCCTGCTGCCAGAGGAGCAGTTGATTGGCAGCATCGGGCGGAAGCTCTGTGCGGCGGCCAACTACCATCCTGCTGTCCGTCTGGTCTGTGGAAACATAGAGCAGGCACTCTCCCTTGCGGGAAGGCAGCTCGGTATCGTTTTTTGTGCCGGAAATATTTGCAAAGGAAGGACGTTTGTGCGGGCAAGTTCGCTATTTCCAAATCAAAGAGACGGAAAGCAGCCGGGCCCTCTGCCTGGTCTACCGCAAAAATCTCTATCAGCAGGAGCCGCTGCGGTATCTGCTTTGCCTCTTTCGGGAGTGGGTGCCAAAGCTCTATGAGCCGAAACAGCAAGAACACAAATAAGAACGCACCGCACGAGCCTCGCTTTCGGCTTGTGCGGTGTGTTTTCTCAGTGATGCACCACGTCTCCCGCCCGGCGAATCTTCTCCAGCAGGGGCCGCGCTTCCTCGGAGGCAAAAAAGTCCAGGGTGGAGGGCGGCAGCAGTTCCCGGCAGCCGTCCCAGTCGCCGCTTTGCAGACACTGGCGGACGACAGAGGCGCTGATTGCTGCGCCGCGAACTTCCTTGCGGGGGATTATGACGCACGCAACGCCCTGTTTGGGCAGTTCCTCCGCCATAATGCGGTTGTAAAGCCCGGTGGTTTCGCTGGTTGGTTCCTCCCCCACATACCGCCGGGTGATACCCAGCGTTCGGGCGATTTGCCCAAACACCGTCAGGTCCAGGCGGGCGTGTCCCTCTACCACGGCCAACTCATCTTTTAAAAAGTAGCTGGGGAAGGTGGCGGAGCTGATGATATACGGGCCGGTCTCCTGCAAAATCACGTTGGGCAGATGGGCGACCCCCTGTTCGACCAACCGTTTCCGCACGGAAAAGGGAATCAGGCTGGCGTCCTCGCTGACCACAAACAGATGCAGCACATCACATTCCGCAGCCGCCCGCTCTGCCAGGTACTGATGCCCCAGCGTGAAGGGGTTGGCATTCATCACCAGCGCGCCGACGATTTTCCCGTCCTGTTGGCTTCGCTTGAGCTGGGACAGATAGCGGGAGAAACCGGTTCTGCGGTTCTCCATAAACACCAGCGTATCCGACACGCGGGCGATTTCGTAAAATCCCAAATCCTCGAAGAATTTGGCGGACTGACATTTGGTATAGAGAAACAGGTGGGTGTTGCCCCGCTGATACTGCACGGTGATCAGATGGCTGATGACCGTGTTCAGCAGTCCCTCTCCCTGATGTTCCCCGCTGACCGCAAAGCAGCGGAGGGTGTTGCCGAAGCAGCTCCCTGTGGCGATGACCTGATAAGCCTCATCGTAAATCACGCAGGTGTAATCCAGGTTCCCGTCCAGAGTGATGCCCTCCTGGAGCAGCAGGGCGTGCACCTGTTCCATCGTGTAACGGTCCGTGGGGGACACCTGGGAAACCACATAGTCAGCCATTTGTCATACCTCCTGTTCCAAATCGTCCATTTCCTCTCGCCGCAGAAAATACAGCAGGTAGCAGACCGCCAGCAAATCGGCGCTGCCGCCGGGAGAGAGGTTACGGGCGATAAAATCTTTGTCCAACGCGCAGAGTTGTTCCTCTGTGGGGAGAGGGTCTCGCTCCAGCAGCCGGGCGGTCTCTGCTGCAACCCTTTGCTGGGTGGGCAGGTCGCTGCGCGCGATCAGATTGGTGTCCACGCTGTTGGCCAGGATGGACAGCAGGGCAGCACACCCTGCGTCGTTGAGGGACAACCCCTGCGCGACCCCGGCCTCCAGCTTGGGCAGGCCGAACCGCAGCACAGCGGGGAACCCCGCCTCTGCCTGTCCCCGCACGCCGGTGATGCCATAGCGGAGGTAGAGCCGCTGTCCTGTTGTGACGGCGGTTTCCTCGGTCACACCGGAGAAATCTCCTTCGCTCAGCCCTTTGACCAGGGCGGTGCACGCCTGCAAAACAGTCTCCGGCTCCTTCCAACGGGAACGCTCCAACCGCCCCAGGGCGGCGCAGAGCAGCCCCATGGAAAAAATCGCGCCCTTGTGGGTGTTGACCCCTCCTGTGGCGCGGAGCATGGTCTGCTCCGCCTGGATGCCCGCTGCCCGGACGCGCTGAAAGGTCACAGAGGGAACTTCCGCCGCCGTCTCCCGTCCCGCCATGGCGCAGGTCTCAAAATAGGGGAAAAGGGCGGCGGCGCTGTTCAGGAACGTGAAAAAGCCCATATCCCGGTGGCTGCCGCTGTTGTTCCGGTCCACCAGGCCGGGTTTTGGTGTGACCGCCACCTCGTAAAGGAGGCTGCGCACCGCCAGTTCCGCCGCTTTTTGGGCGTCCCGGCGCTGAAACGTTTTCGTTAGGATGGCTTCGGTTTTGCGCTGCAATTCCTCTACCGTGTGCGCACGGCTCCGGGCGCACACCCTCCCCGGCTTGCCGCAGAGCAGGCAGGGGCGCTCTGGCTGTCCCAGCTCCTGCCGTCCGATTTTTGCCCCGTCCGGCGTCAGCACGTCCATGTCGAAGAGCCGTCCCAGGGGGGAACCGTCCTCCAGCGCGACGGTGATTTCCTTCACTGGCAGCGCCTCGCAGTCTGGCACAAGGTACAATTCATCTCCCGTGTGTGCGTTCCACTCACGGGAAAACAAAACCGGAATCCCTCTGCCGTCCAGTTGCTGTCGGAGCCAGGCGCTCCCCAGCAAAAACCCCCGGCGAATGGACGGGCTGTTTTTTACCGGGCCAGGAATGTTCATGGTGAAGCAAACCAAAGGTTTTCCGAAGCGTCGTAATAGATCCTGTTGCCGCAGAACCCGCAGTTCCCGTGCTTCCAGCATTTCCGGAAGGGTGACAGGTTGGTTGTCCATAGAAGTTCCCCCTGTGTTGTTGTGTTTTTATTTATCATATAGCATTTTCAGCGATTTGAAAAGGGGGGGAGAGTGGTTTCCGCTCGCTTGGGGCAGATTTGCCGCTTTCAGATATTCTGTGGCAGCCGATCCAATTCCTCATCTTCCCGGTCAATATATTGCCGGATCATGGCTTCCAACGCGCGATTGGCCCGGCTGCGGTAACCGTCAGGTGGATAAATCAGCACCAGATCCACAAAGTACTGCTCTTTCCCAATGCTGAGATAGACGGTGTTTGGGTCAGAAACGGCACAGGAGCGGTACGTAAACGCCAGCCCCAGGCCCTGCCGGGCCATTGCGGCGGCAAAGGAAGCGCTCAACATTCGATTGACGATCACAGGTTGGATGCCGTGGGCTTGCAGCAGGCTTTGCGCAATGTTGCCCAGGACGGTATATTGGTCAGACAGCAGATATTCAAACGCGGCGGTATCCTCCATCCGCACCCATGGCCGGTCAGGGCCTCCGTTTCCAATTTGCACATACTCCATCACCGGATGGGATTTGCTGGCTACCAAATAGACCTCATCCTGCATCACAGGAATATCCTCCGGCTCGGTCTCACCTGGCTGAAGGGCAATCAACGCCATATCCAGTTCCCCCAGCGACATCTTCCGCTGCAAATAGATACTGTCGTGTTCGTGGATGACCACCTCCACGTCGGGATATTCCAAAGAGAAGCGACGCAACACCGGAGGGATCAGGGAAGTGCCTCGGAATGTGCTGATTCCAAACTCAATCCGTCCACCCTTCGGGCGGTTGTTTTCCTGCAATTCCGCCTTGACCCGGTGATACTGCTGGAGCATTTGCTGGGCGTTGCGAATAAAAATCTCTCCGGCGTAGGTCGGGCGCACGCCGCTGGATGTCCGCACAAAAATTTTGGTATTCAGTTCAGCCTCATAACGGGCCAGGAATTGACTCAAACTGGACTGCGCCATATACAGCCGCTCAGCGGCCTTGCTGATGCTGCCCTCCTTGGCTATCGTTATTACATATTCCAGCTCTTTCAGTTCCATAAAATCTCCCCTTTGGTTTTGAGCAGCACCGACTTTGATTTGTGGAATTTGACCAAAAAATAAGCGATAAAATAGGACGTTTTCACCAATGCCATCGGTTTATCCGATGGCGGCTATATTGATTTTTCCGTAGCGCGGATTTTTCAGCTCCTGTAAAATACAATTATAAAACAGATCACCTTTAAAAACAAATGTTTTTTGAGGTGGTTTGAACGAAATGGCAGTGCAACAGGAGAAAGGAGCAGTTTTATGCCGAAAGTATCACTAAAGGGCGTCATTGATATGCACGTCCACACCAACCCGGACCTGCGACTGCGGGCCTATGACGACTTTGAGCTGTGCGACGCCGCCGTCCGCGTGGGCGCCCGCGCCATCGTCATCAAGTCTCACCAGGGCTTTACCGCGAACCGGGCCTGGCTCACCAACCGCTACAACAAGCTGGTCCACGGAGAGAACGACTTCACCATGTTCGGCAGCGTGACGCTGAACCGGGTGGTCGGGGGCATCAACCCAGCCGCCGTGGAAACCGCGCTCAAACTGGGGGCAAAGGTGGTCTGGCTGCCCACCCAGTCCGCCAGGAACCATCTGGAGAAAATGGGACAACCTACCACAAACGCGGTAGACATTGTGGTGGACGGAAAGGTCGTGCCGGAGCTGGAAGATGTGTTCCGGCTGGTGAAAGATTACAATGCCGTGCTGGGCACCGCCCATGTCTCTCCCACGGAGGCCATTGTGGTCTGCGAGGCCGCTCGGAAGGCCGGCGTCCAGAATCTGGTGGTCACGCATCCTGAGTGGTGGATCGTGGGCATGTCCGTGGAGGATCAGATTCGCCTAGTCAAGGACTACGACGTGATTTTGGAGCGCTGCTTCGCCCAGAATATGGGCGGCGGCAAGTACAAGAGCAACCTGCCGGACAACCTGGAGATCATCCGGACCGTGGGATACAAAAACGTCATGGTGGACACCGATGGCGGCCAGACAGAGAATCCTCACTGGGAGATCGCCATGGAGCAGTATATGCAGTACCTGGCGGATCACGGCGTACCGATGGACCAGATTAATTACATGACCCATACCATTCCCAGCCGTCTGCTGGGGCTGGAATGACACTTTCACAGAGAGGAGAACCACAATGAGCGGAATTTTAAGCGCCGTTATCATTGCGTCGATTGCATTGGCCGTCTTTCTCGGTTATCGGACGCAAATCAACACCGGCTTTTTCTGTATCGTCTTTGCCTATCTGATCGGCTGTTTCTGGATGGGGCTGACGCCAAAGGCCCTTATCGCTTTCTGGCCCACCAACACCATGTTCGTCATCATCGCCGTCTCACTTTTCTACAATGTGGCGGCTGCCAACGGCACGCTGGAGAAAATCTCCCGCAGTCTGCTCTACGCCTGCCGTAAATTCCCCGGTATGCTGCCCTTTGCGCTGTTCTTTGTGGCGGTCATCCTGTCCGTGATGGGCGCTGCCTACTTCACCGTTCTGGCGTTCCTGGCACCCATCACCATGCTCATCTGCGACGAAGCCAACATGGATAAGCTCACCGGCGCTGTGGCCATCAACTGTGGCGCTCTGGCCGGCGGCAACTTCCCCACCGCAGCCCTTGGCGTGGTGTTCCGCGGCCTGATGGATACCGCATACGAGGGGGCAGAGGCGGAGGCCATTGACTCCTTCTCCAGCACGCTGCTGATGTTCGGACTGGCAATCGTTGGCTGTCTCATCGTCATTTCCATCTTCCGCTTTGGGTTCAAAGAAAACCGCAACATCGGCAAGGGCGTCACCTTCGCCAAGCCCGATACTTTCACCAAACCCCAGAAGCAGACCCTGTACCTGATCCTGACGATGATGGCCGTGGTGCTGGTGTTTCCCGTCCTGAAGCTGATCCTGCCCAACGTGAGCTTTATTTCCACCGTTGCGGGCAAAATTGACGTGGGCCTGATCGCCTTCATTTTCGCCGTTATTGCCCTGCTGCTGAAGCTGGCCCCGCAGAAGGAAATCATTGCTAAGGTCCCCTGGAACACCGTCCTGATGATCGCCGGAGCTGGTATGCTCATTGCCGTAGCTGTGGAAGCCGGAACCATTGATATGCTCTCCAACTGGATCGGCAGCAACGTCCCCACCTTCTTCGTACCGCTGGCGTTCAGCCTGGTCGGTGCCGTCATGAGTTTCTTCAGTTCCACCACCGGTGTGGTCTGCCCGGCCCTGTTCCCCCTGATCCCCGGCCTGGCTTCTTCCACTGGCCTCAGCGCCACTGCGCTGTTCACCTGCACCGTGCTGGGCGCGCAGAGCAGCGCCATCAGCCCCTTCTCCTCCGGCGGTTCCCTGATCCTGGGTTCCTGCGGCAACGAGGAGACCCGCAACAAGCTGTTCAACCGGCTGCTGTTTGTGGCTGTCCCGGTCAACGTGGGCATCTTTGCGGTGTATAACCTGATCGTTTCTATGATTCTGTAAGAAACTACGACGATTCTGTAGGAAACTGCAACCGTTGCATTACGACCCAAAACGCTGGACGTCTCAGCCGGTGTCCAGCGGTGCAAAGGAGACTGTCTTATGTTAAAACTCTATGATACCGGCGTCTACCTGGTCAACGGCGCCGACCTGTACACCGACCCCGCTGAGGTGACCGCCAAAACAGGCAAGCCGCTGGATCAGGCGAAAGCCGCCAAGGGGACCATGGCCTATGGCATCCTCAAGGCCCACAACCACGGCGACAGCATGGACCAAATGAATCTGAAATTTGATTCCCTCACCAGCCACGATATCACCTATGTGGGCATCATTCAGACTGCGCGTGCCTCCGGCATGAAGCAATTTCCCATCCCGTATGTCCTCACCAACTGCCACAACTCCCTCTGCGCCGTGGGCGGGACCATCAACGAGGACGACCACAAGTTCGCCCTCTCCGCCGCCAAAAAGTACGGCGGCATCTATGTCCCCACCAACATGGCGGTCATCCACAGCTACAACCGGGAGATGATGTCTGGCTGTGGGCGGATGATCCTCGGCTCCGACTCCCACACCCGCTATGGCGCGCTGGGCACCATGGCCGTAGGCGAGGGCGGCGGCGAACTGGCCAAACAGCTGCTGGGCCGCACCTATGACTTCGCCCGGCCCCAGGTTATCGCCATCTATCTCACCGGTGAGCCGAAGCCCGGCATCGGCCCTCACGATGTGGCCCTGTCCATCTGCGGCGCGGTGTACGCCAACGGCTATGTGAAAAACAAGGTGATGGAATTTGTCGGCCCCGGCATCCACAACCTGCCCATCGAGTATCGGAACGCCATCGACGTGATGACCACCGAAACCACCTGCTGGTCCTCCATCTGGGAGACCGACGAAAAGACGGAGGAATACTTCGCCATTCATGGCCGCCCCGAGGCGTACAAGAAGATCGCCCCCGCAGAGGTGGCTTACTACGACGGCTGTGTGTACATCGACCTCTCTACCATTGAATGTACCATCGCCATGCCCATGCACCCCAGCTACACCTACACCATCCACGAACTGCAAGCCAACGCCAAAGACATCCTCCACGAGATAGAGACTCAGGCCAACAGCCAGATCGCCAAGACCGCCCACATGGACCTGATGAGCAAGCTCCACAGCGATGGCAACATTTATGTGGATCAGGGTCTGGTGGCCGGCTGCTCCGGTGGCACCTTCGACAACCTGGTGGCCGTGGCCGACATCCTCCGTGGTCGCAGCACCGGCAATGGGGCATTCACCATGAGCGTCTACCCCGGCTCCATGCCCGCCTATCTGGAGCTGGTCAAGAACGGCTCCATCTCCGACCTGGCCGCCGCAGGCGTCATCATCCGAGAGTGCTTCTGCGGTCCCTGCTTCGGCGCAGGCGACTGCCCCGCCAACGGCGAGTTCTCCATCCGCCACACCACCCGTAACTTCCCCAACCGGGAGGGTTCCAAGCCCGGCGAGGGCCAGATGAGCGCCGTGGCCCTGATGGACGCCCGTTCCATCGCCGCTACCGCCGCCAACGGCGGCAAGCTCACCGCCGCCACCGACCTGATGGATGTGGAATACCGCACCCCCAAGTATTTCTTCAATAAGAGTGTCTACGACAAGCGGGTGTTCAACGGCGTGGGCAAGGCAGAGCCGGATGCGGAACTGCGCTTCGGCCCCAACATTAAGGACTGGCCCGAAATGCCCGCCCTGACCGACGACCTGCTGGTGAAGGTCTGCTCCTACATCACCGACCCGGTCACTACCACCGACGAATTGATCCCCTCCGGCGAGACCTCCTCTTACCGGTCCAACCCGGAGCGGCTGTCTGAGTTCGCGCTGAGCCGGAAGGACCCGGAGTACGTGGGCCGGAGCAAGGTGCTGCGCCAGATCGAGCGGGACCGCCAGGCGGGGAAGGAACTGCCCGAAGAGGTGCAGGCAGTGTACGCCGCCCTGACCGCCGCAGGTGTACCCAACGATCCGGCCAACACTGACATCGGCTCCACCATCTTCGCCAATATGCCCGGCGATGGCTCTGCCCGTGAGCAGGCTGCCTCCTGCCAGCGGGTGATGGGCGCCAGCGCCAACTTCGCCAAGCAGTATGCCACCAAGCGTTACCGCTCCAACTGCATCAACTGGGGCATGACCCCCTTCCTGGTGCAAACCCCAGAGGTTTTTGAACTGGGAGACTACATCTTTGTCCCCGGCATCCGCCAGGCGGTGCTGGAGAACAAGCCGGAGTTCACCGCCTACGCCGTGAAGCCGGACGGCACCGTGACCCCCTTCCCGGTCACCACTGGAGAGCTGACCGGGCCGGAGCGTCAGATCATTGCCGACGGCTGCCTGATCAACTATTACCGCAAGCACTGACCATCGACGGGGCTGCGGCGGGAAACTGCGGCCCCGTGAGAACAACTATGTTTCACAAGGAGAAATTTGTTATGAATAGCACCATTTATAACGGTATCTTCGGTTCCTATATTTTGAATATGTATCGGCAGATGGACCATTCGTGCAACCGGAACGCTGCGATGCGGGAGGTTTTTGCGTCCATCGACGATTACGTGGAAGAGGCCTGAACCGGGCCTGGACAGGGAGGAAAACAAGATGGAAATTAAAAGACCTGCCATCGCGGGAACGCTGGAATCCAGCGACTGCCAAGTGACAGTGGAGGCCGGAGACGGGACCATCGACTTTGAGCTGGAAAGCTCCGTCATCAACCAGTACGGCAACCAAATCAAGCGGGTGGCCCTGGAGACGCTCCGCAACCTGGACATCGACAGTGTCCACATCATGATCGTAGATAAGGGCGCGTTGGACTGCACCATCAAGGCCCGCATCGAGGGCGCGGTGTACCGCTCCCTGCAACAGTTTGACCAACTGCCCTGGGGAGGTGCGATTCAATGAATAACCCCAACAAAAAGCGGCTGCGCCGCACCATGATGTTCCTGAACGCGCAGAAGCCCAGCCTTATCAAGGATCCTTACATCTACAAGCCCGACTCCATCATGCTGGACCTGGAGGACGCGGTGGCGGAAAACCAGAAGGATGCCGCCCGCTTCTCCCTGTTCCATGCGCTGCGCACCATCGACTATCACGGCTGTGAGCGGGTGGTCCGCATCAACGGCCTGGATACCCCGCTCTGGCGGGAGGACATCCGCTGTGCGGTGGCTGGCGGCTGCGACTCCATCCGTATCCCCAAAACGGAAAGTCCCAAGGACGTAAAGATGGTAGAGGAAGCTGTGGAGGCGGCGGAAAAGGAGTTTGGCCGTCCGAAGGGCAGCGTCCTCATCATGGCCGCCATCGAGTCCGCCAAGGGCGTGCTTCGCTCCTTTGACATCTGCGAGTCCTCCGAGCGGCTGTTTGGCATCGCTCTTTCCGGCGGCGACTACACCAAGGACCTGCAAACTCATATCACCGGCACGGGCATCGAGCTGATGGGCGCCCGCTCCCAGATGGTCATTTCCGCCAGAGCTGCCGGGGTGCAGTGCTTCGACACCGTGTACACCGACCTGAATAACATGGAAGGGTTCCGCAAGGACGTGGAGAGCATCCACCTGATGGGATTTGACGGGAAATCCATCATCAATCCCCGGCAAATCAACATCGTCCACGAGATTTTCACCCCGTCCAAAAAGGACATCATTTTTGCTGAAAAAGTGGTGCGGGAGATCGACACCAAAAAGGCCATGGGCATCGGTGTGTTCACGGTGGACGGAAAGATGATCGACATCGCCTTCTACGATGGGGCCAAGCGTACCATCGAGCTGGCGAAGGCGTCCGGTGTGTACAAAGGAGAGCTGTGATATGAAAAATGCGGTAGGAAGAGACATCCCGGAGGAGATTTTGTCCCTCACCGGGAAAGAAGTGTTCCAGGGCAACCACTATAAAGACGGCGTACCCTTTACCAAGGCCGGTCCCACCATCACCCCGCTGATGGACAACACCAAGAGCAAGCTGGTGGGTTCCATCCATGAGGCGCTGGTCAAGTGCGGCGCACATGACGGCATGACGGTCAGCTTCCACCACCACTTCCGGGACGGCGACCTGGTGGTGAACATGGTCATGGAAGAGATTCATAAGATGGGCCTCAAAGACATCACCATCTGCGCCAGTTCACTGGGCAAGGCCCATGCCCCGTTGGTACCCATGATTGAGGACGGCACCATCACCAACATCGAGTCCTCCGGCGTCCGCGGGGCCATTGGCGAGGCCATCTCCCACGGCAAGCTGAAGGGGCTGGCCACCATGCGCTCCCACGGCGGGCGCGTCCGGGCCATTGTCACTGGAGAATCCCACATCGACATCGCCTTTATCGGCGCGCCCACCTGCGATGACTACGGCAACTGCCGGGGCGTGGGCGGCAAGACAGACTGCGGCGTGCTGTCCTACTCCCATGTGGACGGTAACCACGCCGACCATGTGGTGGCTGTCACTGACTGCTTGGTTCCCTTCCCCAATTACCCGCCCCACATCCCCATGGCGAAGATTGACTATGTGTGTGTGGTGGACGCCATTGGCGACCCCTCCAAAATCGCCACCGGCGCAGCCAAACCCACCACCGACCAGCGGAAGCTGCTGATGGCGGAGTACTGCACCCAGGTAGTGGCCAACACCCCTTACTTCAAGGAGGGCTTCTCGTATCAGACCGGCGTGGGCGGCGCGTCCATCGCCTCCACCATCTCCCTGACCAAAATCATGGAGGAGCGGGGTATCAAGATGGGCTTCGGCGTGGGCGGCCTGACCAAGCCCATGTGCGACCTGCTGGACCGGGGGATGGTCCGCTGCCTACTGGACACCCAGGATTTCGACTTGGACGCCATCAAGAACGTGAAAAATCCCAACCACTTCCGCATCAGCGCCGGCGCCTATGCCAACCCCTTCAACAAAGGCGCTTTCGTCAACAAGCTGGATTATGTGATTTTGGCGGCGCTGGAGGTAGACGTTCACTTCAACTGCAACGTAGTGGTGGGGTCTGACGGCGTTATCACCGGGGCCCAGGGCGGCCACCCGGACACGGCGGCGGGGGCCAAGTGTACCATCGTCATCGCGCCGCTGATCCAGGGGCGCATCCCCGCCATCTGCACTGACGTGACCACCGTCACCACCCCCGGCGAGAGCATCGACATTGTGGTGACAGATTACGGCGTGGCGGTGAACCCCCGCAGGCAGGATCTGTTGGAGATCCTGAAAGAGGCGGACTGTGTGCCGCTGAAAACCATCGAGGAACTGCGGGACACCGCCTATTCCATCGTGGGCGAGCCGGAAAAAGTCCGGTTTGGCGACCGGGTCGTGGGCATCATTGAGGCCAGAGACGGCACCATCATGGACGTGGTGCGGGAGGTCAAGCCATTTGAATTTGACGACTGACCCAACCATCTGATGCTTTTCGGGGCATCCGCCCCGTTGAGTATATTCGCTCGTTTGATTGGGTTTGCTCCTTCTAAAACAGGTTGCTTTGCCATTTGCAGCCAACTATAACTGCCTTTATCTCAGCTCCTTTCTTCCACCTGATTCACCTGACACAACCCAATCAAAAGCGAAACAAGCAAAAGGCGTCTGCGACCGCAGGCGCCTTTGTTTTTTGCTTTACAGGCAAGCCGGATTTCTACCATTATTTCTGCCTCTTCGTCCCAAAAGTACAAAGACAGAAAGTACAAGAGCAACCGTCGTCCTTCGCAAAAGTGCCTTGCTGTTTGGCGCAAGGGCAGTTTGCTGGAAGCAATTTCTCAAAAAGAGACAGAGGTTCTATACGTCGTGCGTTCCCGCTCCGTAATGTGACGTTTTTTGTGTCTTCAGTTCATAATTAATTTCGCGAAAGCATGATAAAAACATTCCTTGATAACCCACCATATCTGTGCTAAACTATCCTTATTATAAAGTGGTGTGTCATCCCATTTTGGAGGTGAACGGATATGAACAAGCTGAAATTACCGTTGGGAATCGAAAACTTCATGGATATGCGTACCCGTGGCTATTACTATGTGGATAAATCCAACCTGATTCGGGATTTGTTGAACCAGGGGGCTCTGGTGACGCTCTTTACCCGTCCCCGGCGCTTCGGCAAAACCCTGAACATGAGTATGCTTCGCTATTTCTTTGAAGTCGGGACAGATAAAAGCCTTTTCGATGGGCTTGCTATCTCCAAAGAAACAGAGTTGTGCCAACAGCATATGGGACAGTATCCGGTTATCTCCATTAGTTTGAAAGGTGTGGAGGGCTGGGATTTTGCCGATGCGCGACGAGGGCTGTGGAGCACTATCGGCTTTGAAGCAAGGAGGCTCAGCTTTCTTGAAAACAGTGGCCGGTTGAGCCAGACAGAACGGCAAATGTTCTGTGACTTGGAACTGGAACGCGGGAATCTGGAAAACAGTCTTAGACTGCTTTCTCAGCTTCTTTATAAGCACTATGGCAAAAAAGTTGTCATCCTGATTGACGAATACGATGTGCCATTGGACAAGGCTTATCAACGTGGTTACTACGACCAGATGATTCTGTTAATTCGGCAGATGCTCAATGCCGCGCTGAAAACCAACG
>JAJBVG010000046.1 GCA_020859945.1 Clostridiales bacterium | reverse complement strand
CCTTGGGGTCGAAGTCGGAGCCGCCCTTGCCGCCGCCCATGGGCAGGGTGGTCAGTGCGTTCTTGAAGATCTGCTCGAAGCCCAGGAACTTGATGATGGACAGGTTGACGTTCTCGCGGAACCGCAGACCGCCCTTGTAGGGGCCGATGGCGGAGTTGAACTGGACGCGGTAGCCGCGGTTCACCTGCACCTTGCCGTTGTCGTCCACCCAGGGCACACGGAAGATGATGACGCGCTCCGGCTCGACCATGCGGCCGACGATGTTCTGCTCCTCATAGCGGGGGTCAGCCTCCACCACGGGAACCAGGGTCTCCAGAACCTCGTGGACGGCCTCCAGGAACTCTGACTGCTCCGCATAGCGGGCTGCCAGGTCCTCATAGACACTGTTCAGATAAGCGTTGTTGATTGCCATAAATAAAACATCCTTTCCTGGCGGGGCGGTACGAAACCCCACACGGTTGAATACAGGCCGGTCATCCGGCGCAGGACTGGGTCCGCCACCCTGCACCTTTGCCCCGGCCTCCCGTGGAGGGCTTGCGCGCCCATCCAGAAAAGGCTGAAAAAGCGGAAACAACTCCGAAAAATCGTTCCGCACAAAAGGCTCATCTGAGCGACCCCTTTGCCGTCCCGATTATAGTACATCATTTTCTGCCAAATTGCAAGTAAAATTTCGATTTTTTGCAATACTGACAGTTATCTTGCAGAATTGAGCGTTTTTTCTGCATAATTTGTGTATGCAGCCCGCAAAATGCAGAACTGCTTGCATCGAAACATTTCATCCTTTTTTGTTCCGTCTTTTGCAAAATTCGATTCTGTCAAATCTTATAGTATTTGAACTTTTTTCGTCGTGCATGAAAGAAACCCCTCCGCACCGCCTAAAGGCGGCGGCCCTCCTCCGCCGTCAAGCGGCACTTCCGCTGCGCTCCCTGCCCTTTCAGGGGAGGCAAGAAGGGCTGTCAATTGCAAAACGAAGGTTATTTGAGGGAGCCATACCAAAATGGCACACGAAATTGTATTCTGCCCTCCCCTTATTCCTCCGGCTCCAGGTTGTCCGCGAACCGCTGGTGAAAGTCCGGGGCCTTGCGCCGGAGGCTGATGACCCGGCCCGCCTTGTCCAGCAGGCAGTGCTCGCTCTCGCCGGTGGCCCGCAGCTCGCCGGTGTCGGCGTCCCGCACCTCATAGCGGAACTTGAAGCGGACGCTGTTGTAATAGGTCAGCTTGACGGTGATGGACACAGTGTCGTCGAAGTGGGTCATGGTCTTGTACTGGGCGGAGACGCTGACCACCGGCACCACGATGCCTCTGGCCTCCACCTCCCGGAAGGGGATGCCCACCTGAGCCATCCAGTCCACACGGGCCTCCTCGAACCAGCGGATGTAGTTGCTGTGGTGGACGATGGCCATCTGATCGGTCTCGTAGTATTTCGCGTTGTGAATGTAAGGTTTGATTTCCATTGAGATACCTCGCTTTGTGGGAGTTTCTGTTGATAAACTGGAAGTTATCAGCATTAATAAATAATGGGAGCAGATGTTGCGTTCGCAAAAATCTTTATATTTCCGTCTTGTGATATTTTAAGTGCAACTCCGTTCTGCCCTAATATTTTTGCCGCGCTCTCTCCTGTTCCCATCAAACCACTTTCTTTTTCTGCATCAAGATTTACTATCGCTCCACAATAAATTATATTTCCTTTTTTATTGATAATAGTAACTCCATCACTTGACATAACCCTATGAATTATATGCTTATTCATTTCTTCGACAATGCTTAGATTTTCTTTCCATATTTTATTCTTCGATGAAATTAATCTGTCTATTTCTATTTCCGAATCATCTTTCGGAATCCAAATAATAACACTACAATGCCTTTGAGAGCATAAAGTTACATAATATATCAGTGCTCTTCTTGCCTCAGCATTTAAATCTATGTTTCTTTCCAGATAGTTGTTGAACCACGAAAAATTTCTGATTTTCCATTTATTTTCAATCCTTATGAACTCGTACCCGTTTTTCGTAATAATCGATATTTCATTTGGACCAATAACTCTAAATGCAATATCTCTCCCCATCAATGTATTATCAAGAAAATAGTCCTCAAAGTAATCTGCTAATTTTCCTCCTTTTTCATTTCTTATGAAAATTTGTTTAATCACAAAAGTTTGATCCATTAAATAGAACGAGTCAACTCCATCAATTAGATACCAAAATCTCTTTTCTATTGATGGATTCTTGACTATGTCATAAGAATCGATTAAATTTCTCACCTTGCCTTTTCTATCCCGTCCATTTTTTCCAGCATATTCATATAATGACCTGGATAAAATAAGTCCAGTTGTAAAATATTCCCCCTCAAAAGTTGTTGAAGCTAATTTTTCAAATAGCTCTATCAGATACATTATCCTCGTATAATCATATTGCTTTGGAACTAAACTTTTTGAGATCGCCTCTCTTATAAAATTATCTCCGAATATTTTAGTACCACCGTGAAATGAATTATTTTTGCACTCTGTCAGTTTTATTGACAAAAGATTAGACAGCGTCTCGAATATTGAATTTCCAATATATGATACAGTTTCCCCCACTAATACAATTGGGCAGACAGCTTCAACGCTTCCATATTTTTCTCCAAAAACCTGGGCAATTAACACCATTTTTTCATCTGATATCTTGTAACACTTTCTATTTATATTAGTATCTATATCTAAACCGAAATGCTTTTCAAATTTTGCAACAGGCATTAATTCTATCAAGACATCACAATTAAAAAAATCATGTAATGCTTCCGTCATGAATGATAGTCCACTTGCTTTAAAATTTAAAAAATGTTTTAATTCGCAAATATTTTTCATTACTTTTATCTCCTCAAATTCCGCTTTATCTGGCAATCCATCACGGTTTCTCCCGCCTCAGCACCGCCTCGGCAAAATCCCGGTAGGTGTACCCGTCCCCCTCGTGGGCGGTCTCCACCTGATGGAAAAAGCAGTTGGGGATCTCCCCCTGTTTCAGGTTTTTGCTGATGCAGGGGGCGCAGCCCTTGTCGTGGTTGGTGGGGTGCAGCGGACACGCCAGGTCGCCGCAGGTGCAGAATTTGGACAGGTTGTTCACGGTTTGTCCCCCTCACCGTACAAAATTCGTCTGTTTCGGCTCCTCCTTCTCCGGCAGGCCGTAAGCCTCCTTGCCCAGGGCGATGCTCTTCATCAGGAAGGTCATGTTCCGGGCCAGGCTGCGCATGGTCTGCAAGCCCTCCTCGTCCTGGGCCGCTTCGCCGGGGAGCAGACCGTGGACGCTGTTCCAGTAGTGGCTGGAGGCCACCGGCATCCCGTTGATGGTGAAATACTTGTTCAGCTCGTCAAAGGTGGCGCTTGCTCCGCCCCGCCGGGCCACGGCCACGCTGGCCCCTACCTTCATCCGCTTGTCAAAGAGGGTGCTGTAAAACAGCCGGTCCAGCAACGAGATCAGCGACCCGTTGGCGGAGGCGAAATAGACCGGGCTGGCCACTACCAGGCCGTCGCAAGCCTCCAGCTTGGGGGCCAGCTCGTTGACCAGGTCGTCAAAGACACAGTGGCCCTCCCGCTTGCAGTAGTTGCAGGCGGTGCAGCCCCGGATGTCCCTGCCGCCCACCTGGACAGTCTCGGTCTCCACGCCTTCCTCCGCGAACACCTTCTCCATCTCCGCCACCGCCAGGGTGGTGTTGCCGTCCTTTCGGGGGCTGCCGTTCAAAATCAGTACGTACATAAAGAATCCTCCTGTTTAATGACCGGATTTCAAGCCATATCTGTCCTGCGGGAGCGCCGATGGAAAACGACTCTCTCCGTAAAGAGACACCAGCATCCGGTTTCCACTTAATTGCACATTGCAAATTGCTAATTGCTAATTGGAAATTGCGACGGCTTTCAGCGCCTCCCCGGTGGTCTGGACCTGCACCGTTCCGGCGGTCATATCCAGCACCCGCCGGGCGAACGCCTCCGCGTTTTCCTCCGGGAGCAGGGCGGAGATGGTCACGTCTGCACCGTACTCCGTGTCGGTGACGATGCCCTTCCAGACGGGGATCTCCTGGCTCAGCCGGGCAAAAAGGCTGTAGCCGCAGGGGATGGACACCTCCACCCACCGGCGCACCACGGAGATCCCGGCAGCGTCCAGCGCGTCCTTCGCGCTCTTGGTGTAGGCCCGGCAGAGACCCCCAGCACCCAACAAAATGCCGCCGAAGTAGCGGGTCACCACGCAGACCGCGTCGGTGACTTCCTCCTTTAGAAACACGTTGAGCATGGGCTGTCCGGCGGTGCCCTGGGGTTCGCCGTCGTCGCTGTAGCGCATCACGCCGTCTCGCAGCACATAGCACCAGCAGTTGTGCCGGGCGTCGTGGTACTGCTTCTTCATGGCATCGATGAAGGCGCGGGCCTCCTCCTCGCTGTCCACATGGCGCACCTTGCCCAGGAACCGGGAGCGCTTTTCCACATATTCCGCGTCCCCCGGCCCGGTGGGGATGTAATATTCTGTCATAGAGTTTCTCCCTGTTCCTCTTTTTTCTCGATGGATGTCTCCTCCATCCAAAGCTCTGTCTGAAAATACCGCTCCTGAAAGGCCGTCTGCGCCAGAATGTCCTCTCTGGACAGCGCTGCCCCCGCCGGAGCCAGCACCCATTTGTCCTCCACGTCGTCCCGCCGATGAATCACCGCCGCCAGCGCCCCGGTGAAGGTCTCCAGCGGCTCCGTCACCCCCAACACATACACGTCCTGTTCCTCCCCGTCCGGGGCGAACAGGCCCGGAATGTAGCCGTAATTCACTGGATAGACCAGGTCAGGATAGTTGGGGTGGGCACTGCCCAGAGGTCGGTCAATGCGGGCGGTCAGCAGCGTTCCAAAGGCCGGGTGAGTCACTCCTGCGCCTCCGGCGGCAGAAACTGCCGCACCTGGCCCAGCGTTTTGGGGGTGCAGACGGCGGTGACCTGAATCACGTCAGCGTACTCCACGTTCTCCACCTTGGCCTCCCGGTAGAGCCGATCCAGCACACCCCCCTGGTCGTAGGGGATGCGCAGCTGCACCCGCTTCGCGCCGCTGTCCAGCCGTCTGCCGATGGCGGCGATCAGCTCGTCCAGGCCCTCGCCGGTCTTGGCGGAGATACAGACGACATTCTCCCCGTGAGGGCGAATTTCCGGGCTGTACCGGTCACATTTGTTGAACACTCGGATACAGGGGGTCTGCTCCGCCCCCAGCTCCCGGATGAGCTTGTCCACTACCTGAGCCTGGGTGCGCCACTCCTCGCTGCTGCTGTCGATGACGTGGAGCAGCAGGTCGGCGTATTGCAGCTCCTCCAGCGTAGCCTTGAACGCCTCCACCAGATGGTGGGGCAGCTTGCGGATGAATCCCACCGTGTCGGAGATGAGCACCGTGCAGGTGTCGGAGATCTCCAGCGTCCTGGTGGTGGTGTCCAGGGTGTCAAACAGCCGGTCGTTGGCGGGGATCTCCGAACCTGTCAGCCGGTTTAAGAGGGTGGACTTGCCCGCGTTGGTGTAGCCCACGATGGCCACCACCGGCACCTCGTTTTTCTCCCGGCGGTCCCGCTGGACCGCCCGCACCCGGCGCACCTCCCGCAGGTCATCCTCCAGCTTTTGGATCTTCCGGCGGATGTGGCGGCGGTCCGTCTCCAGCTGGGTCTCGCCGGGGCCGCGGGTGCCGATGGGAGACTTGCCGCCGGAGGCGTTCTGCCGCACCAGATGGGTCCACATGCCGGTGAGCCGGGGCAGCAGATACTTGTACTGGGCCAGCGCCACCTGGAGACGGCCCTCGCTGGTCCGGGCGCGCTTGGCGAAGATGTCCAAAATCAGCGCCGCCCGGTCCATGACCTGTACGCCCATCTCCTCGGTCAGCACCCGCACCTGGGCAGGGGAAAGCTCGTTGTCGAAAATAATCAGGTCCGCGCCGTTGGCCGCCGCCAGCTCTTTGACCTCCTGGACCTTGCCCTCTCCGATGAAGGTGCGGGCCTCCGGCGTGTCCCGCTTTTGCAGGACCACGGCCACGGCCTCGCCCCCGGCGGTCTCCAGCAGGGCCTCCAGTTCCTCCAGGGTGGTGTCGGTGGAGTTGTCCTCGTCGGGCAGGCTGTGGGCGTTCAGGCCCACCAGCACGGCGCGATTGATGTTTTCTTCTTGGATGGTGTCTGGCATAGTGTTCCTCCGGGGGGTGAATGATGGGGTATCCCATTACGGCTGTTGCTGCGCAAAATGTGCAATTAGCAATGTGCAATGACACGGGAAACCGCCTCCGCTGTCGCTTTGCGGTAGCTGAGAGGTTTCCCGTGCAGTTTTAACGGAATACCCGAAAAATGTGTTTTGTTCTCTTACCGATTGAGATACGCTTCTACGATCTGGCCGATATACATGGTGTGCCAGTCGTGGGTGGGATACCAGCGCTCGTCGATTTTATCCGGGTCGCCGTCGGTGAGCCAACCGGCGTCCATGGGCTGGGCGTACTGCTTCTTGCACACCAGCACCAGCTCCGCCTGGGCGATATAGGGCGCGCCGCACTCGGCCTCCCGAATGTTGAAGCCGCACTCCTCGAACTTATCCACGTCCCGCCCGGAGTGGCTGCCGCAGAATTGCAGCTCCTTGCGGTACGCCTCCGGCAGGAAGGACAGGGTGAAGTAGTCCTCCTCGTCCACAAAGGTCTTGGTGTAGCGCTGGGGCCGGATGTAGCAGGTGGCCACGGGGCTGCCCCACATGATGCCCACGCCGCCCCAACTGGCGGTCATGGTGTTGACGCTCTGCTCGTCTCCGGCGGTGATGAGCATCCACTGGTCGCCGATGAGGGAGAAGGGGTTTTGGGTCAGTTCCTTCGGGTCGATTTTCTGAAACATAGTAATACCTCCAAACTAAATTTGTCCGTTCGACATACTTTTTTCCAGTTATCCCTTTGATGAGCTATTAGCCGTTAGCTGTTAGCTGTTAGTAATGCATCGCAAAACAACAGCGCAGCGCTGAAAATGCAGCGTCTCCAGGCTAAAAGCTAAGAGCTAAGAGCCAATGGCTCTCATGCTGAGCAAAAGAGACAACCAACTTCTTTCCTTATTATAGTCTATCCCGTCGCAAAAGAAAAGTGTATTTCCCCGACAAATCCCGTAAAAAAGGAAAAAACGCCGCGTTTTGCAACGCAGCGTTCGCTTTCCCGATGAAATCTCTGAATCACTTGTCGAAGCCAAACTTCTTGTTGAAGCGGCTCACGCGGCCACCTGTATCCACCATCTTCTGCTTACCGGTGAAAAAGGGGTGACACTTGGCGCAGACTTCCACGCGGATGTCCTTCTTGGTGGAACCGGTGTGGTAGACGGCGCCGCAAGCACAGCGAATGGTGGTCTGCTGGTAATCGGGATGAATCCCTGCCTTCATTTTTGTTCACCTCTTTCAAATTGACAAAATAAAAAAGAAAATTCACATACAACAGAGGTTATCATAGCACGGCTTCCCCAAAAATGCAAGGGCTTTTTGAGAAAAAATTTCGTCTGTCTGTACAGATTTTTATTTACAACTCCGCGCCCTGGCCGGTCTGGAAGAACCACACCACCCGCCGGGTCACGCTCCGGTCAAAAATCTCCTCCAACGCCTGGGTGTAAACGTCCAGCTGGCCCCGGTACTCCTCCGCCCGCCGGAGTTCGCCGCCCCGCCGGATATGGTCGGACTTGAAATCCACCACCGTGAACCCCTCCGGGCCGGTGAAGCAGCAGTCCACCACGCCCTGGAGCAGCACCTCCTCCCCCTCCCCGGCGGAGGGGTAAAACCGCCCGGCGGGAGCCAGGATGGAGAACTTGAACTCCCGCCGAAACTGGGGGGAGGCTGCGGCCTCCCGGCCCAGAGGCGAGGCCCAGAACCGGGCCACCTTCGCCGGGTCCACCGCCCTGGCCTGCTCCGGGGAGAGCCAGCCTCCGGCGGTCAGCCGCTCCAGCTCCTCCCGCACACCCAGGACGCTGTCCGCCTTTTTCAGGTCGATGTGCTCCATGACGGCGTGGATGGCGCTGCCCGTCTGAGCGGCGGTCAGGCCCCGCCGGGTCTGGTCGAAGGCCGGACGGCGGAACTCCAGCGGAGGCAGGGGCCGCGCCGTCTCCTCTGCGGCCTCCTCGTCCAGCAGGCGGCCCTTCATCTGGGTGGCCGTCACCTTGGAGGGCAGCTCCGTCAGCGCCTGCCAGGGATACTGCCAGCGAAGCTGCTGGGCCACCGCCGCCTCGTCCGGCTGCTCTGCGGCCACCTCCGGCGCTGCCGGGCGGAGTGCCAGCGTGTCGGTCAGCCAGCTGTTTTCCGCGTGAACCAGATGGATGTCCCAGTGGTCGATGGTTTTCACAAAAGCGTCGGGCCGCTGGCCAAAGCGCAGGGCCTCCCCATCGGGCCGGGCCAGCACGGGCAGCAGCACCCACTTGCCCACGGAATCTAGCTGGAACAGGGCCTCCGGCTCCGGGTTGGGGCCTGCGTCGGGCAGCAGTTTGTTCAGCTCCTTCTCCGCCTCGTTGAAGCTCATCGCCATGATGAGCTTCTCTCTGGCGCGGGTCATGGCCACGTAGAGCAGCCGCAGTTCCTCCGCCTTGGTCTCCTTGTTCAACTTTAATTGCACCGCAGTCCGGGCCAGAGTGGGGTACTCCACCCGCAGCTCCGGGTCCAGCCGTTTGGGGCCGACCCCCAGCTGGGAGTGGAACAGCATGGGGGCCGTTTCATCCGCCCGGTTGATCTGCCGGGCCAGCCCCGCCAGCACCACCACCGGGAACTCCAACCCCTTGGACTTGTGAATGGACAGGATACGCACCCCGCTGCCCCCGCCTCCGGCGCGGGCGGGGTTTTTGTCCTGCTCCTGTAGGCGGCGCAGGTGCCCCACGAAGGCGAACACCCCCCTGTGGCCCTGTCCCTCAAAGGTGCGGGCGTAGTCGTAAAAGGCCATCAAATTCTCCTGCCGCCGCTGGCCCCCCGCCATGGCCCCGAACAGGGCCAGCAAGCCCATCTGGTCGTAGAGATACCACAGCAGTTGGGCACAGGAGCTGTCCACCATCTGCACCCGCAGACCGGCGAGGTCGTCCAGGAACCGCTGACAGAGCGCGTCCCCCGCCTCCGCGCCATGGGTCACACAGGTGTAGATGTCCCCATTCGGCTCCGCCGCCCGGAGCTGGGCCAGTAGGTCCGCCGTGAACCCATAGACCGGGCTGCGGAGGACGGAGAGCAGGGGGATGTCCTGCCGGGGGTTGTCGATGATCTGCAAAAAGGACAGGGCCACACTGACCTCGGTGGCGGCGAAAAAGTCCTCGCCCCCCTCGTTCTGCCAGGGGATGTCCAGCTCGTCCAGAGCGGCGGTCAGATACCGCAGCACCGCGCCGGGGGAACGGTAGAGGATGGCGATGTCGTCGGGCCGCACCGGACGGAATCCGTCCCCCTCTGTCACCCGATAAGGTTCGTCCAGCAGCTGTCGCACCCGCCGGGCCACGAATCGGGCCTCCACCTGGTCCCTGGGGGGCTTGGCCTGCCCTTCCTCCAGCTCCAGCGTGGAAAGGTCCACCACATTTAACTCCACCTGGTCGTCCTCCCGCCGGGGCTGGTCCAGCAGGCCCAGGTTCAGCCGCTGGTCCTCGGTGTAGTCGATCTCCCCGAAAGGGGCGGCCATCAGGTGCTCAAACAGGAAGTTGACCCCGTCCAGCACCGTCTTGCGGGAGCGGAAGTTCCGGCTGAGCACCAACCGCCGGGGCTGGCCGGGTTTGGCCTCCCCGCCGGGGACAAAGGCGTGGTATTTGTTCAGGAAAATAGTTGGGTCGGCCAGCCGGAACCGGTAGATGGACTGCTTCAGGTCGCCCACCTGAAACAGGGTTTTTCCCCCACCCGTCAGACCGTAGAAAATGGCGTTCTGGACGGCGTTGGTGTCCTGGTACTCGTCCACCATCACCTCGGCGTACCGCTCCTGACAGCGTTTGGCAAGCTCTGTAGGCGCGCCGTCCCGCACCAGCGCGTCCACGGTGAAATGCTCCAGGTCGTTGAAGTCCAGCAGCTTGCGCTTGCGTTTTTCCCGCCCATAGGCGTCCTGGAGGTCCTGCACCAACTGAAACAGCTGACTCACCGGTTCCCGCACCGCCTCCAGGTCCTTCAGCAGCTCCTGGCTGCCGCTCTCGAAGCGCTTTGCCAGCTTCGCCATGCTCTTTTTACACTTGTCCCGGATGGCCTTCACCCGGGCCTGGGTCTCCTTGTCCTGAATCTTCCGGGATCGGCCCAGGGTGGGGAACTGGATGTCGCAGAGGGCCTGAGCGCTGTCCCAGCGCCGGTCCAGAGCGGCCAGAAAGTCGTCCAGGCTGTCCAGCGTGCCGTTGATGGACTCGGAATAGGCCCCGATGAGGGCCTCGTCCCCGCTCTCTTGCAGGATGTCCAGCGTCCCCACCATCTGCTGCCGCCAGTATTCCGTCTGGGATTTGGCGTCCTCCATCAGCAGCTGCCCCCAGGCGGTCTTGCCCACGTCCTTCACGTCGGCCAGGTCAAATGCCGCCGCCTGCTCCCGGAGCCACCAGGCCGGGTCAGGGTGGGCCTGGATGCGGTGGTGGATGTCCAGGGTGATGTCCCGCAGGCGGCTGTCGTCCCGCCCGGCGGAGAGGGCGTCCACCAGCCCGGCAAAGCCGTTTTCGTCCAGGTGTTCGTACCGCTCTTCCAGTACCCGGTCCAGCACCCGCACCCGCAGCAGCTCCGCCTCGGTCTCGTCCGCCACCCGAAAGTCCGGGTCCAGGTCCAGCAGGTGGCTGTTCTCCCGGAGGAAGGCGGTGCAGAAGGAGTGGATGGTGGAGATTTGCGCCCGATAGATCAGGGTGGTCTGGCGGCGCAGGTGCCAGTCGTCGGGCCGCTGGGCCAGGCGCAGGTTCAACTCCGCCAGAACCTTGTCCCGCAGCTCGGCGGCGGCGGCCTTGGTGAAGGTGATGACCAAAAACTGGTCTAAATCCAGCCCCTCGTCCTCCACCCGGCTGAGCAGCCGCTCCACCAGCACCCGGGTCTTGCCAGACCCGGCGGCGGCGGAGACCAACAGTTCCCCGCCCCGGTCGTTCACCACGGAGCTCTGTTCCGGCGTCAGCGCAAAAGCCATATCCACCACGTTCCTTTCCTGTGCAGGGCCTGGATGCCCTTTGATTTATGTTAGCACTCTTTTCTGCTGAGTGCTAAAAATTCATATTTTGTTCATAAAATCCGCGAACATTGTTCACAGCTTCGGGGTATTCTATCATCAAGCAAAACAAAGAGGGTTTGATACCGATGGATGCTTAACTGAACTGCAAATCACAGCAACCTCAAAGCCTTACTCTCACTCAAATTCAGGAGGAATGAATTATGTTTGAAATGATGCCTATTACCCGTTCTATCTTTAGCCCCTTTTATGATGTGGATCAGATGAACAGCAACTTCTTCGGCAAGAACGAGGTGCGCAACTTTGACACCGACATCCAGGACAAGGGCGACAGCTACATTTTGGAGGCAGAACTGCCCGGATTCGCCAAAGAGGACATCCAAATCGACATTGACCAGGACCGTTTGACCATCCAGGCGTTACACAAGTCCGAGAGCGACCAGAAGGACGCCAAGGGCAGCTACCTCCGCCGGGAGCGCTACTACGGCTCCTACAGCCGCAGCTTCGACATCTCCCAGATCGAGAGCAGCCAAATCTCCGCCGCCTATGAAAACGGCGTGTTGAAGCTGACCCTGCCCAAGCGGAACGTCACCGTACCCAAGACCCGTCGGCTGACCATCGAGTAAACTCTCAGCCGCAAACCAGACAATCTGTGACCCGATGCCGGGGCGCTCTTCGGAGCGCCCCTTTTTTTACCCGGTTTTGCCTTTAGCAAACGTCCCTTTTCTTTGGACGAAAGCGTCTTTATTTTAGCAATCATCAAGTTTAAGTGCTAAAATTCACAGCCTGTTCAAAGAAATCACAAGCATCGTTCACAGTTCCGGTATATGCTTATCATCAGAAATAACAAAGAAGGCTTGACACCCATGAATGTTTGAAAAAACTGCAATGTATCAACTGTCAACAGTCTTTACTCAAAACTAGGAGGTTATTTATTATGGCAGAAATTATGTTTTACGGTCATCCCGCTTATGGTCCCTTCCACGATGTGGACCAGATGAACAACAACTTTTACGGCAAGAACGAGCTGCGGGCCTTTCACACCGACATCCAGGACAACGGCGACAGCTACATCCTGGAGGCCGAGCTGCCCGGCTTCGCCAAAGAGGACATCCAGATCGACATCGACAATGACCGGCTGACCATTCAGGCGGTCCACAAGGCCGAGAACGACCAGAAGGACGCCCAGGGCAACTATCTCCGCCGGGAGCGCTACTACGGCTCCTACAGCCGCAGCTTCGACATCTCCGACATCGAGGGCAGCCAGATCTCCGCCGCCTACGAAAACGGCGTGTTGAAACTGACCCTGCCCAAGCGGGCCGTCACCGTGCCCACCAGCCGTCGGCTGGAAATCAAGTAAGGTTTCAACTGCACATTAAACAACAAACGTGGCCCATTTCCCGGGGCGCCCTGCGGGGCGTCCCGGATGTTTTATGTGAAAATTCCTTTTACTTCCTTATGTGTAGGGGCGGCCCTTGGCCGCCCTGAGTAAGCAAGCGGTTCCTGCGGGCGGCCAAGGGCCGCCCCTACAGGCGTTTGGAAATGACTAGCAGCTAACGGCTAATAGCTAACAGCTCCTTCACTCCCCTTTTTCCTTCTCCCAGAAATCCTTGCCCTGCACTTTGTAGAGGAACCGGCGGCAGTCGCCGCCCTGCCCCTCCTCGAAGTGACACGCCTGGGCATAGTCGCAGTAGTCACAGGGGCCGTGCCCATCAGAGCGCAGGTAGGGGTCGGCGGAGATGTCCCCGGCGGCGATCTCGTGGGCAATTTCCCGCAAAATCTCCCCCACATGGCGGTGGAGCTTGCCCCACTGGGCGGCGGTGGCCAGGCTTTCGCCGGAGATGGCCCCGGTGCGCTTTGCCACCTTGATGGGCAGGAACCGGGGGGACTCCCCCAGGGGAACATCCTCCATGGCGTGGAGCACCTGCACATCGTCCAGCAGCATCCCGCTGCGGCGAAGGGCCGTGTCCAGGGCCTTGCGGCGCTGTTCCTCGGTCATGCCGTGGCTCCCCGGCAGAATCAGGTCCCTAGCGGGCAGGTACAACACGCCGGAGGCCACGATGTCCTTCCCGTAGAGGGCCTTGCCCTCGTCCTCCAGCGTGAACAGGTAGAGCAGCATCTGCATCTCCAGCCCGTGCCACACGTCGGTCAGGGAAAAGGACTTTTTCCCCGTCTTGTAGTCCACCACCCGCAGGTACAGTTTGTCCCCATAGACCCAGCCGTCCACCCGGTCCACGAAGCCGGAGATGGACAGAGTGACGCCCTCGGTTTTCAGCTCCACCGGGGGCAGGTCCTTGCCCTGCCCGAAGCCCAGCTCAAAGGAGATGGGTTGGAACTCGGAGTGGCGCAGCTCGTCGGCCACGTTTTCCACAATTAAATCCACCGATTTGGTCAGCCGCCGGAACAGGTAGCGGAACCGGGGGGTCTGCTCCTCCAGCTCGCCCAGTTCCTCCCGTATGAAGCGCTCCACCGCCTGCCGGGTCAATTCCCGAATTTCCTCTGTGTTCAGTTGCTTGACGCCGCCCTGCTCCTGCGCCTCCCGGAGGACGTGTTCCAGTGCGTAGTGGACGAAGGTGCCCACCTGGGGCGGGTCGAAGCCCGCCGGTTTCCGGGCCTTGGCCCGGAGACCGTACTGCATAAAGTAGGAGAAGTGACAGCTCTTCATGGTGTCCATCTTGGACGCGGAGAGCCGCACTTTTTTGCCATAGAGGGTGTCTGTGGACTGCCGGGAGAGACTGCCTCGCCGACGGCTGGCCGCTTCCCCCATGGCCCGGGTGCGCCCGGCCCAAACCGGGTCCTCCCCCAGCACGGCGAACACCGCCGGACTGCCGCCCCCGGCCGCTTCGTCCAGGGCGGGGAGGGGCGCGCCATAGCGAAGGTTCCGGTCCGGTTCCTCCGCCTCCAGCGTGGGGAACAGCTGCCGCAGTCGCCGGATGAGGTACGCCGGGCGGCACTCCCCGCCGCCGGTGCCCCGCGCCGCCCAGCTGAGATACAGTCGCTCCGAAGGGATGCACACCCCGTCGCAGGCCAGCACGTTTTCCCGGTCCAGCCGTTCGTCTGCGTCCGGGGCCAGCTCGCAGCCCCGGCTGTTCAGCAGCAGCCGGTCCTCATCGGTGAGCAGACTGGGGTTTTGCGTCACGAGGGGCAGGTGGTCGTCGTCCATCCCCAGCAGAAAAAGCACTTTCGTCTCTCGATGAGCCAACCGCCCCATCTCTCCGGCGGCCACCCGGTCCAGCGAGACGGGGATGGTCCCCACGTCGTACTGGCTCAACACCAGCTGGAACAGGTCGGAAAATTCCTCCATAGTCAGGGGGTCGTCCCCCATCAACTGGGCGCACTGCTCCATGGCCCCACAGAGGATGTCCCACAGCTGGCGGTATTCCTCCGCTTGCTGCAAGTCCCCCCGCTCCCGCAGGGCCTCCGCCCGCTCGGTCAACCGCTGGGGCAGCTGAATGTCCTCCAAAAAGCCGTAGAGGGCCTGCACCAATTCCCCGCCCGGCCCCTTTGGGGTCTGGCGGAGCCGCTCCAGCGGGGCAATGATGTCCCGGCGCAGATTGTCCAAATGCTCCACCAGCGCCCGGTCCTCATCGGTCCACTTCCGGCCATACCCCTCCGGGTGCCAGTTCCAAGGGGGCTCCCGGGTCCACTGGCTGCCCCGCAGGTTCCAGCGAATGGCGTAGTTTTCCAGCAAGTCCACCTCTTCCAGCGGCACCCCCGCCAGGCCGGTTTTCAGGTAGCGGAACAGGTCGTCGTATTCGTACCGCCCACCGATGGCGTCCAGGGCGGCGGTCAGCAGGGTCAGGATGGGCTTCTGCAAAATGTCCTCCCGCTGGCCCAGGAACACGGGGATCTCGTACCGCTGGAAGATGGTCTCAATGAGGTCGCCGTAGTCCTCCATGGTCCGGGATGAGACGGCGATCTCCCGGTAGTGCAGCCCTTCCTCCCGCGCCAGACGGCGGATTTCCCCTGCTGCGGCCTCCACCTCGGCGTAGGGGTCGGCGGCGGTCAGCAGCCGCACCCCCTCCGGGGGCACCTGGGCGGCGGGCTGGGTTCGGTCAAACAGCCCCTCCTCCAGCAGCGCCAGCGCCGGGGGACAGCCGTCCTTCCGCCCGGTGAGGGTCTGGCAGTCCGCCGGAATGTGGCGGGCCTTTGCCAGGTCCAGCAGCCGCAGGGCGGTTTTTCGGGCAAAGGTGCGCGGCTCCGCTCCCTCCGGGGCCAGCGTGTCGCAGGTCAGGGCCACCGTGACCGAGGCGGCCTGCCCCATCAGCTGCTCCAAAATCAGCAGTTCCTGAGGGGTGAAGTCGGTGAAGCTGTCCACATAGAAGTCCCAGCCCGCGCCATAGCCGCAGGCGCTGATGCGCTCGGCGGCACGGGTCAGCCGGTCCCTGGGGTCGGCGGCCCGCCGGGACACCAGCCCCTCGTAAGCCCCCAAAATCAGGCCCAGGTCGTGAAGCCGCGCCGCCGCGTCCCCCTCTTCCTCCCGGCCCGCCGCCAGCAGGTCGTCTGGCTGGACGCAGTAGCTTTTTAGCTCGTCCGCCGTGGAGAGCAGCCCCTCCAAAAAGGCCGCTTTCCGGGAGGGTTTGGCGTAGACGGAGAGGGTCCCCGCCGTGGCCTGCACCGCCTCGTGCATCAGCAGCAGCCGTCCGCCGCCGTCCAGCACCGGCTCCGCCAGCCCGCCGCCCTTGGTGAACACCCGGTTTGCCAGCCGGGTGAAAGACAGCACCTCGCAGAACCCCGCCGTCCGGTTGCCCCCGGCCCGGCAGAGGCGTCGCTCCGTCTCGTGGGAATACTGCTCCGGCACCAGCAGCACCTGGGGCCGCTCCGTCCCGTTGTCCGCAATGCGGCGGAACAGCTCGGTGGTCTTGCCGGTCTTGGCCCGGCCCAGCAGCAGATGAAGCATGGCGGTCTCCCCCTTTCTGCACCGCAAAGCTCAATTTTAACGGGTGCAACAAAAAACTTCGTTCTTTGTAGGGGCGGCCCGTGGCCGCCCGGGGAACCATATCTTCCTTCCGGGCGGCCATGGGCCGCCCCTACAGGCGAAAGGGAGAGTTGATTCCGCATGTGGGGAATCTCTTTTATAAGCAAAACGCCAACCGACACCCGCACAAGTCTTGCGGCCATTATACCACAAAAGGCGGTGCGGTGGAACCCGTTTCGGAAAAGAGACAGGATTTCAACAGTTGCGTTTTTATCTGACATGCACATTAATTAATGCTTGTTCCTGATGATTTTCGTCATTCTGCCGGTCCTCACAAAAAAATGACCGCCGGTTTCGCATATCCACGGTATTCCAGTGGGAAACCGTGGCCTGTATTCGTGATTTTACCGGTTGACAAAGTCGAAAAATGTAACTAGAATTTGCTCATAGGATGAGCAAATTATTTTTTCTCCCAGTATTCGGAAAGGAAGGAGCCGCAAAAAACTGTTTTCGCGTCTCCGAAAAAACGCATGAATTACGAACCCCTTGCCCGGGAGCTGCTCGACCATATGCTCCTCGGCGAAATGCACGGCGGCATTGTCCAGCGGCAGATGACGGAAATGGCCCACGGGGAGCTGGCCGCCCTGAACTACCTGGTGTTCCGGCGGGACGGCGCCAGTCCCAAGGAGCTGAGCCAACAGCTCCAGGTAAACACCTCCCGGGTAGCGGCCATCCTGAACAGCCTGGTGAAAAAGGGCTATGTGGTGCGTCGGGCCGACCCTGACGACAGGCGGATGCTCCAGGTGTTCATCACTGACGACGGGCGGCAGTACGCCCAGGAAAAGCGGGCCTTTTACCTGTCCTGCTGCACCCTGTTGCTGGAGCAGTTGGGGGAGGAGGACGCCGCCAGCTATGTGCGCATCGTGGGGCGCATTGCCCAGCTGCCTGAACCAGATGCCGACCTTCTCCCAGGCCAGGGAGAACAAAAGCGCGGCAAGAAAGCCGTATAATGTCGCATTTTCCCGCCTTTTGGCGGTTACGGACGCAAAAGCGCTTCTTTGGGCCGTTTGAAGCGCCGGTTTTCGCTCTTTTTCGATTGAACGGCCAAAACTGTTTTGCTATGAGGTTTCCCAACTATGAATGACATCTCCACCAAACCCCTCTACCTGGGCCTTGACATCGGCTCCACCACCGTCAAGGCCGTCGTTATTAATACAGAGGCAGACAGCACACTCTATTCCTGCTACATCCGCCACCGGGCCAAGCAGAGCCGCACCGTCCGCCAGGTGCTGGAGGACATCGACAAAAAATTTCCCCAGCAGACCTTCCGGGTGGCGGTGTGCGGCTCCGGCGGCAAGGCCATCGCCACCGCCATCGACGCCAGCTTCATCCAGGAGGTGGTGGCCAACGCCGCCGCCCTCCGCGCCCGCTACGACAACGTGGGCACCGCCATTGAGCTGGGCGGACAGGACGCAAAGATCATTTTCTTCCGGCGGGACAGCCAGACCGACAACCTGGAAGTGGCCGACATGCGCATGAACGGCAGCTGTGCCGGCGGCACCGGCGCGTTCATCGACGAGGTGGCCTCCATCCTCAACGTGCCGGTGGATGAGTTCAACGCCCTGGCCGCCCAGGGCACCACTGTCTACGACGTGTCCGGGCGCTGCGGCGTCTACGCCAAGACCGACATCCAGCCCCTGCTGAACCAGGGCATCTCCAAGGCAGACCTGGCCCTGTCCACCTTCCACGCCATCGCCAAGCAGACCATCGGCGGTCTGGCCCAGGGGCTGGACATCACCGCGCCGGTGGCCTTCGAGGGCGGACCGCTGACCTTCAACCCCACGCTGGTGAAGGTGTTCTGTGAGCGGCTGGAACTGAAGGAGGGCGAAGCCCTCCAGCCCGACCACCCGGAGCTGATCATCGCCCGGGGCGCGGCCCTGTCTCTGGACGGCCTGTGTGCCGACAGCCGAGAGGTCACGCTGCCAGAGCTGGTGGCAAAGCTGCTGTGGTACGAGGGCAGCGAACACGCCCACGCCAGCCAGTCCAAACCCTTCTTCGCCACCGAGCAGGAGCGGGACGACTGGAAGGCCGCCCACGCCCTCCCTGCCCAAACCCCCATCCCCCTGCACAAGGGGCAGAAGGTGCGGGCCTGGCTGGGCATCGACTCCGGCAGCACCACCACCAAGTTCGTCCTGTTGGACGACGACGAGAACCTGCTGGACTCCTTCTACGCTCCCAACGCCGGCGAGCCCCTCCAGGTGGCGAAGGACGCCCTCATCGCCCTGCGGAACCGCTACCGGGACGCCGGGGCGGAGCTGGAGATTTTGGGGGTCGGCACCACCGGCTACGGCGAGCAGCTGTTCGCCCGGGCCTTCTCCGCCGAGTGCCACGCCGTTGAGACGGTGGCCCACGCCCGCGCCGCCGCCAAATACGTCCCCGACGCCACCTTTATTTTGGACATCGGCGGACAGGACATGAAAGCCATCTGGCTGGACCACGGCATCATCACCAACATCGTGGTCAACGAAGCCTGTTCCTCCGGCTGCGGCTCCTTCTTGGAGAACTTCGCCTCTTCCCTCCACATCCCCGTGGAGCAAATTGCCGAAGAAGCCTTCCGCTCTCCCCAGCCCGCCTGTCTGGGCAGCCGCTGCACCGTGTTCATGAATAGCAGCATCATCACCGAGCAGCGCAGCGGCAAGTCCCCCGGCGACATCATGGCCGGTCTGTGCCGCTCCATCATCGAAAACGTCTTTACCAAGGTCATCCGCATCTCCAACCTGGACAGTCTGGGCGACAACATCGTGGTGCAGGGCGGCACCTTCCGCAACGACGCCGTTCTCCGGGCCATGGAGGAGCACATCGGCCGTCCTGTGACCCGCTCCCCCTACCCCGGCGTCATGGGCGCCATCGGCGCGGCGTTGATTGCAAAAGAACGCTCCACCGGCGAGCACACCTTCATCGGTCTGGACGCGATGGACGACTTTACTTACACCCAGGAGGCCAACGCCCCCTGTCCCTTCTGCGGCAACCACTGCAAGCGGGCCATCGTCACCTTCTCTAACGGCGCGTCCTGGGTGACCAACAACCGCTGTGAGCGGGGCGAGGTGCTGGGCGACCCCAAGGATGAAAGCGTCCGCGCCCAGCTGCGGGAAAAGAACGCCCAAAAAGCCAAGGTCCCCAACCTCTATCCCCTGCGGCAAAAGCTGCTGTTCCAGGACTACCCCTGCCCGGATCTGGCCCCCAAGCGGAACATCACCATCGGCATCCCCCGGGTGCTGTCCTTCTGGGACTCCATGCCCTTCTGGAACGCCTTTCTACGCAGCCTGGGCTTCACCGTCCAGCTGTCCGCCCCCAGCACCCGGAAGATGTACGAGAGCGGCCTCTCCGCCGTCACCTCGGACACCGTCTGCTTCCCCGCCAAGCTGGTCCACGGCCACATCCGTGACCTGGTCAATAAAAAGGTGGACCGCATTTTCATGCCCTCCATCACCACCGTTCCCTCCGAAAACACGGAGAAAACCAGCGAATCCATGTGCGCCGTGGTCAAGGGCTACCCCATCGTCCTGCGCAACGCCGACAACCCGGCGGCCAAGTGGGGCATCCCCTATGACGCTCCTCTGTTCCACTGGTACACCGCCGCGGACCGGCTGGACCAGCTCGGCTCCTACATGGAGTCCACCTTCCAGGTGCCCAGAGAGCTGACCAAAGCCGCCATTCAGGCGGGCGACGAGGCTCAGGCTTCCTTCCGCCGCCAGCTGGTGGAGGCCGGACAGAAGGTACTGGACGAGGTGCGGGAGAAGGGCACCTACGCCGTGGTGCTGGCCTCCCGGCCCTACCAGAACGACGCGCTGGTGAACCACGACCTGCCGGAGATGTTCACCAAACTGGGCATCCCCGTCCTCACCGCCGACAGCTTGCCCCACGCCAACGAGGTGGAGCTGCACAAGAGCGCCCTGGACGTGGTGAACAACTACCACGCCCGGATGTTGTCCTCCGCCATCATGGCCGCCAGCGACCCCAATCTGGAATACGTGCAGCTGGTCAGCTTTGGCTGCGGCCACGACGCTTACCTCTCCGATGAAATCATCCGCCTGATGCGGGAAATTTCCGGCAAGACCCCCCTGGTTTTGAAGGTGGACGAGAGCGACATCCAGGGGCCGCTGAACATCCGGGTGCGCTCCTTCGTGGAGACCCTTGCCATGCGGCGGGAGAGCGAAGAAAAGCTCACTGTCCGCCCCCTGAAGGACCCCTATCCGGTGAAGTTCACCAAGGCGGACCGCAAAGAGAAAATCGTCCTCATCCCCAACACCTCCCGGGCTTTCTGCCGTCTGATGTCCGCCGCCATGGGCCGGGACGGTCTGCGCACCGAGCCGCTGGACATGGGCCGGGACGAGGCCATCCGCCTGGGCAAGCAGTATGTTCACAACGACATCTGTTTCCCCGCTCAGATGGTCATTGGCGAGGCCCTGGCCGCCCTGCGCAGCGGCAAATACGACGGCAAAGACGTGGCTATCGGCATGGGCAAATACGTGGGCGACTGCCGCCTGACCCATTACAGCGCCCTGCTGCGCAAGGCGCTGGACGACGCGGGGTATCCCAACGTCCCCGTGGTCACCAACGACGACCAGGACAGCCACGATATGCACCCCGGCTACCACATGAGCGTCGCCGCCTCGGTGAACATCGCCATGGGCCTGCCCATGATCGACGCGCTGGAGGAGCTGTTGCGGAAAATCCGTCCCTACGAGCTGGAGCCGGGCAGCGCCGACAGAGCCTTTGAAGCGGGCATTGACGCGGTGATGGAGGGGCTGGAGCGCCACGGCAGCATCGGCGCAAGAAAGGGCTTCCAGAAGGCCATCCAGCTGATGAAAGAGGTCCCCTATGACCGCTCCCACCCCAAGCCCGCTGTGCTCATTGTGGGCGAGTACCTGCTGAACTTCCACCCCGGCGCAAACCGGGACATCGAAGCCTATCTGGAGCGCAACGGCATGGAGGTCATCGAGGCCCGCATGACCGACGTCATCCGCAAGACCTACTTCTACAAGGACAGCCAGGTGAAGGAATACCACGTTCACAAACCCGTCCGGGAGAAGGTCTGGTATCGGGTGGCGGACGAAGCTTTTGAGGTGGCCCACTCTGTCACCGACAGCATCGCCAAGGAGCATCCCCTTTACTCCCCCGCCGTGCGGATGCCGGAGCTGGTACAGGCCAGCGACCCCATCATCCACCACACCTTCGACGCAGGCGAGGGCGTGCTCATCCCCGGCGAAATCCTCCACCACGCCGCCCACGGCTGCCGGGCATTCATCATCCTCCAGCCCTTCGGGTGCCTGCCAAACCATGTGGTGGGCCGGGGCATCTCCAAGCAACTGAAAGCCCTGTACCCGGACGCGCAAATTTTGCCCCTGGACTACGACCCGGACGTCAGCTTCGCCAACATCGAGAACCGGCTGCAAATGCTCATCATCAACGAGAAGCAGCGCAGCCAGAACGCCCCCCACGACTCCGACGGTACCGGCGGCGGAGCCGCCCCCTCTGCGCCGCAGACCAGGGATGTCCAATCCGCGCCCAAGTCGAAAAAAGCGAAAAAGGCCCGGAAGTCCTCCAAGCCTCAGCCCGCCGCCGCCACCGCGCACCACAAAAAGCGGGCGGCCCGCAGCGCCACATAATTTGAACCGTTAAACAGTAAAAGGCCCTCTGAGACAGGAATAAAACTTCTGTTTCAGAGGGTGTCTTTTTTGAATCAATCGTATTTGATGATTCCAGCAGAAAACCCCTCCACCATGCTTCGCATGGTCCCCCTCCGCCGTCAAGCGGCACTTCCGCTTCGCTCCCTGCCCTTTCAGGGGAGGCGAGGGGGATAGTGCTTGTCAATTAGTTAGTATTTCTTACTTAAGCAAGTGAAATTTGGAACATAATCTGCCAAATAGAAGCACTTTACTTATAACGAAGTGCCATTCCGCAACTGACTGCCTCTCTTGCCTCCCCTGAAAGGGGAGGTGGCGCGGCGTAAGCCGCGACGGAGGGGTTTTCCTCAAAACTGCGCCAGCATCTCCTCGACTTCTCCCCTCTCCAGCGCAGGGAAGGGCACAAATTCCGGCGGCTGGTCCAAATGCGGCCCCAGCATTTTTTCCATCCAGACCAGCTGATACCACCGCCCGAACTTGTAGCCGCACTTGTGGAAGCCGCCCACCATGCGGTAGCCCATGTGCTGGTGGAAGTTGACGCTGTTGTGGCTCAGGTATTGGTCGTCCATCTCCGGGCAGGCGATGCAGGCGTTGACGTTGACCACGTTCTGCCGCCACAGCACCGCCTCCAGCGCCTGGTAGAGCCGCCGGCCATAGCCGTGCTTTCGGCAGTCCCGGCGAATGTAAATGCTGGCCTCCACCGCCCAGTCGCAGGCCCGCCGCCCGATAAACGTCCCGGCGTAGGCGTAGCCTTCCAGCTGCCCGTCCGCCTCCAGCACCAGCCAGGGGTAACGCTCCAGCGTGTGGGCGATTCGTCCGGCAAATTCTTCCTCCGTTGGCACGTCGTATTCAAAAGTCACCGCCGTCTCCAGAATGTACGGCCCGTAGATGTCCAGCAGCGCCGCCGCGTCGTCGGGGGTGGCAGTGCGTATGTATTCCGCCATAGGGGTGCGCCTTCTTTCTCTTTCGGCGGGCAAATCAATGACCCGCGGGCTTTTCCTCCAGCAGCTCGTGCTCCTGGAAGAGGTCCGCGTGGGCCAGAATTAAGAAGTTGACCAGCAGCGGCAGGATGGCCAGCCAGATGGCTTTGGCCTGGAGCAGTCCGCACAAGGCGGTCAGCACAATGCCGCCCCCCAGGAAGCAGCCCACCATTTTCAGGTGCGTCAGGCCCCGCCGGAGGGCGCTCCGGTCTTTGTGCCGGGCGTACTTTGCCAGGGAAATGCCCATCTGCCGGATGTGGTTGGTGCAAAAGGTGGTGGCCATGGGAACGCCCTCCGCCTGGCGGAAGGTGTTGTACTGCATGGAGCAGATGAAATTGATGATGACCTGCACCACCCGGTCTGTCACGGTCAGGGGGATGAAGCCCACCAACAGCAGCACCAGCATTTCCGCGCCAATTAAGCAGGTATCCCATCGGAACAGTCCCATCTTCTTCACCGGGCTGGGGAAAAACTCTGACACAAAGGCCCCACTGATGTAAGCGGTGATGGGGATGAGAAAGTACAGCCCCTCCCGCCACTGGCCCTTGCCCAGCGCCATGCCCATCAGCACCACGTTGGCGGTCTGGGCGTTGCAGAACACGCCGCCCCGCAGGTTGTAAGTGTACGCGCCCATCATCCCGGCGCTGGTCATCAGCAGCAGAAACACGCCTTTTCGCTCACAGGCCAGGTAGCGGTGTTTTAAATGCTCTGAGGTCTCCATTCCTTTGTCGTCTCCCTTTCATCAATTAGAAATGTACCATTATATCGGCGGTCGGTCGTTTCGCTGTCGCCTTGCGGCGAATCAAGGCGCAATGAACAATATATCATTTAAAATGATGCAGAAACCAGACGTTAGCATCTCCCCGTGGCGCGTATCGTTCACCCACCGCGCTTCCCATGATAGGAACACAGCTGCAAACCCGACCATTGCACATTGCTAATTGCACATTAACGCCAGCCGCTCCAGCATCATACCACGTTTCGCTGCGGGGCGCAACCAAAACCCGTTCGCATTTGCGCAAGGCCAACATTCCCCAACCTGCAAAAAGGGACCTGCGAGGTTTGCGCCCCGCAGGTCCTTCTGTTCCGTTTTCAGGGAGAATTTGGCGTCCTCCCCTGGGGAATCAGCGCCCGGTGAACGGGGAAGGTTACTTCAGACCGTTCTCGTAGGCTTCGATCATCTTCTTGACCATCTGGCCGCCGATGGAACCAGCCTGCTGCGCGGTCAGGTCGCCGTTGTAGCCCTGCTTCAGGTTGACGCCCACCTCGTTGGCGGCCTCCATCTTGAACTGGTCCATGGCCTGACGAGCCTCCGGGATGACGAGTTTGTTGCTGCCGCTGTTGTTACTGGACATAGAAAACATCTCTCTTTCTACAATTTTTCGCCTCTTCCGTTGGGAAGCGACAGCGATAGTATGAGCGACGGCGGCGTTTCTATGCCTGCGGGCGGCCTGCCAATTTGTTGCTCCGCTGGGGATGGGTGGCGGAAAACTCTTGTAATCGTAAAATCGAGAACAGGCAATGAAGATATCAGTCCTTCAGCCATGGACCAGCCAAGGCCACGGGTCTTCCTGGAGAAAGAGGGTGTGGTCAGTTGCCATTTCGGTGCGGCCCGTTGGCGGCGAGGACGACCCAGTGGCTCTCCTCAGGGGAACCGCCCCGCCCCTTGAAAAACCTGCTTTTGTGGGGTACAATGACAGCATCCACGGGACGACAGCGTCCCCATTCTTCTCAAAAAGCAGGTGAACCATATAAACATGAAAACCAGAACCTTTACCGGCGCCACCGACTCCGCGGAACGGCCCTGGGAGCTGCGCCACCGCGCCGTGGCCCGCAGAGCGGCAGCGGAGAGCATCGTACTGCTGAAAAACGAGGGCGGGCTGCTGCCCCTTTCTGCCGACACCCCGTTGGCTCTCTACGGTGCAGGGGCCGGGTGTACCATCAAGGGCGGCACCGGCTCCGGCGACGTCAATGAGCGTTACAGCGTCACCATTGTCCAGGGGCTGAAAAACGCCGGGTATCCCATCACCACCGAGGACTGGATCGCCGCCTTTGACGAACAGTACAAAAAGGCGCGGGAAGCCTGGCGGGACGAAATTTGGGCCGCCTGGGACGCAGAACCGGAAGGCACCAACCACTTTGGGGCCTACGCCGAGCGGCCCTTCCGGGTGCCCGCTCCACAGGGAAAGCTCGCCAAAACTCAGGCAGATGTGGCCCTTTACGTCCTCAGCCGGGTGGCCGGTGAGGGCGCGGACCGCTTCGCCGCGCCGGGGGATTATTACCTGTCGGAAGCGGAGGAGCAACAGCTGGCCCAAATCTGCGCCCTCTACCCCAGCGTGGTGCTGGTGCTGAACACCGGCGGCCAAGTGGATCTGTCGGCGTTGGACAAATACTCCAACATTGCCGCTGTTTTGCAGCTCTCTCAGCTGGGGTGCGAGGGCGGCAACGCCTTTGCCGACGTGCTCTCCGGCAAAGTCACCCCCGGCGGCAAGCTCAGCTCCACCTGGGCCATACGGTATGAGGACTACCCCAATTCCGCGACTTTTTCCCACAACAACGGCAATGTAGAGCAGGAATTTTATCACGAGGGCATCTATGTGGGCTACCGCTACTTCGACACTTTCCAGGTGCCGGTGCGCTACGGCTTCGGGTTCGGCCTGAGCTATACCACATTTTCCATCACCCCCGCCGCCCTGACAGTGCAGAACACCGAACCCGGCAAGCCGGAACTGCGGCTGTCGGTGACGGTGCAGAACACCGGCAACGCCTGCGCTGGAAAGGAGACCGTTCAGGTCTACGTCTCCTGTCCCCAGGGCAAGCTGGAGAAGGAGTATCGCCGCCTGGCCGCCTTCGGCAAGACCAAGCTGCTGGCTCCCGGCGAGATCCAGCGGCTGGAGCTGACGGTCCCGACCTACGCTCTGGCCTCTTACGATGAGAACGCCCCCGGCTGGCTGCTGGAGCGGGGCCTCTACGGGATTTTTGTGGGCAGCAGCCTGGAGAGCGCAGCGCTAGCCGGTTCTCTGGTGCTGGAGGACGACCAGCTTCTGGTGAAAACCAAAAACATCTGCCCGCTCCAGGAGGAGCTGGACGAACTGAAAGCCCCCGCCGGACAGGTGGAGGCGCTGCGGGCCGCCAGCCTCTCCGCCGTTGACCGGCTGCCCCAGGTGCGGCTGACTGGAGCAGATTTTTCCACAGAGACGGTGGAGTACGGGACCGCGCCCCGGCAAATTTCGGACGAGGTGCGGGCCTTTGTGGACACCCTCTCCGTGGAACAGCTGATCCAGCTGGCCACCGGCGATCCCGGACAGGGACAGGGCAGCAACCTGGGGGCCTCCGGCATCTCCGTCCCCGGCTCCGCCGCCCAGACCAGTCTCTGCGCCCGGGAGCAGGGCCTGGCAGACATCGTCATGGCCGACGGCCCCGCCGGTCTGCGGCTGCAACAGACCTATCAGGTCAAGGACGGAACCATTATTCCCGCGCCCTTTGAACAGAGCATCGAGGGCGGCTACCTGAACCGGGCCAAAGCGTCCCAGGGCGACGCGACTTATTATCAATACTGCACCGCCTTCCCGGTGGGGACCGCTCTGGCCCAGAGCTGGGACCGGGACCTGCTGGAAGAGGTAGGCAAGGCCGTGGCGGAGGAAATGCAGCGGTATCTCATCACCTCCTGGCTGGCCCCCGGCATGAACATCCACCGCAACCCCCTGTGCGGCCGCAACTTTGAATACTTTTCCGAGGACCCGCTGCTGGCAGGCACGGCGGCGGCGGCCATCACCAACGGCGTTCAGTCCGAGCCGGGCTGCGGCACCACCATCAAGCACTTCGCCTGCAACAATCAGGAGGACAACCGGATGGGGTCTGATTCCATCCTCTCCGAGCGGACGCTGCGGGAAATTTACCTGAAAGGGTTTGAAATTGCCGTCAAGACCTCCCAGCCCCTATTCATCATGACCAGCTACAATCTCATCAACGGCGTCCACGCCGCCAACAGCTACGACCTGTGTACCTCCGCCGCCCGGGACGAGTGGGGCTTCCGGGGCGCCATTATGACCGACTGGGGCACCACCCAAACGGGGCCGGAGTGTACCGCATCCGGCTGTATGCGGGCGGGGAACGACACCGTCATGCCTGGCGTCCCCTCTGACCACGAGAACCTGCGCCGGGAGCTGGCGGCGGGAACGCTGCCCCTGGAGGACCTGAAACTGGCCGTCTGCCATCTGGTGGACGTGATCTGGCGCTCCAACCTGTACGAATAAGGACGCAGGCGGCAGTCAACACGCTGGAACTTTGCAATGCGGGTAAAATCGCAAATATTTCTCTTTACATCTGGGAAAAACTATGCTAAACTAGGCGGGTATGGAGTGCAGGCCCTTCCTGTTTTTGGCTGAAACACTCCGCCCGCCGCCTGGTTTTGGGATATCCTCTGCGTGTACCAGTGCTTCACCTGCCCATTACTCAGCGGCGCGGGAAATTTATGAAAGGTGGAACAAACCATGATCCGCAAAGAAGAAAAGACCGCCGTCATCGAGGCCAACAAGACCCACGAGAACGACACTGGCTCCCCTGAGGTCCAGATCGCCATCCTCACCGCCCGCATCCAGCAGCTCACCGAGCACCTGAAGCAGCACCCCCACGACAACCACTCCCGCCGTGGTCTGCTGAAAATGGTCGGCAAGCGCCGCAAGCTGCTGGACTATCTGGCCAAGAAGGACATCGAGCGCTATCGTGCGATTATCGCCAAGCTGGGTATCCGTAAGTAAGTAAGTAAACTACCCTGTGGCTTCTTTTGGGCGGCGGCTGTGCCGCCGCCCATACTGTCGCCCACATCTTTTCCGGGGACAGGATGTTTCTGCTTTTTAGCGTTTGAAAATCCGCTCAGGAGCGCTGAACGGCGTTTTCAAGTGCTAAAGAGAGGCTGTCCTGTTCCCATCTAAAAAATTTATCACAAAGGAGAACAAGATATGTCTACCATTATCAAGCAGCGTCAGTTCCCCAACTACCGGGAATACAAAATGGACCTCTGCGGCAAGCCCCTGACCCTGGAAGTGGGCAAGGTGGCTGAGCTGGCCAACGCCGCCGTGGTGGTCAAGTACGGCGAGACCACCGTGCTCTGCACCGCCACCGCCTCCGCCCGTCCCCGGGACGGCATCGACTTCTTCCCCCTGAGCGTGGACTTCGAGGAGAAGCTCTACGCCGTGGGCCGTATCCCCGGCTCCTTCCTGCGCCGGGAGGGTCGTCCTGGCCTGAACGCTGTGCTGGCCTCCCGCTGCATCGACCGTCCCATCCGTCCTCTGTTCCCCAGCGACTTCCGCAACGACGTGGCTATCATCTGCACCGTTCTGAGTGTGGACTACGACTGCCAGCCGGAAATCGCCGCCACCATCGGCACCTCCGCTGCCCTGGCTATCTCTGACATCCCCTGGAACGGGCCTGTGGGCTGCATCAGCGTGGGTCTGGTGGACGGCAAAATCGTCCTGAACCCCGACCAGAAGCAGCGCCACAAGAGCGATATGGCCACCACCGTGGTCGCCACCGGCAAGAAGGTCGTCATGATCGAGGCCGGGGCCAACCAGGTGGACAACGCCACCATGCTGGACGGCATCCAGCAGGCGTTCGACGAAATCCAGAAGCAGATCGCCCTCATCAACCAGATGGTGGCGGAGATCGGCAAGCCCAAGTTCGACTACCCCCACGCCGACTTCGACCAGGAGCTGTTCGACAAAATCGTGGCGGAGAACATGGAAGAGGCCATGGCCGCCATGGACACCGACGACAAGAACATCCGTGAAGCCCGCTGGAACGTCCTCATTGACCACCTCCACGAGAAGTATCTGGAGGACTACCCCAACATGGACCAGTATCTGGACGAAATCACCTACAAGTTCCAGAAGAAGATCGTCAAGAAGTGGCTGCTGGAGGGCCACCGCGTAGATGGCCGCCAGTCCAATGAGATTCGGCCCCTGGCCGCCGAGGTGGGCGTACTGCCTCGCGTCCACGGCTCCGCCCTGTTCACCCGCGGCCAGACCCAGGTGCTGTCCGTCTGCACCCTGAACACCCTGTCCATGTGCCAGAAAATCGACTCCATCTGGGAAGAGGAGTCCAAGCGCTATATGCACCACTACAACTTCCCCGGCTACTCCGTGGGTGAGGCCAAGAGCGTCAAGAGCGTGGGCCGCCGGGAGCAGGGCCACGGCGCTCTGGCCGAGCGTGCGCTGGTGCCGGTGCTGCCCTCCGAGAGCGAGTTCCCCTACGCCATCCGTGTGGTGTCCGAGACCCTCAGCTCCAACGGCTCCACTTCTCAAGGCTCCATCTGCGGCTCCACGCTGGCCCTGATGGACGCCGGCGTGCCCATCACCGCTCCCGTGGCGGGCATCTCCTGCGGCCTGATCCAGGACGACGACGGCGGGTTCCAGACCTTCATCGACATCCAGGGCGTGGAGGACTTCCACGGCGAGATGGACTTCAAGGTGGCCGGCACCAAGA
>JAJBVG010000091.1 GCA_020859945.1 Clostridiales bacterium | reverse complement strand
ATATTTTTTTCGACAAGCTCATTTTGGGCTTGACTTTTTGTTTGCAGGCTTTCGCTTTTTTGAGATCTCGTATATAAGACGCGGCAAAGGGCCGGATTGTCACAAAAAATTTGGTGCGGCGCAAATTTTCCTCGAACAGGCAAAAAAAGCCCCCGGCAGCGCCGGGGGAATGCTTTTGAGCACTTATGCGAAGAAATCTTTGCCCTGCATGATTCAACGCAGAAGCGGCTGGTTTCACGTCATTGCGCATTGCAAATTGCTCATTGCAAATTGATTTACTTCCGTTTCCAGGTGGACGGGAACAGCAAAATCAGCATGGGGAACACCTCCAGCCGTCCCGCCAGCATATCGAAGATCAGCGTCAGCTTGGACAGAGGAGACAGGAACCCGTAGTTGCACGCCGGACCCACCTGGGCCAGGCCGGGGCCGATGTTGTTGATGGTGGCAGCCACGGCGGTAAAGCAGGTGGTAAAGTCCTCGCAGTCCAGCGCCAGGAGCAGCATGGAGGCCACGTAAATGCCCAGGTAGCAGGCCAGGAACATCATGGCCCCCTGGAGGACCGAGCGCTCCACGCTGCTGCCGTTGAGCCGCACGGCGCTGACCCGCCGGGGCTGGATGAGGGCGCGGGCCTCCCGGATGCCGGCTTTGGCGTAGAGCAGGATGCGGCTGACCTTTAAGCCGCCGCCGGTGCTGCCGGCGCAGGCCCCGGAGAACATGATGGTCACCAAAATCATCCTGGCGAACATGGGCCACTGGTCGAAGTCGCAGGTGGAGAAACCGGTGGTGGTCATGACGCTGGCCACCTGGAAGGCGCTCTGCTGCAAATCATAGAGCAGACCGCCCCCCTGCTTAAAGAACACGTCAAGCCCCACGAACAGGGTCGCGCCCACGAAAATAATCAGATACCACCGCACCTCCTCCATCTTCCCGGCCTCCCGGAACCGGCGGAGGGTGCAGAGGAAAAAGAACTCAAAGTTGATGCCGAACAGCACCATAAAAACGGTGATGACCACCTGGAGGTAGGTGCTGTAGGCAGCGCAGGAGTCGCCCAGCACGCCGAAGCCGCCGGTGCCCGCCGTGCCGAAGGCGATGCACAGGGAGTCGAACAGGGGCATCCCGCCCAGGCACATCAAAATGATCTGCGTCACCGTCAGGCCGGTGTAGATGGTGTAGAGGTTCCGGGCGGTGGCTTTCAGGTGGGGCACCAGCTTGGAGACCGAGGGGCCGGGGCTTTCCGCCTGCATCAGGGCGAAACTGGAGCCGCCCCCCGCCAGGGGCAAAATGGCCAGCACAAAGACCAGCACGCCCATGCCGCCGACCCAGTGGGTGAAGCTCCGCCAGAACAGCATACAGTGGCTCAGGGCCTCCACGTCGTCCAAAATGCTGGCGCCGGTGGTGGTGAAGCCGGACACCGTCTCGAATACCGCGTCCAGATAGTTGGGAATTTCTCCGCTGAGGGTGAAGGGCAGCGCGCCGATGAGGGACATCACGATCCACGCCAGCGCCACGGTGACATAGCCCTCTCTGGCGTAAAAGCGGTCCTTGCGCCGCTTGACGCGGGTCAGGCCCAGACAGGCCAGGAAACACCCCGCCGCGCACAGGGCGAAGAAAATGCCCGTCCGCTCGCCGTACACCAGGGCGCACAGCAGGGGCAGCAGCATAAAAGCGCCCTCAATGCCGATGATCCACCCCAATATGTTGATAATACTCCGATAGTTCATAAATAATCCAGGTCATGCCTCTCACATTCGTTTATCTTTGCCGCCGGGACGCAGTTCCGCCCCCGCCGCCTGCGCCTCTGCCCAGGATGTCCGTCAGGTCGCAGATGCCCCGTCGGGTGGTGACGATGACCACCTGATCCCCCGGCAAAATCATATCCTGACCAGAGGGGATGGTGACCTTCCCCTCCCGGATGACGGCGCAGACCAGTATCCCGCTGCGGGTATGCAGGTCCATCAGCCGCCGCCCGGTGGCCGCCGAAGCGCTCTCCACCGTGAAGGAGATGGCCTCCACCTGGTCGCTGGCCAGCCGGTAGACCGCCTCCATGCTGCTGGACCCGGCGGAGCTGCCCATGGCCCGCACGTAGCGGAGGATGTGCTCCGCCGTCAGCGCCTTGGGGGAGACAATGGCCCCAAGGGGCAGCTCGTTGATGACGCCGCTCATGGACATCTTGTTGATGCGGGTGATGACCTTGGCGTTGGAGACCTTGCTGACAAACAGGCTCAGCATGATGTTCTCCGAGTCGTTGCCCAGCAGGGAGCAGAAAGCGTCGGCTTCGTCGATGCCCTCCTCCATCAGCAGGCTTTCGCTGCACGGGTCGCCGTAAATGACGTTGACCTTGGGCAGCAGGTCGTTGAGCGTATCACACCTGGCCCGGTTGGGTTCGATGATGGTGATTTTCAGCCTGGTCGTCTCACACAAACGCTTTGCCAGGTAATAGCCCACGTTGCCGCCACCGGCGATGACCACCGTGCGGATGGGCCGCACCCGCACGCCGACGCTCTCCAGCGTCCCCCGGAGATACTGGGCGTCCAGCATCAGGGAAAGGCGGTCCCCCCGCTCCATGACGGTGCTGCCGTTGGGGATGATGGCCTTATGCTGCCGGGTGACGATGGCAATCAGCAAGGGGTTTCGGCTGGACTGGGTGATCTCCATCAGGCTCTTGCCGATCCACGGAGAGTTGTCGGGCAGGTCGAAGGTGATCATCTCCACCTTGCCGTTTGCAAAGGTGTCCATCGCCATGGCGAAGGGGGCGCGCACCAACTGGTAACAGGCCATGGCCGCATTCAGCTCCGGGTTGATAGCCAGGGAGAGGCCCAGCTCCTCCTGGATGAAGCCGATTTCGGAATAATAGTTGGGGTCCCGCACACGGGCGATGGTCTTGCACCGGCCCGCTTTCCGGGCGATCAGGCAGCAGAGCATATTGACCTCGTCCTGGCTGGTGGCGGCGATAAGTACCTCGCAGTCCTCCACCCCTGCCTCCTGGAGGACCCGGTAGCTGGCCCCGTTGCCCGCCACCGCCGCCACGTCCAGCTCGTTGGCCAGCCGGTCCAACTTCTCCTGGTTGTTGTCGATGACCGTGACGTCGTGGTTTTCGCCGCTGAGGGTATCGGCCAGGGTATACCCCACCTTGCCGCAGCCTACAATGATGATTTTCATGGTTGTTCCGCCTTCTTCGGCGTTCCGCCGTTTTTCTCTTGTCAATGTGCATTATACCGTTCCCGGCTCCAAAAGGCAAGGGGATGGAACGGCCTGGAACAGGAATTTTTGCGGTGGCGTGATAATTTCACAATTTGGATATTGAAAAGTCCCGCGGGGCCGGGTATAATAGGGCTATAGTACGATTTGGAGGTGTTACTATGCCTGAAATTACAAAAGACACCATCATTGGTGAGGTCCTCGCCATTGCGCCGGACACCGCTCCCATCTTCATGGCCGCCGGGATGCACTGCCTGTACTGCCCCGCCTCTCAGGGCGAGACCATCGAGGAAGCCTGCTATGTCCACGGGATCGACTGCGACACCCTGCTGGACGAGATCTACAGCCATTTGGCGCTGAAAGAGTAAGTTTTCCGACCCGGTCAGGTCCCGGAACGCGGCTGCGCTTCCGGGACTTTTCCATTTGCAGACAGGGGAAACATGAAACAGACGATACAACTGACGCCCCGGCTCCGGGCTGCCGCCGACTGGGTGCCGGAGGGGGCGACCCTCTGCGACGTGGGGACCGACCACGCCCACCTCCCCGCCGCGCTGTTGCTGGAGGGAAAAATTAGCCGGGCCATCGCCTCCGACATCCGCCCCGGCCCCCTGAGCCGGGCGGAAGAAACCGTTCGGCGGTACGGGCTGGCAGAATGGGTCGCGCTGCGGCTCTGCCCCGGTTTGGAGGGCATTGCCCCCGGCGAGGCCGATGCCGTGACCATCTGCGGCATGGGCGGCGAAATGATTTTGCACATTCTGGAGGCCGCGCCCTGGACCAAACAGGGCGTTCGGCTGATTTTGCAGCCCCAGCGTTCCCAGCCGGAGCTGCGCCGCTGGCTGGCGGCAAATGGCTACGCCGTCCGCCGGGAGCGGGTGGTACGGGAAGGGACCCGGTGGTACGCCCTGCTGCTGGTCGAAGGCGGCCAGGAGCCCCCCCTCTCCCCGGCGGAGGAACTGGCGGGACGACCCGCCCATTGGGTGCGGGAACCGGAACGGCTGGAGGCCCTCCGCGCCCTGGTGGACAAAAATGAAAAGCTGCTCCGCGGGCTGGAACGCTCCGCCAAGCCGGAGGACGCGCCCCGGCGGGTCTGGCTGCAACAGGCCCAGGACGAGCTGACCCAGTGGCTCCGGGCGGCTCCCCGCTGGTTGGAGAACGGCGAAACCTGAGCGGCGGCGGCAGGAGAAACGTTTTGGAACCGCTGATTAAATGGCCTTGGATGGCTGGGCGAGAAGATTTTGCGCAAATCGAGGCGCAAAATCGCGGGAATCCTTTGTGGATTTCAAGATTTTGTAACGAAGAGTTGCACAAAATAAGCCGTCCAGACGCCGGGAGTTATTTAATCAGGGGTTCCTGAGGACTTTTCGTTGTTGTTGTCCTGACAAATTCCCTGTACTGTTCATTTGTCAATGATGTGAGACAGGGAAAAGGGAAAGAGTTTATTGGTTAG
>JAJBVG010000063.1:62364-112166 GCA_020859945.1 Clostridiales bacterium | reverse complement strand
GGTAGGAGCGGGAGCAGGGGTGGGCTTGGGTTCCGGCTTCGGCTCCGGTTTTACAACAGGGGTCGGCTCCACTTTGGGCGCGGCCACCGGCTCCGCCTTGGGCGCGGCAGTCACTGCTTCTTTGGGCGCCTCGGCTGAGGTGTCCTTTCCGTTGATCAGTTCATCCAGCGCAATGCTGAAATTGCTCTGTCTTTTTCTCGCCATAATTGAAATACCTCGCATTTCCTGGGGAATGAATGGATAAGTATATAAAACGAAGCCAATGGCCTCGCAAGGGACAAACTCAGTTTGCGTAGCCGAAGTGGTACGGCCGCACGGAGGCATCCAGCGCCCGGAACTCATAGCCCTGGGCGGTCAGCTCCTTTAAAATTGTACTGAGGGCCTCCAGTGTGGTCTGTTTCGCGTCGGTGTCGTGGAGCAGAACGATGGACTTTGTCCGGTCCTCACAGGCTTCGATCACCGCGCTGCTGATGGTGCTGGCGGGGATGTTGTCCCCCTCCGCATCGCCGGAACTGACAACCCAGTCGTGATAAGTAAAGCCCCGGCGGGTCACCTCCGCGATCAGCTCGGAATAGAACTCGCCGTTGTAACTGTTGACGCTGCCGCCCGGAAAGCGGATCAGCGCGGACTCATACCCGGTGGCGTCGTAGACTTCCTGCCAGATTTTGTTCAGGTTCTCCAGATACGAATCCACGGAGGAATAAATCTTCTTGTAGCTGTGGCTGTAACTGTGCAGCCCAATGGTGTTCCCAGCGTCCAGGATGGCCTGGTACATCTCGCTGCGGTGCTCCTTGGTCCCGTACTGGGCGGTGACAAAAAAGGTGGCGTGGGCGTCGTATTGCTCCAGCACATCCAAAATCTGCTGAGTAACCGTCTCCGAAGGGCCGTCGTCGAAGGTCAGGTAGATGATTTTCTGGGTGTTGTCATCGGTTTTTGCCACCGGCTCCGTCACCAGGTTGGGAAACAGCGACTGGTACTCCAGTGTCTCCGCAGCGTCGGCGGCTGTGCTGGTGGTGCTGGTCTGCTCCGCCTCCGGCGTCTCCACTGTGTTCTCCTGGCTGTTTTTGTCAGCCTCGTTGTCGTCCTGTTTGTCCGGCTCCTCATCCTGAGGTGCGTCGTCATCGGCGTCCGTCCCGGCCTCCGTCATCTCCACGACCTCCGCGCTGAGCGCCTCGTTCTCCGCTATGATTTGGTTCAGCCTGTGGCTGAGCAACACGCTGCGGATGCCAAACACCAGCGCCAGGACCGTAGATACAATGATAATGCCAATCACGGTTCCGACAATGACATGCCGCCAGAATTTCACGCTTCCGATTTCCATGGTTTAGACTTCCCTTTTTGCCAGCCCTTCTTGGGTCTGTAAACGTTGCAAATGAGGCTGTTTCCTCATTTATTGTTTATCTTCTCCCCCCCCCGCGGGAGCCGTAGCCGTAACTGTATCCATACTTATAGTTGTACTTATAGCGGCTGGAATTGCGTTTGCCGCCTGTCAGGTCCGCCTGCGTATAGACAAATCCCAGCACCTTGGCGTTAGCCAACTGAAGCTGATCCAGCATGGCCGTCACGACCTTGTGCTCGGTGTGGTCGTTTTGTACCACCAGCAGGAAACCGTCCACCGCATGGGAGAGGATCGCGGCGTCCGTCACGGTCAGCACCGGGGGCAAGTCGATGAAAATGTAGTCGTATTCCCCCCGGAAGCTCTCCAGCAGGTCCTTCATCTGTTTGGACTCCAGCAGCCAGGTGGGGTCGGGGGGCAGTTTGCCTGCGGAAAGGACGGAAATGCCGTATTTTTTGCTGTGCTGCACTGCTTTTTCCACGGTGGCCTCGCCCACCAGCAGGTCGCTCAGTCCCGGTCCCTTCTTGAGGTCCATTTTCCGGGCCACGGTGGGCATCCGCAAATCGCCGTCGATGAGCAGGACGCGCTTGTCTAACTGCCCGAAGGCCAGCGCCAGGTTGATGGCGGTGGTGCTTTTGCCGTCGGCGCGTTCGCCGCTGGTGACGGCGATGCACTTGCACTCGTTTCCCGGCAGGGAGAACTGAACGTTGGTGCGCAGCGCCTTATACGCCTCCTGCATCAGAAAGGGACTGTCTTTGCTCAGGAGGAAGGTCCCTTGCTGTGTCTGCTTTTTCTTTGCGCCAAAAATCGCCATTTCCCTCAGACCTCCGCTTTCTCTTTCTCCTGGCTGTAATAGTAGCTGTAATTCTGGTTCTTACCCATGCTCGACCAGTCGGGAATCGCGCCCAGGACGGAAATGCCATAGCGCGCCTCCAACTCCGCCTGGTCCTGGATGCGGTCGTTCAGCAGCTCCTGCAAAACGACGATGGCGCAGACCAAAAACGCACCCAGCAGCAGCCCCATCATGGTATTCCTGGTATAGCTGGGGGAATAAATTGAGGTGGGAATCTTCGGCTGGTCGATGATTTGCATGGAGCTGCCCTCGACGATGCGCGAGGTCTCCTCCGCCGCAACATCTGCGATGGCGCGGGCATAGCTGGCGGACATCTGCGGGTCTGTCGTGACCACATAAACCGTGATAATGCCGCTCTCAGAGTCCACGCTGGTGCTGACATCGGCGTCGTATTCCTCGCCAACGCCGGCCTGCTCCGCCGCCGCCTCCAGCACCGTGGCGCTCTCGATGACCCCGGCGGCGGTGTCCGCCAGAGACTGGGATGCCGACAGGTCGCTGCTGGTGATGGTCGTGGAAGTCCCTACCTCCACCGAGTTGTTGACATATGCGCTAAAATAAGTACGGTAAGTGGGGGTGACAAAATATTTGGTCCCCGCATAGGCCAGCGAGCCGCCAATCAGCGCCGCCAGAATGATCAGCCACGCCTGTTTCCAACAGGCGCTCAGGAGGGCCAGCAGGTCGATTTGAACGACTTCATTCCTCTGGCCGGGTCTCACTGTGTTACTCATGTTTTATCTTACCGCCTTTTCTCTTTTTCCAGTGTATGTGCGCTGTTTGATTTCGTTTCTCCGCTGTCAAACGTAAAACTGTGCGGTGTTGCCTTGTGTCTTTTGCCGCCCCTCCCGCTAAAAAAGGGCGCAGACTACCCAACGCACTTTGATGTATCATAACACGGTTTGCGGGAAACTGCAATAGGGAAAAACAGACAAAAGGAAAATAAACCTGCCATCCATTTTTTACAATTTCCTTGTGTGCCTTTTTGGGGCCTCAAGACGTCCGAAAAAAACCGCCAACCGCTGTCATATCCCCTCCCCTGCCGTGCATACCATACAGGGACAAGGAGGGATAGGGTATGCGTATTTTTGTTTTTCGCCGCCAGTGGGGAACGGCGGCGGGCTGTCTGTGCGCGGCGGCGGCCATCTTCTGGCTGGTGGGCCACCCGAACGCGGTGGGCGCGGCGGCGGTCCAGCGGCAGCTGCCCATTTACTCTGTGGAGACCCAGGAGAACGAAAAGCTGGTGGCGGTCAGCTTCGACGCCGCCTGGGGCAACGAGGACACCGAGACGCTCATCGAGATTTTGGACGCCTACGAGGTCCCTGCCACCTTCTTTGTGGTGGGCGAGTGGGTGGACAAATACCCGGAGTCGGTGAAAGCCCTCTCTGACGCGGGCCATGACGTGATGAACCACTCCGACACCCACCCCTACATGACCCAATGCTCCGCCGAGGAAATGACTGCGGAAATTGAAACCTGCAACGACAAAATCGAGGCCGTCACCGGGGCGCGGCCCACCCTGTTCCGCTGCCCCTATGGGGACTACAACGACAGCGTCATCACCACCGTTCGCTCCCTGGACATGGAACCCATCCAGTGGGATGTGGACAGCTTGGATTGGAAGGGTATTTCCGCTGCGGAAATTGAGGAAAACGTGGTCAGTCAGGTAAAAAGCGGCAGCATCGTCCTGTTTCACAACGCCGCCGACCACACGCCGGAGGCCCTGCCCAACATCTTCTCCACCTTGCAGTATCAGGGGTACACCTTCGTCAAAATCGCCGACCTGATTTTGGATGGGGCGTACACCATCGACAACAGCGGCACACAAATTGCCGCTGAGTGAAAACGCGAAAAAGGCGGGTCGCTGATGGCGGCCCGCCTGGTTTGTAGTTTAGTTCACTAATTTGTCCGAATCGGGCTATTTACTGGAGCACTCAATAACTCAAACCGAAGTTCAGCTCGTAGTAGTTGCCCACGGCGTCCCGGTAGGCGTAAGCCTTGCCGTTCTCATCCTTCAGCTCATCGGGCATGTACTGGTCCTTGTCGTAGCCGGGGACGTCGTTGGGGCTGACGCAAACGCCGTCCTTGCTGACGGCCAGCACCGCGTCGTTCTTGGGCAGGGTGATGGGCAGCTTGCCCACAGGGGCGAAGCGGCCAAACATCACGTCCAGGGTGGCGGAGGGGTAGGTGTCGAACCCGGCGGTCAGCGCGTCGGCGTACCGCTCCACGTTGCCCACCATCCAGGCCAGCGGGAAGTTGATGTTGGCGATGACCTTGCCGCCATTGGCGTGGACCGCTGCGGCGATTTCGGGGATGCGGTTGGCGCCGGAGAGGGTGGTCTCCTGATGGGTGGTGTCCAGGGGGCAGCCCTTTTCGTCCACATCGGGAACCGTCTTGTCCTCGCAGATGTCGATCTCCAGATAACCGGGGGTGGCGCTGAAATAGTTGCCGGAGGAGGGGCTGACCATCAGAATGGCGTAGTCCGCCTGAGCGGGGTCGTCGGTCAGGGCGCAGTCCCCTGCCACCATCTCCTTGAGGGCGGCAGTAGCGGCGCTGGCGTCGCCCTTGGCGAAGGCTTCCACATAGAGCTTCTTCCCGGCCAGCTTGTCCGCAGTCAGGGGCAGTACGTCCTGGTTTTTCAGCAGGACAACGCTCTTCCGGTGGGTCAGAGCGGCCTCGTCCCAGTCGGCCTGGGTCGCCACCACCTTCTCCGCGTTGGCGGGGTCGGCATAGGGGTCCTCGAACATGCCCTGCTGGAACAGCTCGGTCAGGGTGCGGGAGACGGCCCGGTCCAGGCTCTCGTCGGTCAGCACCAAGTCTTCCTTCTTGAACCCTTCCGGCACGGGATGGGTGTCGTAATAGCCGTTGGTGGCCCGGTCATAGGCCTCCCGGCCCACTTCGTTGTCGAACAGGCCGCTGATGACATCCACGCCGGACTGGGTGACGGCGTAGCCCACCCGTTCGGGCTTGTCCAGGGCCTCCACGCCCCAGCTCATGTTGTGGACGATACCGGTGTCGGAGTTGATGTAGCCGTCGAAGCCCATCTGCTCCCGGAGGACCTTGTCGATGAACACCTTGTTGTAGGCGAAGCCGTAGGGGTTCAGCTCGATGGGGTCGCCGTTCATGTCGGTCTGGGGCGCGCTCTTGGCGGCGGCGGGCTTGGAGTAGTAGGGCATGATGGAAGCCGCGTGGTACTTCACCGCAGGCTGGAAGGTGGGGATGTGGTACTTTTGCAGGGAGCCTTCCGTGGCGTAGACGTTCCACTGACCGGCGGCATAGTGGGGATCGAAGCCGTTTTCACGGGCGCCGCCGCCGGGGAAGTGCTTCACCGTCATGGAGACGCCGTCGGGGGTAACGCCGTTCTCGCTGCCCTGGATGCCGGGGATGAGCCGCTCGAAGATGGCGGTGATCAGCTCCGGGTCCTCGCCGAAGGTGCCGAAGGTCCGCTGCCAGCGGGGGTCGGAGACCACGTCGGCCATGTACATATAGCCCTTTTTCAGGCCACAGGCGTTCCACTCCCGGCGGACGCAGTCGGCAAACCTGTCGATGATGTCCAGGCTGTCGCCCTTGACGGCGGCGGCGATGCCCAGGGTGCCGGGCCAGGTGGCAAAGACGCCGGAGGCGTCGTTCATGCCAAAGACCACCTCGCCGTTCTCGTTCCGGGAGTTGGAGGCCACGCTGACGGGAACAAAGTGGTCGCACTGCTCCGCCACGGCGTGGAGCTGGTTGAGCCAGTCCGCCAGGTCCTCGGGAGTGGCATTGGCCCGCAAAATCAGGTGCCGGGAGAACCAGTCCTTGATGAGGGTGGTGGTGCCGGGCAGATGCTGCTCGCCAAAAATGGTTTTTCCGTTCATCTCTGCGTCGTCCAACAAACCGGACTCATCGGGGATGCACTTGTGGTCGGGCACCGGGCCGGGGTACTTCGGCCCCATGCGCCAGTCCGAGATGAACAGCTGGGCGATCTTCTCGTCCACCGTCAGGGTCTTGACGTAGGCCGCGGCCCGTTCCTTCGGGGACAGCCGCCAGTCGTTGACCGCCGTGACCTGGCCGGAGCCGTCGATGTCCTTAAAATAGAGGCCGTCCTGCTCGATGACGGCCCGGGAAACCGAGCCGATGGTCGGCCCGTTGGGATTTTGGTAGCGTTTTACCTGTTCGCTTGCTTTTGCCACTTTGTTGTTCCTCCTTTGGGGCGGCAGCGCCGCCGGGATGTGAATTTGGTTGCAGTTCTATGCAATAGTATACCGCAAAAAACACAAAAGTGGCAAGGGATTTTCTTTGTTATTTTGTGCATTTATCTGAAAGATGCACAAAAAGCTGGGAGACTTCCAACGAAGCCTCCCAGCCCTTCAACGGAACGATTCAAATGTACGGCGTCACTCTTTCCCCACCGTCTCCCGGTTTTCCTCCCGTTCCTCCTTGATCTCCCAGTGGATGAGGAAGGTCAGCGCCGCTCGCAGGGCGATAATGCCGGCGACGGTCAAAATCTCGGTCCACTCCCGCACCACCACGGTACGGAGGATCTCGCTGCCCAGCTTGAACTCCAGGCCGGTGGCGAAGCCCTGGGCCAGCAGCAGCACCGTCCTGGGGTTCCGGCGGACGTAGTTGACCACGCCCTGTACGCCGGAGATGATGATGACCACCACGCCCACCGTCTCAAAAAACACGATGGCCAGCTCCGTGACCTCCTGGAGCACCGTTTCCAAACAGGTGATGATAGCGTCCATACCTTTTCTCCTCCCTTTTTGAAAAACGGGACCGTATCAACATTTTTGTTGCGGTTTTGTTTGATTCTCTGTGTTTCGCTCAACTTTTTTGCTTAGCCCGTTTGCTCCTGGCTCCCGCGTCTGGGGAAAGCCGCCGCCAAAATCTCCGCCAGTGGCTTTTCCCGGATGGACAGGCCCTCATGGGGCTGATTTGTCCCGCTGCGGAACAGCCATCCCTCTCTGTCAAAGACCGCCACCACCGCGTCGTCGGAGATAATGCTGTCGATCCGCCGAAGATCCTCCCACATGGCGAAGGGGAGTGTGCGGTACTTCTGCTCGTTCCGGGCGGTGAGGACAAACTGATACTCCTTCATCCGCTCCCCCGGCTCCAGAGGCAGGAAAACCGTCACACTCGGATGCAGCGCACTGGCCTCCTGGAGGGTGCTCTCACAGACCACCTGTTCCGCCTCCACCTGGCGGTAAGGGAGATAGACCCCGTAAAGCATCTGCCGCTGCCGCAGCTGACGACAGCACTCCTCCGCCCGGTCGTTATACTCCACCAGCAACATCAGGTTTTTCAACTCCGCCGCCCGGTTTAAGAAGCTGCTGCCCATCTGTCCGCCGTCGCTGAACAGCGCAAAGGCACAGTCCGGCTGGTTCTCCACCAGGGGCAGCAGCGCCTCCGGCTTTCCGTCTGGGCAGAGCACCCAGCTGTAAATCCCCAGGTCCTTCCCCTGCTCGATCAGCGCCTGATACGCCTGCTCCATGGCGGGGTATCGGTCACTGTCCGTCAGCAGCGTCACCGTCCAGGGGACGTTGAAGCCCTGCCGGGCCTCCACCTCGCGGATGATCCGCGCTCCGGCGGTGCAGCTGTTATAGCCAATGTTCATGCCGAAGGTCAGCAAATGCTCCCGGTCCATATGGGTCGCGGCATCCTGGATCAGCGCATAATACCCGCTGTCCTCCTTTTCCAGCATGGTCTGTGCCGCCTGAAAAAAGTCTTTTTGGAACCGTCCTGTGGAGAAACGCAGCGCCATATCCACCAGAGTCCGTGTGCAGCGGTCCGGGTCCTCCTGCATCTCCTTCAGCTTCTGCCGGACAAAGGTTTCAATCAGCGTTCGATTTACGTTGTGGATCGGGTCGTTTCCAATAATGCCCATCCTCTCGCCTCCAGAAATGGATTTTGTGTATTTGTTTGCTTATCAGTATAAAGTATTCGTGCGCTCCTTACAATGGGGCAAAACTGTCAACTTGTCCCACAAAGGACTAATTCCCCATTCTGCCCCGTTTTTGCCCATATTCCAAAGGATGTCCCATTGGAAAACGCTGTATTTCTGATAGAATAACGGCGAAGAGGCGAGGCTTGAAAGGCGGGCAGGCGCAGAATTTCGCATAGACGTTTTTTCCGGTCTGTGTTATAATCTGAATAGACGTCGCTTTGAAAAGGAAGGGTGGTTTTTCCCATGAAGCTGTTCAAAGAAAACATTTACAACCTGATTATGAGCCTGAGTGAGATCGTCATCGGCATCCTGCTGCTCATCGACCCGGTGGGCTACACCTCCGGCATTCTCATCGCCGGGGGCATCGTGCTGACCGCCATGGGTGTGCTGGGGGCCGTCGCTCACTTCCGCCTGCCGCCAGAGGAGGCGGTGCGCAACCACCAGCTGGCGGTGGGGCTGATTGAAATTTCCATCGGCCTGTTCTGCGTGTTCTGCCCCGGCTGGTTCATCGAGACCTTCCCGGTGCTGACCCTGCTCTATGGGGTGCTGCTGCTGGCCCTGGGCGTGGTCAAAATTCAGTGGACCATCGACCTGCTCCGTCTGCGGCGGAAACAGTGGTTCCTGGCGCTGCTCAGCGGCCTTGTCTCCATCATCGTGGCCGCCGTCCTGTTCCACAACCCGCTGGAATCCACGACACTCCTGTGGATCATCACCGCCATTGCCCTCATCGTAGAGGCGGTCTTTGACATCATCACCATCTTCTACCGTAGCGAACCCGCATCCGACACCGGGAGTGCCTCAGCGCCCAACCGCGCCCCCGATTCCGACTATGTGGAGCTGATCGAAGAGGGCGATGAAAATTAGCAATCAGCAATTAGCAATGTGCAATTACGGCGAAACCGAATGTTTTACTGTCGCCTTGCGGCGAGATGCGGTAAAACTGCCAGGCACAGGGGCCTAACGGCGTGGCGTATTTTATAAAGAAGAAGGCTGCAAACCCGATCATTGCAAATTGCGCATTGTACATTGCACATTTTCACCAAGAGGAGCCTTTTCTATGAAAAAGCTGAAAAACGACTACCTTTCCCTGATGCTGGCCCTGTTTGGGGCTGCGGCGCTGACGCTGCTGCTGTACTATGTGCTGTTCCACTTCGGCAAGCTCCTGTCCGGGGCGCGCGCCCTGATGAAGGTTTGGGCGCCCTTTGTGGTGGGCGGCGTCATCGCCTATATCCTCAAGCCCACCTGCAACAGCCTGGAGGCATGGCTCACCGGTCTGCTAGAAAAAAGAGGCAAGTCCTCCAAGCTGGCCGGTGGCCTGAGCATCGCTCTCACCTTGGTGCTGGCCCTGGCGGTCATCGCCATTTTGCTCATCCTCGTCGTACCCACCCTGCTGGACAGCATCCGCTCCGTCATGCGGCTGATCCCCGGCAGCGTGGAGCGGTTTTCCGACTGGCTGCTGCTCTATGTGGGGGACAATGAGACCCTGAGCAACTACATCACCCAGTTTTCCGACAGCGTCTCCACGTCCCTCCCGGAGTGGCTCATCTCCACGGTGCTGCCCAACCTGGAGACGCTGGTGGGCGGCGTCTCCAGCGGCGTGGCCAGCGCGGTCAACATCCTGAGCAACCTTTTCCTGGGCATCATCGCCGCCATCTACATGCTGGGATTCCGCAAGACCTTCGCACGGCAGGCGAAAAAGCTGAATTACAGCGTGTTCGGCAAACGGTGGTCGGAGATCATCCTGCGGGAGTTCCGTTTCGCGGACCGGGCGTTCAGCGGCTTCATCAGCGGGCGGCTCATCGACTCGCTTATCATCGGTATCATCTGCTTCATCGGGATGCTGATTTTGAGAATGCCCTACGCGGTGCTGGTCAGCGTCATCGTGGGCGTGACCAACGTGATCCCCTTCTTCGGCCCTTATATCGGTATGATTCCCTCGTTCCTGCTGATTTTGATGGTCAGCCCGGTGAAATCCCTCATTTTCCTGGTGTTTATCCTGGTGCTCCAGCAGTTTGACGGCAACTACCTTGGCCCTCGCATCCTGGGCAACGTCACGGGCCTCTCCAGCTTTTGGGTGCTGTTCGCCATCATTACCTTCGGCGGGCTGTTCGGCTTTGGCGGCGTGCTGGTGGGTGTGCCGGTGTTCGCCGTGATTTATGACATCCTCCGGCAACTGGTGAACAAAGGCGTCTCCTACCACCAGGCGAAGGAGGCGGAAACGGCTCCGCCAGCGGAATAGTGCCCAAGACGCAGCGAGAAGCTGCAAGAGCGCCTCAGGCACAAGCAACAACGCCGAAAATATCAGGTTTTGGTTCTATCAGAACGCCTGGGGTCAGGTAACGCGCCTGGCCTCAGTTTTTTCGGAAGCCTTTTCAACCGGTTTTACTCTGTCGCAGCAGGTATGATCCCATATTGCAGCTTGAGCGTCAGTATCCGCATCAGGCTTTGGTCAATGCGCTCTTCCGTCAGCTCCCCGCTGTTGACTGCTTCCATGATCCCATTTGCCGCCGCTTCCAAATCGCTGGGAATCAAAATGATGTCTGCCCCTGCGGACAGCGCCATCACCGCAGCTTCGGCGGAACTATAGTGGTCTGTGATCGCCTGCATGGACATGGAGTCGGTGAGAACGACGCCGTCGAATCCCAATTCTCCCCGCAGGGTCTCTGTTATCATGGTGTAGGACAGGGTGGCGGGCAGGCTGTCGTCCTCCCCCGCTTTCTCCACGTTGGGCGTGGAGATGTGTCCCACCATCACCATGTCGGCTCCTGCCGCGATGCCTGCCTGGAAGGGCAGAAATTCTTCCTCCTCCAGCTGCTCTAAGGTCTTGTATGTCGTTGCAGTACCATAGTGGGAGTCCTCGGCCGTGTCGCCATGACCGGGGAAATGCTTCAGCGTACAAATCATATTGCTGTCGTGGAACCCTTCGACGGCCGCCGACACCATCTCTGCTGCAACTGCGGCATCCGAAGCAAAGGCTCTGTCGCCGATGACGGTGTTCTCCGCGTTGGTGTACACGTCCGCAACCGGGGCAAAATCCACATTGAAGCCAAACGACTGAATCTCCGCACCGATGGTCGCCCCAACGTCATAGGCCGCCTCCGCTCCCTGGGCGCCGATCTCCTGCATACTGGGGAAGGACGTAACGCCCATGGCGGAATTGTTGCCCAGCCGCGCCACACGTCCGCCTTCCTCGTCCACTGCGATGAACAGTCCCAGCGTGGAATAAGACTGGATACCGCTGATCATCGCGGTACACTGCTCTGGCGTCTGAATATTGTCCTCAAAGTAGACAATTCCGCCTACTGGGTAGTTCTGGATACACGTCTTGGTCCAATCGTTCGATTCCGTTGCGACAGAGACATCGGTCAGCTGCTCCTGTGTCACGATGAACAGCTGATAAATCTTTTCCTGCAACTCCATGGAGCCGAGAAGTTTGCTTGCCTCGTCAGCCAGCCGCTCCTCCTCGCTGGGTTCTTCCGTCTCGGCTGCGCTCTCATCCGCCGTTGTGTCCGCTTCCCCCTCCTCGTCAGCCGCCGTACCGCTCGTTTCGCCGCTGTCCGTCCCGGATGGGTCTAACTCAGCCGAAGAGGAAGCGACTATGGCCTCGCTATCCGGGTTTGCCCCTCCAAAATAGAGATGCAGCACAAACAGCAGCAGCGTTGCATTGACTGCCAGCAAGAGGACCTGCAAAATCAAAACAGCGCGAACCAGGCGATAGAGTTTGCTCTTTCTCCGCTTCTTTTCAACCATAGCATCCTCCTTATGAACGCTCAGGCGCAGCGCTTTCCATTTTCCGAAGGTGTGAAGCTCTCTGTTGTGATTTCATTTTACTAATTGTGACAGGATTTGTCAAGGCAGCACCAGATGAATTGTAAAAAATCCCAAAACAAGGGGAATCACGTACCTTTTATCACCCTATATTCGGAAATTGCAGGTACATTGACCGCGCTGCTGCGGCTCACATACAAGCGGTGAAGCAGTATGCGCAGGTATGCTCTTCCGGCCAGTCCCGACACCATGCTGCTGCGGGGCGGATTTGTTTAAAAAATGACCGACAGCTGCGCCTCCTTCTTGACAAAAGTTTAGAAAAGCGTTATAATATGTCTTACATAAGAACATCATATGTATGCATTTTTCAGGCTGGAGACAGAGAGGATGAAATATTATGGCAGATAGACCTGCATATTTGAAGAATTTAAAGAGTGAATCCGTCGTCCAGCGTGTCATCAACTGTTTGACCGACGGCATGATCTCCGGGGAACTGAAACCCGGCGACAAGCTCCCCACCGAGCCGGAGCTAGCGGCCAACTTCGGCGTGGCCCGCACCTCGGTCCGGGAGGCTACCAAAATTCTCACCTATATGGGCGTGCTGGAGAGCCGCCGCTCGGAGGGCACCTTTGTTTCCAGCGGATTCCAGGAGAGCATGATCGACCCCATGGTTTACGGCATTATCCTGAACAAGGGGGACGACTTCGACAGCCTGATGGAACTGCGGGAGCTGATTGAAGTGGGTATTTTGCAGCTGGCTGTCAAAAAGGAGGACAAAGAGGGCCTGGACCTGGTGAAAGGTCGGCTGGATGAGTTTGCGTCCGCTGTGGCCCAAACAGAGGACGTGGCCCAGGCCGCGTTCCAGGCGGACAACGCTTTTCACGACGCAGTCTCCGCCCTGTGCAAGAACACCCTGGTCAGCAAGATCGACTCCGTGGTGCGGATGCTGACCTATTCCGTCCGCTGGGAGACGGTGCAGACCATGATCGACACCGGGCGGGGCGAGGAGCTGTTGGAAGCCCACCGAAAAATCTACGATATGCTGGCGGCAAAGGACCTCCAGCAGATCGACGAGCGCATCCGCAACACCTATTTCCTGGACGCTCTGGACCGGGACGAATAAAAATCGAATAAAGCATTACAACCGCGTGGCCTTTGGGGTCACGCGGTTTTTTTGCCTGTGCAAATAGCATTTTCCACAAAAATTAGAAAAGAACTTTATGCAAAAGGTAGAAAAGAAGAAAGAGGGATTGACATTTCTTTTGGGATGTGGTATTACATTCATATGTCAGACAAAGGACGTAAGGCACCAAGCAAGAGAGGAGATGAATCAGCCCCGCGGCTCCTTGGAATTGCCTTTCCTCATACGCAAACCACCCATTAATCAAGTAAAGGAGATGTCTATGAAAAAAGCAAAACAACTGTTGGCCCTGGTCATGGCGCTGACAATGGTCTTTCTCCTGACGGGGTGCGGCTCCTCCAGCGCCGACACCACCACCGAAGGCGAATACCAGACCATCGAGCTGTCTATGGCCGTCAACGGCACCAACACCCAGATCGACGCCCGCGTCGCGGAATACTTCGCTGACCTGGTCGCGGAACGCTCCGGCGGTTCCGTCACCATCGCCGTGTTCCCCAACGACGAGCTGGCTGGCGGCAGCGCTTCCCGCGGCATCGAAATGATCGCCTCCGGCAGCACCGACCTGGCCGCCTACGCCACCTGCACGCTGGCCGTCATCGACGAGATGCTCCCCGTAGCCACCATCCCCTGGAGCTTCGAGGACTACGCCGAAGCCCGTGAGGTCATCGACAGCACCGGCTGCGAATACTACGCCGAGCGGCTGTCCGCCAAAGGCATGACCTATCTGGGTTCCTTCCACAACGGCTTCCGTCAGATCACCAACTCCAAGCGGGAGATCCACTCCCCGGATGACCTGAAGAACCTGAAGATCCGCGTTCCCGGCAGCGTGGTGTACATGGGCTTCTTCACCGCCCTGGGCGCTGACCCCACCTCCATGAACTGGAGCGAGGTGTTCACCGCCATCCAGCAGGGCACCATCGACGGTCAGGAGAACGGCGTCAGCATCACCTCCTCCTCCAAGATGTACGAGGTGCAGGATTACCTGACTATGTGGAACTACTCCTACGAAAGCGACCTCTTCATCGCCAACACCTCCACCTGGGAGAGCTTGAACGAGAACACCCGTGAGCTGCTCCAGGAGTGCGCCACCGAAGCCTGCAACTGGGGCCGCGACACCCTGGAGGCCGAAGAGTCTGAGACCCTGGAAATGTTCGAGGAAAAGGGCATGACCATCACCTACCTGACCGAGGAAGAGAAAACCGTCTTTGAGGAGGCCATTGCCGACTGGAAGGACAGCATGATCGACTACTTCGGGGAAGACGCCTGCGCCGCCTTCAACATCACGAAATAAGGGAGGGAAGAATATGAAAGTTTTTGACTGGATCGAAGAGATCATCTGCGTCATCTGCACCGTCGTCATGACCGCCCTGGTCTTTGCGGGCGTCGTCTCCCGGTTCCTGCTGCACGCCTCCCTCTCCTTCTCGGAGGAGATCACCACTTACCTGTTCGTCCTGCTGAGCCTGATGGGGACCGCCATCGCCGCCAAGCGCCGGGCGCATCTGGGCCTGACCATCGTCACCGACTCCGTGCCGCCCAAGGCCCGCAAAGTCCTGATGATCATCAGCTTCGCCATCGCCACCGTGTTCTCCGCCGCTCTGGTGTACTACGGCGTGCTGATGGTCATGAACCAGTACCGTCTGGGCATGGTCACCTCCGCCATGCAGACTCCTGAGTGGATCTACGCCACCTTCGTGCCCTTCGGCGCGGTGTTCGTCACCATCCGCTTCGCTCAGGCCCTGGTCGAAGAGATCAAAAAGCCGCTGGACGCTTCCGCCCTGGAAGCGGAAAAGAAAGCGGTCCAGGACGAGTTCCTGGGCGCCGCAGACAAAAACTTCAAGAAGGAGGGCTCTGACACATGATCGCTGCTGTTCTGTTTATCACCTTTGCGGTGCTGCTGCTGATCGGCACACCCATCGCCGTCTGCCTGGGCGTATCCAGCATCGCGGCCATGCTGGTCCAGGGGATCGGCCATCCGCTCAGTACCGTTATGAGCAGCCTTCCCCAGCTGTTCTCCGCCTCCACCAGCAAATTCGTGCTGCTGGCCATCCCCTTCTTCATCCTGGCCGGCAACATCATGGAAAAGGCGCAGATTTCCGCCAAGCTCATCCACCTGGCTGAGACCTGCGTGGGCCACCTGAAAGGCGGCCTGGCCATCGTGTGCGTCATCGTGGCCTGCTTCTTCGCCGCCATCTCCGGCTCCGGCCCCGCTACCGTGGCCGCCCTGGGCCTGATCCTCATCCCCGGCATGATCCGCTCCGGCTACAGTCCCGCCTTCTCCGCCGCCCTGATGGGCAGCGCCGGCGCCATCGGCGTTATCATCCCGCCCTCCATCACCTTCGTGGTTTACGGCTCCATTGCCGATGTCTCTATCGGCTCCCTGTTCAAGGCGGGCGTCCTCCCCGGCCTGATCATGGGCGCGGCGCTCATCATCGCGGCGCTGTTCGTGGGGCGGAAGTACGACCTGGTCTCCCTGCCGAAAGCCTCCGGCAAAGAGCGCTGGCAGGCGTTTAAGGATGCCTTCTGGGGCCTGCTGATGCCCGTCATCATTCTGGGCGGCATCTACGGCGGCGTGTTCACCCCCACTGAGGCCGCTGCGGTCGCCGTGGTCTATGGCCTGGTGGTCGGCGTGTTCATCTACCGCACCATTCATTTTAAAGAACTGTGGGCCATCATCATCGACTCCGCCAGCACCACCGCCACAGTCATGTTCATCACCGCCTGCGCCGGTCTGTTCGCCTACGTGCTGACCCGTGCCCGCTTGGACGTGGCCATCAGCGGCGCGCTGGAATCCATCACCGGCGGCTCCACCATCGTGTTCTTCATCATCGTCAACATCATCCTGCTGATTGCGGGCTGCTTCCTGGATTCCACCTCCGCGCTGTACATCTTCGTTCCCCTGTTCGTCCCCGTGGCGGAGGCCCTGGGCATCAACCTGGTTCACCTGGGCGTGGTCATGATCGTCAACCTGGCCATCGGCCTGTACACCCCTCCCGTGGGCGTCAACCTCTACGTGGCCTGCGGCGTGGCAAACGTCAACCTGAAGCAAATCAGCAAGGCTGTTGTTCCGCTGCTCATCGCCTCCATCGCAGTGCTGCTGCTGATCACCTATGTCCCCGGCATTTCCACTATCTTTGTCTCCTAAATTCAAAAGGAAGGTGCTTATTATGAAAGACATGAGCATTGCACAGCTGCAAAACACCTGTGTAGACCTGAAAAAGAACGTCATCTCCATGATTTACAAGGCCCAGTCGGGTCATCCCGGCGGCTCCCTGTCGGTGGCCGAGTTCGTGACCGCCTGCTACTTCCATGAGATGAACGTGGACCCCCAGAACCCCTACTGGCCGGACCGTGACCGCTTCGTTCTCTCCAAGGGTCATGTCTGCCCCGCTCAGTACGCCGCTCTCGCCATGAAGGGCTACTTCCCCATGAAGGAGCTGGACACCCTCCGCAAGGAAGGCTCTATCCTCCAGGGCCACCCCAACATGAAGTGCCCCGGCATCGACATCCCCACCGGCTCCCTGGGCCAGGGTCTGGCCTGCGCCGTGGGCATGGCCATCGCCGCCAAGCTGAACGGGCAGAGCTACCAGGTGTTCTCCGCCGTGGGCGACGGCGAGTGCAACGAGGGCGAGATCTGGGAAGCCTGCCAGACCGCTTATAAGTACCAGCTGGACAACTTGGTGGTCTTTGTGGACTACAACAACCTCCAGTTGGACGGCACCTGCGACGAGGTCATGCCTCCCGTGGACCTGGGGGCCAAGTTCCGCGCCTTCGGCTTCGACGTGTACGAGATCAACGGCAACGACATGGCCGAGATGGTCAAGGCTCTGGACCTGGCTGTCGCCACCAAGGACGGCAAGCCCAAGTGCATCTTCGGCCACACCGTCAAGGGCAAGGGCGTTTCCTACATGGAGAACGTCTGTGGCTGGCACGGCACCGCCCCCAATGAGGCTCAGTACAAACAGGCCATCGCTGAACTGGACACCCAGTATGTGTCCTGCTAAAGGAGGAGAACAGAAATGAGTGAAACTGTCAAGCTGCCGACTCGTGACGGCTTTGGCGACGAGATCGTCGCCCTGGGCAAGGAAAACCCCGACATTCTGGTAGTGGACGTAGACATCGGCAAGAGCTGCAAGACTGGCGCGTTCCGGCAGCAGCTGCCCCAGCAGCACCTGAACGTGGGCATCGCGGAACAGAACGGCGCTGGCGTGGCGGCTGGTCTGGCCTCCTGCGGCAAAATCCCCTTCGTGGTCACTTACGCGGCCTTCGGCTCCATGCGGATGTGCGAGATGATCCGCCAGGAGATCTGCTATCCCAAGCTGAACGTGAAGATCGCCTGCTCCCACGGCGGTGTGACCCCCGCCAATGACGGCGCTTCCCACCAGGCCATCGAGGACATGGGCATCCTCCGCACCATCCCCAACATGACCGTCGTTATGCCCGCCGACTACTGGTCCGCCCGGAAGCTGGTCCGCGCGGCGGCGGAGTTCAACGGCCCCGTTTACCTGCGCTTCACCCGCGACGCCATCCCCGTCATCTATGACGAGAACGTTGAGTTCACCATCGGCAAGGCCCATCAGGTCCAGGACGGCAAGGACGTGGCCATCATCGCCAACGGCGACACCGTCCGCCTGGCTATCGAAGCCGCCAAGGTGCTGGCCGCCGAGGGCATCTCCGCCCGCGTGCTGGATATGCACACCATCAAGCCCCTGGACGTGGAGGCCGTCGCCGCCTGCGTCAACGACATCGGCAAGATCATCACCGTGGAGGACCACAACATCCTCAACGGCCTGGGCAGCGCCGTGGCCGAGGTGGTCGCTGAGAGCGGCAAGGGCATCCTTCGCCGGGTGGGTATCCAGGACCAGTTCGGTCAGTCCGCCCCCTATGAGCGCCTGCTGGCCATCAACGGCGTCACCGTGGAACACATCGTGGAGCTGGCAAAGGAACTGAACGCTTAAAAATTTTCAGCTCTTATGTCATACAGCAAATGAAAGGTATCTTACCTCATTCAACTGTTTCCTAAGCACCCCTTCGGCAAGCGCACCCCCTAGTTTACCGGAGGGGGACCCCCCAAAATCATTATTTCATATTCAGAAAGGAAGTATTTCTTATGTTAGAGTTCAATGGTCAGGTCGTTCTTGTCACCGGCGCCGGTTCCCCCAAGGGCATTGGCCGCACCATCGCGCAGACCTTCGGCAAGCAGGGCGCTACCGTCGTCATCTGCGACATCAACCAGGCTGGTCTGGACGCCAACGTCGCCGAGATGAAGGCTATGGGCATTGAGGCCGCGGGCTACGCCGCCAACCTCTGCGATGAGGACAGCGTCACCGAGTTGGTCAACACCGTCGTGGAGAAGTATGGCCGCATCGACGTGCTGGTCAACAACGCTGGCGTCTCCCAGAAGGTCACTGTGGCTGACATGACCCTGGACGACATGAAGCGCATCTTCAACGTCAATATGTTTGGCCTGTTCCTCATCACCAAGGCCGTCTGCGAGGTCATGAAGAAGCAGCACTATGGCCGTATCGTCCACCTGTCCTCCGTCTCCGGCAAGCGGGGCGGCGGCGTGTTCGGCGGCGCGCACTACTCCGCTTCCAAGGCCGCTGTGCTGGGCTTCTCCAAGAACCTGGCCCGCGAGGTCTCTGAGTACGGCATCACCACCAACTGTGTCTGCCCCGGCCTCATCAACACCGAGATCTGGAAGAGTATGCCCAAGGAGCAGGCCGACGCCGTCATCGCCGGTATCCCCATGGGCCGTCCCGGTGAGACCCAGGAAGTCGCCAACGCCATCGTGTTCCTGGCCTCCAAGGAAGCCTCCTACATCACCGGCGAGGAGATCGACATCAACGGCGGCTCTCACATGGACTAATTTCGGGACATCTACCCTCAAGGGGTACTTCCGCCGTCGAGCGGCACTTCCGGCACTCCGTGCCTCCCTGCGAAGCTGCGCTTCTCCTTGTCCTGTCTGTTCGCTAATCGTCCCCTCTACTTGATAAAGGGCCTGTATCCGAGCAATCGGGTACAGGCCCCCGCGTGAAACCTCTTTCATGTTCGGCAAAAACGCCACGGTTCGCTCTGCATCATTTTACCTCCTCAGAACTGCCTTTTCTTCCCCGTGGCGTTTTTGCGGGATATGAACCGAGCGCCTGCCGTGTTCCGGCAGGCGCTCAACCAAAATAAACGGATTTCCGTATTTCTTACGACAAAGGAGCCATTTTTATGACTAAGGTAAGCCCTTCTATCCTTTCCGCCGACTTCGCCCGGCTGGGCGCTGACTGCAAAGAGGTGCTGGATGTCGGGGCGGACATGATCCACTTCGACGTGATGGACGGCCATTTCGTGGACAACCTGAGCTTTGGTCTGCCAGTGCTGGAGGGGCTGCGGAAAGCCCTGCCCGACGCCTATTTTGACGTGCATCTGATGATCACCAACCCCCTGACCTACGTGAAGGACTTCGTGGACGCGGGCGCCAACTGCATCACCTTCCACATCGAGGCCAGAGATAACACCCGGGCCACCATCGCCGCGATCCGGGCTTGCGGCTGCGGGGCGGGGTTGGCCATCAACCCCAACACACCGGTAGAGACGGTGTTCCCCTATCTGGACAAGCTGTCCCTGGTGCTGGTGATGGGTGTGACCCCCGGCCACGGCGGGCAACCCTTCCAGACCAGCGCCTTAGACAAGCTGCGCGCCCTCCGTGCCGAGTGCCAGCGTCGGGATTTGCATCCCATGCTCTCCGTGGACGGCGGCGTGAAAGCCGACACCACCGGTCCCCAATGCGTGGAGGCCGGGGCAAACGTGCTGGTGGCGGGCAGCGCAGTCTTTTGCGCGGAGGACAAGGCGGCGGCGGTGCAGGCGTTCCAGGCGCTGTGACTGTCTGGTGTGACAGGAATAGGCCATGCCTTAGTGACTGTGCAGAGAAACAGTGAGAAGAAATAGCGTCGCGTTGTAATTGATTTTTGTCTAAACGAAACAAGAGCGAACCAGCTTTTTTTGAAGCCGGTTCGCTCTTTTCTTATGAATAATGTAGCCAATTTGTAGCCAGTAAAAATGACAAATCCCGAAAAACGCTGGAATTTCAACGTTTTTCGGGACTGTGAAACGAAAATTTTATTATTCCCACTCAATCGTCGCGGGTGGCTTCGAGGTAATATCATACACCACCCGGTTAATGCCCTTCACCTCGTTGACGATGCGGGTGGAGGCGGCATCCAGTATTTCGTAGGGGATCCGCGCCCAGTCCGCCGTCATGAAGTCGGTGGTGGTGACGCCGCGCAGGGCCAGAGTGTGGTCGTAGGTGCGGCCGTCGCCCATGACGCCCACCGAGCGGGTGTTGGTCAGCACGGCAAAATACTGATTGATGCGGTATTCCCAGCCGCCCTTTGCCACTTCCTCCCGGAAAATGGCATCGGCCTCCCGGAGGGTGTCCGCCTTTTCTTTTGTGACCGCGCCGATAATGCGGATGGCAAGGCCGGGGCCGGGGAAAGGCTGACGCATGACCAGATACTCCGGCAGACCCAGTTCCCGGCCCAACTGACGGACCTCGTCCTTGAACAGCAGAGACAACGGCTCCAGCACGCCTTTGAACTGGGCCACCACCTCTGGGGGCAACAGGCGGTTGTGGTGGCTCTTGATGACGTCCGCGTCGCCCTGACCGGACTCGATGACATCGGGGTAAATGGTCCCCTGGGCCAGGAAGTCCTGGTTGGTGATGCCGAACCGCTCCGCCTCATCCCGGAACACGTAGCCGAACTCCGCGCCGATGATGCGCCGCTTCTCCTGGGGGTCCTCCACACCGGCCAGCTTGGAGAGGAACCGCTCTTCCGCGTCCACCCGAACAAAGTGTACGTCCCACTTTTGGAAGGCCGCTTCTACCTCGTCTCCCTCGTTTTTGCGCATCAGGCCGTGGTCCACGAACACGCAGGTCAGCCGGTCCCCGATTGCTTCCGCCAGCAGCGCGGCCAGCACGGAGGAATCCACGCCGCCGGAGAGGGCCAGCAGCACCCGGCCCCCGCCGATCTGCTCCCGGAGAGAGGCTACGGTGCGCCGACAGAAGTCCCCCATAGTCCAGTCGCCGGAGGCGTGGCAAACCTCATAGAGGAAGTTGCGGAGCATTTTGCTGCCGTTTTCCGTGTGGTTGACCTCCGGGTGGAACTGCACGCCGTAGAATCCCCGGTCCTCGTCCGCGATGGCCACGTTGGGGCAGGCGGCGGAGTGGGCCATCAGCCGGAACCCCTCGGGGACACGGGCCATGTAGTCGCTGTGGCTCATCCAGGAGATGCCCGCGTCGGGCAGACCCTGGAACAGCTTGCAGGAAGTGTCGTAATAGGTTTTGGTCTTGCCGTATTCCCGGGCGGAGTCATCCTGGGCCGGGACCACCTGACCGCCCAGCGTTTGGGCCATCAGCTGGCAGCCGTAGCAAATGCCCAGAATGGGCACCCCCCATGTGAAAATCTCCTCCGAAATGTGGGGTGAGTCCTTTAAATAGACGCTGTTTGGCCCACCGGTAAAGATGATGCCGATGGGCTTAGTCGCTTTCAGCTCCGCAAGGGGGGTGGTATAGGGCTTTACCTCGCAGTAAACGCCGCACTCCCGCACCCGCCGGGCGATGAGCTGGTTATATTGTCCGCCAAAATCCAAAACAATGACAAGTTCGTGTTCCATATGTGTGAGCCTTCCTTCCTTTGTGAACGAAAAAAGAGTGGGGCACGCAAAATTGATGTTGATATTGTATCGAATCCCGCCAAGGTTGTCAACTGGAAGGTCTGACAGAATCCCGGAGAGCGGCTGGCCCCTTTCCGGCAAAAGGAAAAGTGTATTATGTGGTACACAAAATACACGTTTTCCCGAAAAAAGCGAAAAAAGCGCGGAATCCAAAAAATCAATGCTGGTGATAATCGAACGAATGTGCTATAATGCAGTCAGCAACAAAGGAAGGGGGAACGCGGATGCCAAAAATCAAGGACTGGCTGACCGAGGCCCGGCTGACCAAGCTGGCCGGCTGGCGGCGGGAGGGCAGGAGCGAGGAGGAGATCGCAGAGAAAATGGGAATCAGCGCCCAGACGCTGGCCCGCTGGAAGAAGCGCAGCGAGGACGTTCGCCGGGCGCTGGAGGTGGACCCGGAGGCGGTGGACTTCCAGGTGGAAAACGCCCTGCTGCGCAAGGCCCTGGGCTATGAGAGCGTGGAGAAGCGGGTGGAGGTCAGCGCCAAAGGCGAGCGGAAGGAGGTGGAGACCACCAAACAGGTGGGGCCGGACATGAGCGCCATTTCCCTGTGGCTGAAAAAGCGCAAAGGGGATAAGTGGGGCGACGGTACGGCCGGGCCAAAGCCGGAGAACAATCTTCTCCATTTGCTGGACGAGGAAGGGGGCTTTGACACCGATGCAATACCAGAGCTTCAGTCCCCGGCAACGGCTGGCGCTGACCTGGTGGCGGCGGAGTGAGTTTGCGGGCCGGGACGGCCTTCTCTGCGACGGCAGCGTTCGCAGCGGCAAGACTCTTTCCATGACGGCGGGGTTCCTGCTGTGGAGCATGAGCCGATTCAGCGGAGAGAAGTTCGCCATTTGCGGCAAAACCATTGAGGCCCTGCGGCGCAACGTCACCGACGGGATGCCCCAGTGGTTGGAGGGGATTTATACCTTCCAGGAGCGGCGGAGCGAGAACCGCATCACCGTCACCGGCGGCGGCAGAAGCAACACCTATTACCTGTTCGGCGGCAAGGATGAATCCTCCTACGCCCTCATTCAGGGCATGACCCTGGCGGGGGTACTGCTGGACGAGGTGGCCCTGATGCCCCGCTCCTTCGTGGAGCAGGCCCTGGCCCGGTGCAGCGTGGCGGGGAGCAAATTCTGGTTCAACTGCAACCCGGCAGGGCCGGAACACTGGTTCTATCGGGAGTGGGTCCAACAGACCGAAGCGCGGAACCTGCTGTACCTGCACTTCACCATGGAGGACAACCCCGCCCTGGCCCCGGACATCCGGGCCAGGTATGAGCGGCTGTACACCGGCGTCTTTTATGACCGGTACGTCCAGGGGCTGTGGGTGGCGGCGGAGGGGCTGGTCTATGACGGGTTCGACCTCCGGCGGCACGTCCTCTCCCAGCTGCCGGAGACGGCGGGAGACTGCTACGTCAGCGTGGACTACGGCACCCGCAACCCCACGGTGTTTTTGCTATGGCAGAAGGACCGGGCGGACCGGTGGGTGTGCCTCCGGGAATACTGCTGGGACGGGCGGCAGCGCCAGCGGCAAAAGACTGACGGCGAGTACGCAGACGACCTGCTGCTTTTTTTAGCCGGTTGTTATCCCCGAACGGTGATAATTGACCCATCGGCAGTTAGTTTTATCACCGAACTGAGAGCGCGTGGACTGCCCGTCCAGGCGGCGGACAACCGGGTGCTGGACGGGATACGCAACGTCAGCCAACTGCTGCGGGAGGGGAAACTGCTCTTTTCCAGTGCTTGCGCCCACACCATCAGCGAGTTCCGGGCCTACGTCTGGGATGAGACCGCCGCCGCCCAGGGGGTGGACAAGCCCGTGAAAGACCACGACCACTGTATGGACGCGGTGCGGTACTTCGTTTCTACCGTGGTGGCGCGTGGGAGCGCAAGAGCAGGGAGACGGCCCAGAGGACTGTAGGCAATTAGCAATTTGCAATGAGCAATTAGCAATGGTAGGAAAGGCGGCGTGGGTGGGGGATTGCCGGGGCAGCTGCTGGCGGCGGGGAACCCCCGCCGCCACCGCCGAAAGGCGGCGGCCTTTCTCCCCTGAAAGAGGTGGGAATTGAGACTTTTTCTGCCATCGGATGGCGGAGGTTACATCGAGCTATTCCGGGAAGGAACGCACCTGGGGCAGAGTTTCATTGCACATTGTACATTGCAAATTGCACATTGAACAAAGGGAGGGAAACAACCATTGATTTGCTACTTAGACCGGGAGGAAGTACCTGATGTGGAGGACATACGCCCAGAGGTGCTGCGCTACCTGGTGGAGCGGGCGGAGGAGGCCGCAGGCCGCTATCAGCGGCTGGACGACTACTACCGGGGGCTGCACCCTATCCTGCGCCAGCGAAAAACGGCCGATGAGGTGCAGGTGGCGGTGAACTACGCCAAGTACGTGGTGGACCTGGGCCTGGGGTACTACCTGGGGGAGCCGGTGAAGTACGACGGCAACCCCCGCCGCCGGAAGGAAAAAGACCCCTTCGGTGGGGTGGAGGTCAGTCTGGGCCGCCGGAGGGCGGCAGATAAGGCGCTGGACCTCTCTCCCCTGCTGGACTGCTTCGACCAGCAGCACATCAGCGAGGTGGACCAGGAGATCGGCAAGGGGATGGGTATTTTTGGGGAATGTCTCGAACTGTGCTACGCCTCCAGCGAAGAACAGCCCCGGCCCCGGAGCGCGAAAATCGACCCCCGCAGCGGCATTTTGGTCTGCGACTCCACGGTGGAACACAACAAGCTCTTCGCCCTGGTGTGGGAGCGGCGGGAGACCACCGCACGAGAGAAGTATTATTTCCTGACCGTCTATACCGACCACACCGAGCGGGATTTCCGCAGCGACGACCTGAAAACGGCGGTGTTTCATCAGGTAGGGCCGACCAGAGAACACTATTTTGGGGAAGTACCCGTCATCGGCTATGAGAACAACGGCGAGCGCCAGGGGGATTTCGAGCAGATCATCAGCCTCATCGACGCCTATGACCAGTTGATGAGCAGCCGCCTGACCGACAAAAAGAAGTTCGTGGACGCCCTGCTGGTGTTCTTCGGCATGACCCTGCGGGAAGGGGACGAGGGCCGTCTGGCGCGGGAGAAGTTTTTGGACGGCGCGCCTCTGGACGCCCGGGTGGAGTACATCCAGAAAACCTTCGACGAGCAGAGCGTGCAGGTGCTGGCCGACGCGCTGGTGCGGGAGATGCACAAGATGACGCTGACGGTGGATATGTCCGACGAGAAGTTCTCCGGCAACGCCAGCGGGCAGGCGCTGAAGCTCAAGCTGCTGACCATGAACCTGATGGTGAAGAACAAAATTCGCCGGATGGAGCGGGGCCTCAAGGAGCGGTTCCGGCTCTACAACCGTTGGCTCTACACCATGGGGGAGATGGACATCGTGGGGACCAACGACGTGGACGTGGTGTTCACGGTGAATATGCCCATCGACGAGGGAGAGATCGTGGAGATGGTGACCCGTCTCCAGGGCATTGTGGACGACCAGACGCTGCTGAGCCAGCTGTGGTTTATCCGGGACCCGGCGGAGGCACTGGAGAATATTCGGCGGCAGCGGGGAGAAGCGGGCAGCGACTGATAAGAAAGTACGCGACAACCCAAAACGTTTTTCGCTTTGGGTGGGAAACCCCTCCGCCACCGCCGAAAGGCGGCGGCCCTCCTCCCCTTTCAGGGCAGGGAGCGAAGCGGAAGTGCCGCTTGACGGCGGAGGCAGGGGGGGTAGTGCTTTTCTGCTCGTGTGCGTTTTCATGCAGCAAAGCGGGAAATTTTAGCCGTTGAACCAACCCGTTGAGGGTGGTTTATCAACAACGACACAAGGAGGGAAACACCATGAACGAGGAAGAACGCAGAGAGGAACAGCAGGAGCCGCTGGAGCCGCCTGCGGCACCGCCGGAGCAGGGGCCGGTGCTGATGCGCCAGGCGCTGGAGGCGGAGCGGAAGGCCCTGGACGAGGAGCGGGCCGCCTTCGCCGCCCAGCGGCTGGAGGACGCAGTGGGCCGGGAACTGGCCAGCCGGGGCCTGCCCACCGCCTTCGCCCGGTTCCTGACCGGGCAGGACGAGGCCCAGGCGCTGGAACAGGTGGAGCTGTTCGAGGCTCTGTTCCGGGAGAGCCTGGCCCAGGCCGTTACCGAGCGGATGCGGGGCACCCGCACGCCGAAGGAACCGGCCCGGAGCCGCAGCTACAGCCGGGAGAGCCTGCGGGGGATGTCCCGCCGGGAGATCAACGACCACTGGGAGGAAATCACAAAGGCACTGGCCCGGTGAGGGCGGCAAACCATCATCACACAAATTACATCATAAGGAGAGAGGGATTCTATGGCATTTGATAACTTTATTCCTGAAATCTGGTCCGCGCGGCTGCTGGACCATCTGGACAACGTCCACGTTTACGCCAGCTTGATGAACCGGGACTATGAGGGCGAGATCCGCGCCTACGGCGACACCGTCCACATCAACCAGCTGGGCAACATCACCATTCAGGACTACGACGGCAGCGACATCGCTGACCCGGAGGAGCTGGACGGCGAGCAGCAGAACCTGGTCATCGACCAGGCCAAGTACTTCAACTTCCAGGTGAAGGACATCGACAACGCCCAGTCCAACCCCAAACTCATCGACGCGGCCATGCAGCGGGCCAGCTATGGTATCAACGACGTGGTGGACCAGTACCTGGCCAATCTGCTGCTGGAGGGCTGCGCGGCGGACAATGTGCTTTACACCGACAGCACCGCCGTCACCCCCACCGCGTCCAACGCCTACGACTACCTGGTGGACCTGGGGACCGCCCTTTCCGAGGCCAACGTACCCATGATGGGCCGCTGGGTGGTGGTACCGCCCTGGTTCCACGCCCTGCTCCTGAAGGACGAGCGGTTCGTGGGCAACGGCACCGGCTACAACCAGGCCATCCTCCAAGGGGGTCTGGTGGGCGAGGCCGCCGGGTTCCAGATCCACCTGAGCAACAACGTACCCAACACCAATGGGACCAACTATAAAATCATCGCTGGGACCAACGCGGCTGGCTCCTTCGCCGAGCAGCTGGTGGAACTGGAGGCATATCGACTGGAGAAGAACTTCTCCGATGCGGTGAAGGGCCTCCACGCCTACGGCGCCAAGGTGGTGCAGCCCAGCGCGCTGGCGGTGATGACGGTGAATAAATAATTAGCAATTAGCAATGTGCAATTAGCAATTCGTAGTCGAGTGCTTGTTGAGGACTGCTGGACGCGGTGCTGACACTGACGAAACCCCTCCGTCGCGGCTTACGCCGCGCCACCTCCCCTTTCAGGGGAGGCAAGAGGGGCGGTCAGTTGTCGAATGGCAGCGCTCCGAGAAAAACGTGCCACCTACTGAGAAGGAGGAGGAAAATATACTATGACAGACGAAGTAATGGAAACGCTGCTGGAGCAGTTGGAGCGGAAGCTGGGGATGGTCGCGCCGGAGGACGACGAGGTCGCCCTGCTGGAGGATGAGCTTTCTGACGCGGAGGCGGAGCTGCTGCTCTACCTGGGCGTGGACGAGCTGGACGGCGGGATGCTCCACAAGGCGGTGGAGCTGGCGGCGCTGTTCTACCGGAGGGACATCTCTGAGGCGGAGGGGCGCAGGAGCAGCGCCTACACCGAAGGGCAGGTCAGCCAGAGCGATACCTATCTGGGGCCGGAGGAGTACCAGGAGGCGGTGGCCGACATCCTGGACAGCCTGGCCCGCTACCGGAGAGTGGGATGCTGACCCGGCAGACCCCGCTGGAATGGCGGAGGGGATACGCCCTCCATCGGCGGCACACCAAAACCGACGGCTATGGGGAGACGGTGGTCTATTACGACATGGACACTCCAGACCTGGAGGTGGCCGATGGGACGGAGGACGGCATCTGCTGGCAGACGACCAGAGTCTGGCAGACCAACGGACAGCTCCGCGGCGGCAACTCCGCAGAGCCCCAGGGGGAGGCTGCCGACAATGTGGTACAGGGGGTGTGTTATGGGGCGCTGGAGCTGAGCCCCTTTGACCGGTTCGTCATTGACGGGCAGGTCTACGAGCTGCGGACAGTACAGCAATGGCTGGGGTATCGGCTGCTGCAACTACAGCGGCTGTTCTGAGAGGAGGCGAGGACATGACCGAGGCGGAACTGACCCTGGTGGACGCGAGAGCGCAGGTGAAAGCGGCGCTGGAGGGGATGGAGAGCGACATTGCGTTTTCTGTCCGGCAGAGCTACCCCAGAGAGGCGGCGGAGGGCGTGGTCATCACCTACGGAGAGTACGACAACCGCTCCACCGACTGCCCGGTGGTGGATGAGATCGTCTACCAGGTGGACATCTGGGCCTTCGACCGGGAGACGGCGGCGGCTCTGGCAAACCTGGTCAACCGGGCCATGCTGGGCATCGGGCTGAAACGGACCTATATGGGGCCGGATACAGTGGAAAACAGCACCTATGAGCGGAAAACCCTGCGGTTTGGGCGCAGGGTGGATAAGAGGACCATGCGGCTCATCAATTAACAATTTGCAATGATATGGGCCGACAAACGAAATAAAAGAAAGGGATGGTTATTATATGGCAACTACTCAGGGCTTATCCAGCATTGGCATCAGCGTGAAGGTCAACGATGTGGAGATGAACTACGTGCAGGAAATCAGCGACATCGGCGGCGCACCATCCGAGCTGGACGCCACCTGCATGAAGGACAGCATGAAGCACTATGTCCCCGGCGTGCAGGACACTCAGGCGTATGAGATTACGTACCTGTTCGACAACGCCGACGCCAGCTCCGACTACCGGAAGCTGAAAGCCCTCCAGGACGCCAGGAACGTCGTCCCCGTGGCGGTGACACTGCCGGACGGCACGGTGTTCGCCTCCACCGGCTATGTCAGCACCTATGTGGTGGGGGCCAAGGTGGACGAACTCATCACCGCCATGCTGGTGGTGATGCTCCAGAGCGACTGGACGGTGACGAACCCCGCGTGATAATTTGCGGGTAGAGTAAGAGGCCGCCCGTCCGCCCTGCCCGGCGGCGGGAAAGGACGGGCGGTTTCCTGACGCACGACTGAAATGGAGCGCAATGAGCGCGGAAAGGACGAAAAAACGATGAAACGAACCTACACCCTGCGGCTGGACGGGCAGAAGCTCCGGCTGCGGCTGACCGTGGCGGGGCAGCGGGCGCTGCGGGAGAAATTTGGCGAGGAGCCGCTGCAAGTTATCCTGTCGGCGGCCACGGACGGCGAGCGGATGGCCGCTCTGCTGGAGGAGGCCCTGAACTGGCGGGGCAATGACAATGAAATCACCGACGGCGAGGCTCTTTACGACCTGCTTGTGGACGAGGGCTGGAACGGACAGGCCCGGTTTGGGGCGTTGGCTTTCGACATTGCGGCCCAGTCGGGTCTGGTCAGCGAACAGCAGGCCGAGCAGCTGAAACGCAGCGTGGCTCAGGCAGTGGAGCAGGCGTTCCAGCTGCTGGAGGACAAGGAAGAGGCCCCTGCGGAGGCAGAGACGGAGGCGCGCCCTTTTCCGGCGGAGTGACCCTGGATGAGCTGGTACAGGAGGGGGAAATTGCCGGGTTGCCGCCCTGGGAGGTGGAGGACCTGACCTGGGGAGAGGTGGCCGAGGCTGTCCGCGCCCACCGGGAGCGGGAGCGGCGGCGCGCCCAGCGGCAGGCGGTCATCGCCTGGCAGCAAGCGGGGCTGATCGCCCAGGCCCTGACGGAGGGGCAGCTGGATGAGGTCTATGAGGTGTTCCCCTACTGGAACGAGGAGGAAATTCGGGCACGAAAGGTGGAGAAGTACCGGCAGATGATGGAGCGGCACGCCGGTTCGCAGACGGAAGCGAAAACACGGAAAGGGGGAACCAATGGCGGAAGAGACATATAGCCTGACCAATGGAACGAAAAAGCTCATCGACGTATCCAACGCGCTGACCAAGCTGACCCAGGCCACCCGCGCCGCCACAGCCAGCGTGACGAGCCTGAAAAAAGCCGTCCGGGACGTGCTGAGTTTCGATGAGATCAACAAGCTCAGCAAGGCGGCGAGCAGCTCTGGCTCCAGCGGCAGAAAGAGCAGCGGCAGCAGCCGGAAAAGCGGCAGCTCCGGCAGCAAATCGCAGCTGACGATGTTGCAGCGGTTGTCAAAATGGCTGGAAAAGGGGAGAAAAATCGCCAGCCGACTGCTAGCCCCGCTGAAAAAGCTCTGGGCGCTGAAGGGGTGGAAGGTGGTGACGGCCTTCCAGAACCTGAAAGCGGCGGCGGAGGAACTGGCGAAGCAGCTCAGCGGCGGACTGAAATGGGGATATGAGAACGTCCTCAAGCCTCTGGCGAACTGGGCGCTGGATGCGGCGGTTCCGGCGGTGATCGAGGCGCTGGCCGGGGCGTTTTCCCTGGTTTCGGCAGCGCTGGACGTGCTGGCCCCCATCGGACAGGCCATTTGGGACAACTTTTTGTCCCCGCTGGCGGCTTGGGCCGGGGAGGGCATCGTGGCGGTCATCGAGGGGCTGGGCGCGGGCTTTTCATTGCTGGCGGAGCAGCTGGAGGGCGTGGCCGGGGGCGTAAACGACCTGCTCCAATCGGATTTGGCGGTCAGTATTGGCGTGGCCCTCTCCAGCACCGCCAGCGACGTGTGGAGCACCTTCAAAACAGCCTGGGGTAAGCTCTCCGGCGTGGCAGTGAGTATCGCCAACAGCCTGAAAAGCAGCGCCAGCAGTCTGTGGAACACGTTTAAAAGCAACTGGGGCAGCCGGGCGATTTCCATCGCCAACAGCCTGAAAACCTCTGCCAGTAGCCTGTGGAGCACGTTCAAATCAAAATGGGGGACCCGGTCAGTGAGCATCACCAACAGCCTGAAAAACACGGCCGCGGACCTGTGGAGCAAGTTCAAATCCGGCTGGAAAAACAAGACGTTGGGCCTGACCATCACCTACAACACCAACGTTGGGGCGGTCAAAAAGGCGGTCTACAAGGCGCTGGGCCTCAGCGGTTGGCCTACCATCAAGTTCGCCGCCCGTGGCGGCATCGTGGACCGGGCGACCCTGTTTGGGGACACCGTAGCGGGAGAGGCCGGGCAGGAGGCCATCGTGCCCCTGGAGCGCAATACCCAGTGGGCGGACATTGTGGCGACGCAAATCGCGAACAAGCTGGCCTCGTCCGGCGGCGGCAACCAGACCGTCACCATCAACACCTATGTCACCCTGGACGGCAAGGTGGTGGGCAAGGCGTCGGCGGACTACGCCATCAGCCAGGCCAGAGCCACCGGACAGCTGCCCTGGGCGGCGTACACGTAAGGGGGTGGGCGCATGAGTATCACTGTATCTGAGCTTTACATCGGCGGGGTGCAAATGCCCACCCCCGCCCTGGAGGGGGTGACCATCACCCGGGAAAAGGTGTGGTCGTCCGACACGGGGCGCAGCTCCAGCGGCAAAATGCTGGGCACCATTGTGGCTATCAAGAGCAAAATCACCATCAAGTGGCCGGTGCTGACCTTCGACCAGGTCCAGACCATCGAGAGCGCGGTCAGCAACGCGGACGACCCCTTTGTAAAGGTGAAATACACCGACATGACCGGGACCACCGTCACCAAGACCATGTACTTTGGCACACCGACATACACCCTGTACAGCGGGGCGGACGGGTTCCAGTACGTAAAGGACGTGACCGTGGATGGCATCGAGCAGTGAGGAGGCGAGCGCGTGTACGAACTGACAAACGAGACCGTGGCGGGCCGGAAATACTACGCCAAATTGGAGCTGGACGACGGGACCGTCCTGACCAACTACGGGGACGACGCGGTGGGAATCACGAGTATTTCCCTCTCGCACACCCTTTGCGGGTCGGAGAGCGTATCCATCGGGTGCGTCAACGCCGCTTGTGCAACGATTGTTTTGGAGGCGGGGACGGCGCTGGAGAATCAGCGGTTCACCCTGTACCTGGGGCAGGAGTTTGACGGCGCGGTGGAGTGGGCGCCTGTGGGCATCTTTACCGGCACGAAGGCGGAAATCTCCGAGGACAAGCTGACGGTGGAAGCCTGGGACGACCTGTATTTCGCCGGTGGGATCTATACCCCCTCCGACAGCGTGACCGGGGAATGTACCTTGGCCGCAGCGTTGGCAGACGTGTGCAGCGGGGCCGGGCTGACCTTCTCCGGGACGGTTCCCAGCCTGACCATCGCGGGGATGCCCACGGGGTTGACCTATTCCACCGCCATCGGCTATTTGGCCGCCCTGTGCGGGGCCAACGCCTGTATGGACCGGGACGGGTGCCTGGTGTTCCGGCAATTTACGGAGAGCGGCCAGGTGCTGGGGACCGATGACTGTTACAGCGGCGGCATGGTGTTCAAAACCAGCGACTTCACCGTGGCCAGCCTGGTCAACGCGCTGGAGGCGGAAACCACCAGCGACGACGGGGAGACCGCCACCGAGACGACAGAGGTGGAGCGCACCACCGGGGCCGCTGGCGGCAGCATTGCCCTGACGAATCCCCTCATGACCGAGGACAACATCGACACCGCCTGGGACGTGGTCAAGGGCTTCACCTACCGACCGGCCACCCTGACCGCCGTGGGACAGTTGGCAGTGGACGTGGGGGACGTGCTGCGGGTCCCCACGCTGACCGGTGGGCGAAACTACCTGCCCAACACCCGAACGATGGATGGGTGGCTGGCAGACAAGGACGTTATTACTCTCGCAGCAGACGACGAGGGATACACAGTGGCGACCTGGGCGGCGACAGACACACTGGGTTGGCACTGCATTGATGGGCGCGACCCCATCCAGTTTTCCTCACTTCGCGGACAAACGGTAACGCTGTCCCTCGATATTCGTGCGGACGACTATGCAAGTATCAACGCATCTACAAGCCGGGGGTGCATCGTGCGGCTTGTGCTTTGCACGTCGGACAGCAACACAATAACACTGTACCGCAACATCGACTTTCGGACGGTCACTTTGTCCGACAGCTGGCAGCGCATCAGCAGAACAGTCACGCTGACGGATGATTATTTCTCCAGCGGCTCCGGCAGCATCGACGACACCACACGATTCTATATCGAAGTCTTTGACTATAGCCTGTACTCCATGCAGGTGCGGAAAGCCAAGCTGGAGATTGGGGATACCGCCACCAGCTGGACCCCTGCGGTGGAGGACGAGGACGAGAGCATCTATCTTGTTCCCGTCATGGCCCACACCCTGGAGTACGACGGCGGGCTGAAAAGCACCATCACGGCGGCGGGAGAGAGCGAGAGCCAGCAGAGCGCGGCGGTGTCCGGCCCGGTGGCCCAGCAGATCAAGGAGCTGACCACCAAGGTCACAGACGCCAAGGTGCTGGCCAGCGGTAAAAACGCCGTTTACTACACTGCCGCTGCGCCGTCCGCCGACGACTACACGCTCAGCGTCAACGACCTGTGGTTTGACACTTCCGGCGGGGACTACGCCATGTATTACTGGAACGGCAGCAAGTGGGTAGCCGCGCCCTTCGGGACAAGTGCCCTGGGGGACGGCATCATCACCGCCGCAAAAATCGTGGCCGGAGCAGTGACGGCGGAAAAGCTCAACGTGTCGGAGCTGTCCGCTATTGCCGCCAATTTGGGGACCATCACCGGCGGCAGCATAGACATCGGCGGCGGAACGTTCTCGGTGGATTCTGATGGCAATCTGACCGCAAATAATGCGAATTTGATGGGTAGCTTGTATACGGAAGCCTACTCTTACAACGAGTTAGCCGGTTGGACGAACATTTCCGGCGGACACATAGAGAGTATGTACTTACCGATATGGTCCTTGAAAGTTGGTGCGTCCTCATATGCAACGGACTACACATATTGCGAGCAATATGGTGGGATTTTTACGCTTCTCAACTATAATTGTGATACCGCCACCAGTCAGGATGGCGCCCTTATCATCCACCCCGGCGGCATATTCGGATATTACCAGGATGCCGATACGGAGACAGCACCGGGATACTGGTTCAGCGTAATTAACAAGGAGAAAGCGGTCACGATAGATGGCACCTTGAATGTGACCGGAGATACCACCATTGACAGCGCATTGAACGTAATCGGAGACGCCACTATCAACAGTTTCCGTGTGCCGGAGATCCAGCGGGGGACAGTGTCCATGACCTGCACGGCTGACGGAACAGCCTCGCAGGAGATAACCTTCGAGCAGGCGTTCAGCGGAACGCCCAGCGTGCTGACAAACCCACGTACCTCTGTACCGGGGAATCGGCAAGCTTCCGCCAGCAAGATATCCAGTACCGGATTTACACTGTATCTGTACAGTACCGCCAGCGGCACCGTAACCGTGGACTGGGTGGCAATTTATTAAGGAGGAATAAACCATGAGTTACTATGTTGTAAAGAAGGCAGTCGCGGCGAGGGATTTTCCCTCCAGCGGCACCGGCAAATCCGTGGTCAAGCTCACCGCCGGACAGGTGGTGCAGGCGGACGACTGCGGGAAGTTCAGCAACACGGCGCTGGGCAAGGTGTATCTGCCCGTGCTGGTGGACGGGGTTTACCGCTGGGTGCATGATGCCTACCTGATTGCCATCCCCAACCGGGTGGCGGCGGCGCTGCTCCACGGGGAGAGCTGGCTGGGCAAGAAGCCCGGCAACAAGGCCATCGCCTGGTACAACAGCACCGACAGCGGCAAAAGCGACCCAAAACCCACCAGCGAGGCTTACTGCACCGTGGGGGCCTTGTGGGGTGTGTCGCAGGGGACCGACCTGGGGTCGCTGATTTCCAGGACTGCCGCAAAAATGGAGAAGAAGGCCCGGAACAAGGGCATCTGGCACAGCAAGGGGTCCAGCTACGAGCCGAAGCCCGGCGACCTGGTTCTGTTCAAGTCTACCGGGAAGTCCAGCGCCACCCACACCGAGCTGCTGGCCAGCAAGAACGGCAGCACCCTGAACACCATCAACTACAACGACAGCGGGGTTTGTAAGCGAAAGAGCCGGAAGGTCAGCGACGATTACACCTATGGCTATGTGGAAATGAGTTACTGAAAGGACTGATTTGTATGACTTACCTCATCACCTGCGCGTTTATCGCGCTGGACTTTATCACGGGCCTGGTGCAGGCCCTTGCCACCAAAACCTTCGCGTCCTCCGTCATGCGGGAGGGCCTGTTTCACAAGGTCGGAATCGTCCTTATCATTTTCCTGGGTGTTCTCATTGATTACGCACAGGGGTATATGGATATGGGGGTCACAGTCCCAGTCGCCGGGGCGGTCTGCGGTTATATCTGTGTGATGGAGACAGGAAGTTCCATTGAGAACATCTGCAAAATTGACCCCGACCTGATGCCGGACAAGTTGGTCGCTCTGTTTGGCAACCTGAAAGGCGGTGGGGATGATGCGTGACACCATCAACGCGGCTGGTCTCGCCCTCATCAAAAAATATGAGGGCCTGCGGCTGACCGCCTATCAGGACAGCGCCGGGGTTTGGACCATTGGGTACGGCCACACCGGAAAGGTGGACGGCAAAGCCGTCTCCAAGGGCATGACCATCACCCGCGTCAGGTCGGAAGAACTGTTGAAAACCGACGTGAAAAAGTTCTGGGATTACACCGGCTTGACCAGTTATGTGCCAGTCGCAGCGGCACTGAACGAGAATCAACGCTCCGCCCTGACCAGCTTCGCCTTCAACTGCGGGCAAACGAACCTGAAAACCTTGTGCAAAGACCGCTCCATCTCTGAAATTGGAGAGGCGATTCTGCTCTACAACAAGGCAGGCGGCAAAGTGCTGTCCGGCCTGACCACCCGACGCAAGGCGGAGCGCGAACTGTATTTGACGGAGGTGACGAAAGACATGGACACGCTGCAAAAGGGAGACAAGGGCCAGCAGGTCACGGCGCTGCAAATTCTGCTGAACGCCGCGCTGGGCTGCGGCTTGGATACGGACGGTAAGTTCGGCAGTCTGACCGGAGCCGCTGTGGAGCAGTACCAGGAGACCAAGGGGCTGACCGTGGACGGCATCTGTGGGCCGAAAACCTGGGGAGAGCTGCTGGGAGAATAGAACCGCAGACATACAAAAACGACCACGCCGGAGACGGTGTGGCCGTTTTTTGTCATTGAAACGGGTCATTCCTCTTCTTTCAGCAGGTATCCCGCCGCATCCAGCGCCTTGCAGACCCGCTGGTAGGCGTCCTCGCTGGGGCAACGGAGGGTGTGCAGGTGGATGCCGTCGGTCAGCTCGGACAGGGAGTGGGCGCTTTCCTGCTTCACCCGCTGGACGAACTGCTGGACATCATAGCGGGAGTGGAGCTGGAGCTGGCCCACCAGCTGCCCGTAAACCGGGTGCTCTACGATCACGTCCAGCACGCTGCACCCTTGGTCTACGCAGAGGGTCAGTTCATCCTCCATCTGATCCCCCGTGTGGAAACAGGCCACCTGCCGCAGCAGTCCGCTCTGGCGCTGGGAGAGCAGGTACCCTCTGGGAGTGGCGGAGATGGTGGCCCCTCCTGCCCGGAGCAGCGCCACATCCCCCACGATAATTTGCCGGCTGACGGAAAATTGCCGGGCCAGGGTGGAGGCGCTGACGGGAGCGGTCTGGTGCTGGAGGTAGGATAAAATTTGCTCCCGGCGTTCTGTGGATTTCATGGGTTCGCCTCCCTCAAAAAAGCAGCAAAAATCGAATCATCGGAAAACCCACAAAGGGAGTCCGTGGACAGTATTATAGTCGTTTTCCAGGCAATTCGTCAAGGTGCGGAAAAGCCGTCATTTGATGAACTGGTCAATGGCCTTTTCCAGGTCCTGAATGGCCTGGGTGTCCCCCTCCTCCACGGCGTCCACAATGCAGTGCTCGATGTGGTCCTTGAGGATGACTTTGCCGGTGCTGGTCAGCGCGGCCCGCACCGCCGCCAGTTGGATGAGTACCTCGGAGCAGTCCCGCCCATCCTCCACCATCTGCCGGACGGCTTCCAGGTGGCCGATGGCCCGGGAGAGACGGTTCAGCACCGCTTTGGTCTGGGTGTGGTTGTGCTCGTGGGGCGTACCCTCTTTGTGGAGGGCCTCGTGTTCCTGCTTGTCCATGAAGGGGACACCTCGCTTCCGGTTTCACTGTTCAATCATATATCCATAGAATACTCAAAAAAATGCCTTCCGTCAATGCGTTTTTTCGGGGGAGATCTCTGGTTCCGGTCATTTTCATGGGAGAGGCCCTTCGCATCCCGCAGGAATTGGGGAAAACCACCGTTGACAACCGGCGCAAAGGGTCTATAATATGCTTTACAGATGTCAAGACACCTGTAAAGCATACGATACATCCCATACATCTCGAAAAGAGGACGAAAAATGGAAAAGTTTAAAGCCTTTCTCAAGCGGAAAAACATCGTGATTTCCGCCAAGCGCTACGGCGTGGACGCGCTGGGCGCCATGGCCCAGGGCCTGTTCTGCACCCTGCTGGTGGGGACCATCCTGAACACCATCGGCACCCAGTTCCACATCGCCTTTCTGACTGACAGCTTCATCGTGCTGGACGCCACGGCGGGGGTCTCCTACACCATCGGCGGCTGCGCCTCGGCCATGGTCGGCCCGGCAATGGCGGCAGCCATCGGCAACGCTCTGGGCGCGCCGGCCCTGGTGCTGTTCTCCCTGATCCCGGTGGGCTACGCCACTAACCTGCTGGGCGGAGCCGGAGGCCCGCTGGCAGTGCTGGTGGTCTCCATTGTGGCCACGGAGTTCGGCAAAGCCGTGTCGAAAGAGACGAAAATCGACATCCTCGTCACTCCCATCGTCACCATCTTTGTGGGCATCGGCCTGGCCGCGCTGGTAGCGGCTCCCATCGGCGCGGCGGCCTCCGCCGTGGGCCAGCTCATCATGTGGGCCACCGACCTGCGGCCCTTCCTGATGGGTATCCTGGTGTCCGTGCTGGTGGGCATGGCGCTGACCCTGCCCATCTCCTCCGCCGCCATCTGCGCCGCCCTGGGGCTGACCGGCCTGGCCGGTGGCGCGGCTGTGGCGGGCTGCTGCGCCCAGATGGTGGGCTTCGCCGTCATGTCCTTCAAGGAGAACGGCGTGGGCGGCCTGGTGTCTCAGGGAATTGGTACCTCCATGCTGCAAATGCCCAACATTGTCCGCAACCCCCGCATCTGGATCCCCCCCACGCTGGCCTCTGCTATCACCGGCCCCATTGCCACTTGCGTCTTCAAGCTGACCATGGACGGCGCGCCCGTCTCCTCCGGCATGGGCACCTGCGGCCTGGTGGGACAGATCGGCGTCTACACCGGCTGGGTCAGCACCTGCCACACCATCACCGCCTTCGACTGGGCGGGGCTGATTTTGATTTGCTTCGTCCTGCCCGGCCTGCTGTCCTGGATTTTCTGCGAGATCCTGCGGAAAATCGGCTGGATCGGGGAGGACGACCTGAAGCTGCCGGATTAAGCTGTTAGCTTGCAGCCTGCTGGTTTCATGAGTTGTCCCTGTGAAGCGCAGTTTGACCAAGTTCACCCAATCCCTTTCGGGGCGGCCATTGGCCGCCCCTTTGCGCTTCTCCATTGGCCGCTGATTGCCAACTAACAGCTAATTCTCTTGACCTGGGGCTGTATTTGTGCTATTTTTGTGTCAAAGAAAAATGAGCTTTTCCCTCTTAGCTCCTGGTATTTCGTTTGCATACACTTACTAACAGCGAACAGCTCAAAAACGGAGGCCCCTATGAGAAAAATTACAGAAGTTATCTGCCCCTGCTGCCCTAACGAGTGCCATGTGCGGGTGGACGAGACCAACGGCAACGCCGTCACCGGCAACGGTTGCAGCAACGGCGAGGCGTTCGCCATCCACGAGCTGACCAACCCCAAGCGCCGGGTGGAGGGGGAAGTCCGCGTCACCGGCGGGATTCTGGACCGCTGCCGTGTGAAAACCGACCAGGTGGTCCCTATGGAGACCCTGGGGAACATCGCACAGGCCCTCAGCGAGCTGGTCATCGAAGCCCCTATCACAGTCAGCCAGGTGCTTGTGCGGGACCTGGCCGGGACGGGGGCCAACCTGCTGGCCTGCCAGACCATTGTCGCCGTGGAAGCGGAAGAGGACACCGCTAACACAGAAACCGAATAAACTGCTTTTCAGTCCCCTTCACAGGTTCGCCGGTGGAGGGGGCTTTCCACTGCCGAAAACAGAAAAATGCGCAGGCGAGACCGCCCTTTCGGATGGTCCCGCCTGTTTTACGTTGATTCTATCGTTTTGTCAGCAGGGTCAGCTTACTTGGTGCCGCCCTGATAGCCCTCGTTGACGAAGCTCTGCCAGGGCCATCTGCCGTGCATCTCCCAGCTGTCGCCCAGGATGTAGCCCGCCTGAGCGGTGATACCAGTGCAGTCCGCCGGGTCGAGAGGCATGTTGTCCGCATTGCCGTAGACCTTGTCGCAGGTGTAGGTGACGCCGTCCACGGTCACGTCCTGGGTCTGGTCGTACACTCGCTCGAAGGAGCCGACGTTGTTGACCACCTGGCAGTTGTTGTCCTCGGTGGCGTCAACCTCCATGGCCTCGTCCGCGGAGCTGGTGAACACGCCGCCGTTCTCGTCCTCAGTGTAGTACAGGACGGTGCCATCGTCCTGGGTGTAGGTCAGGGTGTAGGTGGGGATGACGAACGCCTGAGACCACTCGGTCAGGCCGTCCACGCCGTAGTAGGTCCAATACTGGGTGCCGGTGGTGCCGCCGGTCATGATGTAATAGCAATAGACGCTGGCGATGTCATAGTCGTGGGAGACCTCGGTGACAGTGTACTTCGCGCTGTCCCAGGTCAGGTTGTCTATAGCCACATCCACGGTCAGGGTGGTGTAAACCGGGATGTTGGCCCAGTAGATGTAAGAGACGGTGATGGTGGTCGTGCCGGTGGAGGTCTCCACGGTGAAGTCGGTCCCCGCCTCCAGCTGCAACTCGTCGCCGTAGGCGCTGGACAGGGTCAGGGTAAAGTCGTCCTGGGTCAGGGCGGAGGCGTCAAAGTCGATGGGCCAGGTGATGTTCAGGTCGTCGGGGTAGGCGTCGCAGAGGACGGGCAGGTCGTTCTCTGTGGTGGTACTCCACAGGGGCTGGGTGTCGTTGATGAGGCTCCCGTTGCTCTCAATGGTGAAGGTGCGCCCGTAGGAGTAGACGTGGACCCGGAAGGTGGCGTCAGACAGGGGCAGGCCGTTGTAGTACAGGCCGCTGACGGTGATGTTGGCGTAGTAGTTGCCGTTGCCGTCTCCGCCCAGAGGGGAGAAGTCGGCGGTGAAGTCCTCGGTGGTCATGGTATAGGCCATCTGGCCGTCAGACCACTCGCCGGTCAGGGTGTCGTCCTCAAAGGTGAAGTCGGTGAGATAATAGCCGTCGCCCTCGGTCAGGGCCACCAGGGAGTTGCTGCTGTCGATGAGGCTGTCGTCAATGCCGTCCAGGTTCAGGCAGACGGTGACGGTATCCTCGGTGAAGGTGTACTCCGTTCCGCTCTCGCCCTCGATGGTGCCGTCCACCACCACTTCGGGGATGGTGTAGCTGCCGACAAGCTCAGAGGCTTCGGTGTACTGGCCCTTGTTGTCGCCCTCCACCACCAGGGGGTTGCCGCCGGTGGGCTTCACATACAGCTCGCCCGCGCCGTTGGTGGGGAAGCTGGAGATTTTGGAGGCGTCCAGGGTGATAGTCAGGGTGAAGTCGTCGCCGTTGACGGCGGTGGCAACGCCGGTGTCATCGGGGAAGGCAGTCTCGCCGTTGGCGTCCACCAACCAGTCGGTCACGTCGCTGTTGTCGGCCACGTCGAACTGCCAGCCGTCCTTGGCCTGGAGTTCGATGGTGTACAGGCCGGTGTCAACAATGTTCACCTCGGCCGCATTCAGCGATTCAAAGTAGTCGTTGCCGGTTTCCTCGGCGGTCTCTTCGCTGTCGGCGGATTCGGTTGACCCGGCGGCGCTGGAGTCCGCCGGATCGGTCTCCTCCGCCGCGCTGGAATCGGCGGAACTGCTGCCGGAGGTGCTGGAGGTGGAGGCGCAGGCCGTTGCCAGGCACATACTCATGGCCAGAAGGAGGCACAATAGCTTCTTTTTCATGTGTTACATCTCCTGTTCTGTTGTTATTTTCAGGTGTTACGTTCCAGGCGGGGCCACCCTTTCGGATGGTCCCGCCTGTTTGGTGGGGTCTATTCTACTCTAGGAGGGAGCAGCGTGTTTACAGGGACATATCGATGTTCAGGCCCTCGGAGTCCTTCTTGCCGCCCCAGATGAGGCCGCAGATCATAGCCAGGACGAAGCTGACCACCATGGCGATGCACAGGGCGATGAAGCCAAAGTCGATGCCCTCGGGGTTGATGTAGCAGGGCAGGCCCAGGATACCGGACGCGCCGAAGGAGTACAGCTTGGACCCGCAGAAGCCGCAGATCATGGAGCCGATACCGGCGGAGAGGAAGGTGCCGTACATCAGCTTCTTGCGGGGGAACAGGACGGCGTACAGGGTCGGCTCGTTGATGCCGAAGAAGGAGGAGATGGCGGAGGGGATGATCTGGCTGCGCTCTTCCGCGTCCTTGGTGCGGATCAGCACGCCGATGCAGGCGCCCACACTGGCGATGGCGCCGGTGAAGAACAGCGGGTGGATGATGTCATAGCCATAGGTAGCAATGTTCAGGTTGCACATAATGATGACGGGCATATGCAGGCCGCACATAACCAGCAGAGACCAGAAGGTGCCGATGATGAGGCCGGCAATACCAGCGTTCAGGTTGACGATCCAAGACATGAAGCCGGTCAGGAAGCCCTGGAGCAGCATGGCGATGGGGCCGATGACCAACAGGCCGATGGGGGCGGTGATGAGCAGGGTCAGGAACGGAGTGAAGAAGGAGCGGAGCATGGCGGGCAGGCTCTTGTTCAGCCCCTTGTACAGCAGCGAGGCCACCCAGACGATAACGATGATGGGAATAACGGAACTGGTGTAGCCCACGGAGGGGAAGATGACGGGGATGCCCAGGAAGGTGGTGTACACTTCGGACTCGAAGATGGTCCCGGCGAACACGGTGTAGAGGGCATCGCTGGAGGTGATGGCCACCAGGTCAGGATAGACCAGCACGCCGCCCAGGACAATGCCGTAGATTTCTTTCAGGCCAAACTTGCGGGCCGCAGACCAGCCGATGGCGATGGGGAAGAAATAAAACAGCGCGTCGCCCATGGAGTAGAGGATGGTATAGGTGCCGCTGTCGGTGTCCACAACGCCCATGACTGTGGTCAGCAGGACCAGCAGGGCCTTGATCATACCACCGGCCATCAGCATACTCAGCAGAGGCTGGAAGATACCGGTCATCATGACCAGGAAGCGGCTGACGATGCCCTGCTTCTCGCCGTTGTCGTCCTTCTTCTGGTCCACGTCGCCGGGGTCAACGGCGCTGAAGCCGCCGATTTCCATCAGGACCTTGTAGACCTCGTCCACCTGGGGACCGATGACCACCTGATACTGGCCGCCGGTCTGGATGACCTGGATGACGCCCTTGGTGTTGGTCAGCACCTGGGTGTTGGCCTTGCTCTCGTCCTGGAGCTTGAAGCGCAGGCGGGTGACGCAGTGGGTGACGCTGATGACGTTGGACTTGCCGCCCACGTTCTCGATGATGGTCTCACACAGCTTCTGGTACTTAGAGCCGGTGTCCACGGTGGCGGCGGGAGCGGCGGCAGCCTCCTCAGCGGCCTCGTACTCCACCACGGTGGTCTGACCCTGCTTGACGCTGGAACCCACGCCGGTGATGGTGAAGTTGACCTCGTCGCCGTTGGTCAGCACCATGGGGGTGATGAGGTTGACCCCCTGCTTCTTCATGAAGGCCCGGTCGATGCGGATGAGCGGGGTGCCTACCTTGACCTGCTGGCCCATCTTGACCAGCATTTCCAGGCCCTTGCCGCCCAGGTTGACGGTGTCCAGACCCACATGGAGCAGCAGATCCAGCCCACCGGGGGTGTGGATGGCTACCGCGTGGTTGGTCTCAGCCACCAGGGTGATCTCGCCCGCAGCGGGAGCGTAGACCGTGTTGCCGTCGTAGACGAAGGCGACGCCGTCGCCCAGCACCTTTGCCGAGAAGGTATCGTCCGGCACCTGGGCCAGATCGACACACTGCCCGTCAACGGGAGCGACCAATTTCAGTTTTTCAGCCATTGTTGAACTCTCCTTTTCTGTTTAAATGGTGTTTGACACTTGAATATATTTCTGAATGAGCTTCTCCGGCTCGCCACGAGGAACGGGGCTGTCCTTGGTCTCGAAAGACAGACCGTATTCCGCCGCAGGCAGAAAATACTCATAATATCCGTTGGTGTAGCCGCAGACCACCGCCTCCACCGGGCAGTTCTCCTTCATCTGGATGCCGAAGGCGCTGCCCAGCTCGCCGGGGAACACGAAGATTTGCAGTCCACCCAGGCTGATGACCCAGGCTTTCGCGTCCAGGTGGAACTTGCTGCTGTGGACGGTGTGGAACAGGGTCTGTACCGTCAGCCGGTTCAGCTCCACGTCCTTCTCCACAGGGATGGCGGCGATCTCCTCCGCCATGCCGGTGGACACCCGCTCCAGCTCGTCGAAGTCCTTGCCCTGGCGCTCGTTGCGGTTGCTGCAATCGCCTGCCGCGCCCACCACCATGGCCGGGTAGAATCCAAAGACCTCTCCCAGCTTTTTGCTGACGTTGCCCGCCCACTCTGCGGTGAGCCAGGTGTTGTCAGCGCTGATAACGGTGGAGTGGACGGCCCAGTTGACGAAGCCCGCGAAGGCGGTTCCGTTCTCGTCGAAGAACTTGACCACCGCCACCTCGTTGTCCGCCAGCTGGCCGGGGTGGTTCCGGTTGCCGTAGTAGCCGGTGATGACCTTCCGCCCGATTTTGGCGGTGGCGGGGCGCAGGTTGGCGGCGCACTCCTCGTAGCTGCGGCAGATGGTGTCGATGAGGAAGTCGTAGTACCGCTGGTCATACTTCCCGGTGTACCAGCCCTTGTGGTAGCCCACCACGGAGGAGTGGTTGTGGGTGGCGGCCAGCAGCAGGCAGTCCCGCTCCAGGCCGTATTTGTCCAGCATCAGCGTTTTGACATCCTCGGCCATGGACTCCTCGAACTCCAGGAAGTCTGCGGAGAACAGGAACAGCCGCTTGCCGTCCTGCTCGAACAGCAGGGAATTGCAGTAGATGTCGTCATGGATGCCGCTGGACGGCTCCATACGGTTGGGGCTGCGGAACCCGATGAGATAAAACGGGTCCTGTTTGGGGGAGAGGCAATGCCTCGCGCAGCCGATTTTCATGTTGTTCCCTCCTTTTGGATGGATTTTAACGTTTCCGTGATATGCCTGTGTACCAACTCTGCGGAGCCCTTGGCGAACTTGGAGTTCATGGCCTCATAGGTGATGCGGTCATAAGCAGTGTGCTCCGGCATGTACTTGTCCCCACCGTTGACCATAGTAGCCACGATGGTCAGCGGATAGGGGGAATCCTTCTTGATGTCGATGGCAGTGGTGCTGGAAAGCTCCGGCCCCAGTCCCACCAGGGCCACATGACCCAGGGTCAGGTAGGACACCGCCACCGTCCGCTCCCCTTCCGGCTGGAAGTCATAGGATTTGGTGGGATGGATGTCCTTCAGGTTGGGGGCGATTTTCTGGCCTGGGCAGTTGATAGTAGTCTGCCGCAGAGTGGCCTCTCCCGGCTGGAAGGGCTGCTTTACTCGCTCCATGGCCTGTACCACCTGCGCCCCCAGCTTCTTGCCCAGGGCGTTCACCAGCACAAATCCCTCGTCCCCGATGTCCGTCTCCTCGATGGAACCGTCCCGGTTGGGGATGTTATGCTTCGCCTTGAACAGCGGGGCCTGGTCGCCTGCGGCTCCCAGCAGGAACAGGGCCACAAAGCCGTCGCCGTACTGCGCCTCGATGAACCGGCTGGCGGCCCCCACCAAATCGCCTGTGACCTGGCTGCGGCCATCCGCACCCTTGGAGTGGTCCATGACGGAGGACTGCACATCGCAGCTGTAGAGGACCGCTTTGGTCTGCCCATCGGGGCGGAGGAACTTGACGAAGGGAACAGTCTTGTCCGATTCCCCCAGGTCGTCGGCTCCCAGCCACCAGCCCTGAGCGGTGAGCATATCCCGGTTGACGTTGACGGCACAGTAAGCGTTGCCGATGACGGGCTGGGTCTCCTCCAGGCTGGCTTTCGCCTGAGCGATGGCGGACTGCATGGCAGCGGTCATGGAGGCGAACAAAACCTCATTCTTCCGGGCCACCTCGCCGCCCTCCCGGGCAAGGGCCTCCTCCGAGCGCAGGTGGGGCGCGGAGAAGGTGTGGCTGACGCAGAGCCAGACATTTTCCTGGGGGATGCCCGCCGCCTCCGCCGCCTGTGCGCGGAATGCCTGGATTGCGTAGGGCCGCAGAGAGGTGGCGTCAAAGCACACGATGAGGAAGGGAACTCCTACCCTCAAGGGGTACTTCCGGGGCTGCGCTCCTCCCTGTCCCTGCAACAGCAGGGCGCGCACATAGAGGTCGTCGTGGACGCCGCCGAAGCCCTCGATGGGGAACAGGGACTCCGGCAGTTCAATTTTCACTTTTCCGGCGCCTACCAACATGGCTGACGCCCCCTTTCACTGGATGTTATAGAGCCGCTGGGCGTTTTTACAGAGAATCAGGTCCTTTTCCTCATCGGAGATGTCCAGGGCCTGAACAAAGGCCGGGCCGCCCAGCAGCCACTCCCGGCGGACGGGATAGGAGGTGCCAAAGAGGATGTGGTCGGCCCCCAGCACCTTGACGGCGCACTCCAGCTGCTCTTTGCCCCAGGGCTGGGCGTGGGACATCTCAAAGTAGATGTGCTGCTGGTACTGCTCCTTGACGTTGCTCTGGCCCACCTCAAAGCGCTGGACCTTGTCCTTGGCCTTGGACTGCTGGGGGAAGAGCATACTGGACAGGGCGAAGAACCCGCCGCCCAGCATGGAGTGGACGAAGGTCAGGTTGGGGTACTTCTCAAAGAACCCGCTGAACACCTCACGGCCAATGGCGGTGGCCTGGTCCACGCAGCGGCCATAGGACCGACGCAGGTTGTTGTAGTCGCAGAGCATCTTGTTCTCCACCGGCACGGGGACGTGGTGGACATAAACGGTGGTCGGCTGCTCGTTCAGCTTGCGGAAGAAGGGGGCAAACTGCTCGTCGTCCAGGTAGTAGTCGCCGTAGTGGGCGCACATCTGAACGCCGGTCATACCCAGCTCGTTCCGGCAGCGGTCGATCTCCGCAAACACAGCGGGGTCGTCCTGGGGCGGGACCACCATCAGGGGGACCAGCCGCCCGCCGCTGCGCTTCTGATAGTCGGCCATGCCGTCGTTGAAAATCTTGCAGGTGGCCAGGCTCATCCACTCGTGGCAGCCGGGGATTTTCAGCACCGCTTTTTCCACGCCGGCCTCGTCCAGGTCGGCCAGCATGGTCTCCACCTGGTAGTCGCCCTGGACGTAGTTCAGGCTCTGGTAACCGGTGGGCTTCTCGATGACGATCTGGCGGGTGCCGTTGTCGTTGACCTTGAGATAACCGTTGGTGCCGTAGTTCCGGGGGATCTCGGAGAGGAACCTGTGCAGGTCTGCTTCGTTCTCAAAAACGCTCTCCGGGAACCAGTACATGTTGGCGTCAATAATCAATGTGACCGCTTCCTTTCTTTTGGGTTACAGGCAGTCCTCGTCGTCAGGCGGCACTTCTGCCCTCAATGGGGCACTTCCGAAGCTGCGCTTCTCCCTGCGGGGCTTTGCCCCTCTACCCTCAAGGGGTACTTCCGAAGCTTCGCTTCTCCCTGCGCTGCGCTCCCTGCCTGTCCCAACCGAACCCACTTCGCTGGGCTTCGGTTGGGCACCTTTGCAGGGAATCAGGGGGCTGTCTGCCTTGAATTGTGTTCTTGTCCTTTGCTGATTGTATCTTACACGATTGTGGGACTTTAAGCAATTCGCTTTTAGAAACGCACTATTCTCAAACGAGAGGGTCTCTCTCACCGCACCTCAGCAGAGGCAGTGGACCGACGATTCTTTGTCAAAAACAGCAAAATCTCCGGCGGAACGCCGGAGAGGATTCGGTAAGCTGTGAGAAAGCCTGCGTCTGCGCGAAAGTTTTTCGCTTTGCAGTTTGAAAAAAGAAGTTTTTCCTCGTTTGGTTCCTCCTTTTGGATTTTTGGCTTGTGTTTCTCCCTGCTCTGTGGTAGAGTATAAGAGGTGAGCTGTATTATTCAGACAGTACGCTTTAGACACAGACAGAAGGTGAGAACATGGAGCAGGCACCCAAACGGGCCGCAGTCGTCAAGCGCAGGAAGAAACGAAAAACCGGCCCGGCAGTCTATGTGCTGATCGTGGCGCTGTTCCTGGCGCTGCTGGTCTTTTTCTACGCGCTGGCGGCGCGGTATTACACAGGGCGATTCCCCAACAAGACCACCATTAACGGGGTGGATGTCAGCAATCTGACCGAGGCCAACGCGGTGGCCGCCCTGAACCGCCAGGTGCAGGAATATGCTCTGACCATTGTGGAGCGGGACAACGTCACCGAGGTCATCCGGGCCAGAGACATCGACCTGGCCTATGACGACACCGGCGAGGTAGCCCAGCTGTTGGCGCAGTACAACCCGGCCCTGTGGGTCACTTACTACTTCACAGAGGATGTCCTCAGCGTCTCCGGCGACACTACGTACAGCCAGACCAAGGCGGAGCAGGAGATCGCCGACCTGGACTGCTTCAGCCCCCTCTTTGTGACCAAGGTGCAGGACGCCTGCCTGCAAAAAAACGACGAGGGGTTTTACATCCAAGCCGAGGAACAGGGCACCGAGCTGGATGAGGAAAAGACCACCCAACTGCTGCTGGACGCCTTGGACTCCAACCAGACCGAGGTGGATCTGGACGGATCTGGCTGCTACCTCTCCCCTACCGTCTACCAGGACGACGAAACGCTGAACCGGGAGCTGGAGCGCATCAACGGCTGGCTCCAAGCGGAAATCACCTACGACTTTGAGGACGGGCGGCTGGAGGTGGCGGACAACACTGTCATCAAGGACTGGGTGGCCCCGCAGGAGGATGGCACCTATGCCCTGGACTACGACCTGGTATTTGACTGGGTCAAGACCACCCTGGCCTACCAATACGACACCTTCGGCCTGACCCATGTGGTCACCACCCACAGCGGCAAAACCATCACCCTGACCGGCGGGGACTACGGCTGGTGCATCGACCGGCCCACCACCACCGAGGCGCTCATTGAGGCGGTAGAGGCCGGGACGGTGGGCGAGCTGGAACCCGCCTACCTCTACACCGCCCAGGAGCGGGGGGTGGACGACATCGGCGGCACTTATGTTGAGGTCAGCATTGCCGACCAGACCATGTGGTGTTACAAGGACTACGAGGTGGTAGTAGAGACCCCGGTGGTCACCGGCAACCCCAACAAGGGCAACGCCACCCCCAGCGGCAGCGTCTGGGCCTTCGACTGCCACAAAAGCCCCGCCACTCTGGGGACCTATGTCACCATGGGCTACAGCTCTTACGTCAACTTCTGGATGTCCTTCACCGGAAACGTGGGCATTCACGACGCCAGCTGGCGCAGCACCTACGGCGGGGACATCTACCTGACCAACGGTTCTCACGGCTGTGTCAACACCCCCTACGAGGCGGCAAAGAAAATTTATGAAACCGTCAACGTTGGGGTGGCGGTGTTTGTGTATTAAGGAACTATTAGCTCTTAGCTTTTAGCTTGAAAGTGCTGGCTTTTTTGTGCTGCGCTTACCGTTCGGATTTCTTAACAAACGGACGGTTTCTCTCTCAGCTCTCTTTTTTGCTGTTCGCGTTAGACCGGCAGCACCTGACTAACAGCTAACGGCTAATAGCTAACAGCTTTCATCCGTCCGCACTTTGGAAGAAAGGCAAGGCAATGAACAAAAAAGAGCTGTCCTACCGGTCCTCAGACGGGAAAACCCCCATCCACGCGGTCATTTGGTCGCCGGAGACGCCGCCGGTGGGGATTCTGCAAATTTCCCACGGGATTACTGAGCACATTGGCCGGTATGAGGAACTGGCGGCAGCCTGCACCGCCCAGGGGCTGCTGGTCTGCGGCAACGACCACATCGGCCACGGCCTGTCCCTGCCCCCTGACAACCCCATCCGCACCTACTTCGGGCCGGAGGGAAGTTGGGACTTCCTGGTGAAGGACGTCAAAACGCTGAACGCCGCCATCCAGGGGCAATACCCCGGCTTGCCGCTGTGTCTGCTGGGGTTCTCTCTTGGCTCTTTCGTAGTGCGGGACTTTTTGACCCGATATCCCGCTGACGCGGAGGCGGCTGTTCTGGTCGGCACCGGCCAGCAGTCCGCTGTCGCCCTCTCCATCGCGGCGCACATGGCGGACCGGGAGGCGGCCAAACACGGCTACGATGTGCCTACCGAGCGCATCACCCAGCTGACCTATGACGGGTACAACAAAAAATTTGCGCCAAATCAATCCAAATTCGACTGGCTGCTGGCGGACCAACAGGCCCGTCAGGTCTTTCTAAAGGACGAACTGCGGGGCGAGGACTTCACCGTGGGGGCCTTTCGGGAGCTGCTGCGCGGGATGCAGCGCTGCATTGACCCCAAGCGGGTCCGGCGCATGAACTCGGAGCTACCCCTACTGTTGCTGTCCGGGGCGGACGACCCGGTGGGCGACTTCGGCAAAGGCGTCACCCGGACGCAGCGGTTTTGGGCCCGCCAGGGAATGCACCGGGTCAGCGTCAAGCTCTACCCCGGCCTGCGCCACGATATCCTCCGAGAGGCGCAGCGGGCGGACATTTACCGGGACCTGCTCGACTGGCTCCAGTCGGTGGGCATAACAGGGGAAAACACCCAGGCGGAATGACCGCCCGCTGTCCCGAAAAAATACAGACCACAGACTGCGGATGCTCTCCGCGGCCTGTGGCCTTTGTTTTCGTATTGAATTTTAACGTTTCAGTGAAATCTTACTTGGCAAAAGCCTTCTTACCAGCGACCACCGCACCGGCCAGAGCCAACACACACAGGGTCACATAGGGGGCCATGTTGATGTCGTCGGTCTTGGGGGAGGTGGAGGAGCTGCTGGAGCTGGAGCCGGAAGAGCTGCTGCTGGAACTGCTGGAGCCGGAGGAGCTGCCTTCGGAGCCTTCGGAACCTTCCTCAGCCTCGGTCAGGACGACCAGATAGGTATCAGCACCGT
>JAJBVG010000063.1:0-62264 GCA_020859945.1 Clostridiales bacterium | reverse complement strand
TCGCCGATCACTTCGCCGGTAGCGGCATCGACTTCCACGGACACCCAGGTGCCGTCCACATCGACCATCAGGTTCACAACAGCGGCACTATCGCTGACATCACTTGACAGCTCGACAGTCACCGTTCCGTCGTCGTTGGTAGTGACCGTATAGTCATCAGTAGAGACGGCCAAATCATAGGAGCTGAGGGAGTAGCCGGAGATGCTGGAAACGATGGCCTGGACAAGGGTGACCTTGCTGACCGTGCTTTCCTCGTCATCGCCCCCCTGCCACACATCATCCACTGCGTCTTCGACGGCGGAAGAAGTCTCGGCGTCACTGGAGCTGGGGCTGGGGTAGGTGCTGGTAGCGAAAGCGGGGACGCAGACGCTGAACGCAAACATGGCGGCCACCAACGTGGCTAAAAACCTTTTCATTACAATATCCTCCTTTTTCTGATGCGCGGTATGAAGCGCAAATACACAAGATGAAATAGTTAGAACTGAACGGATGCCGGGCGGTCAAAAGAACCAGGATGTTTCGAGCTCGGAACGATCCACCGACTGAATCAGCACCGCGTTCACCAGGAACCGTTTTTCCGGTACATTGTGAACACAGGTGGAGAGGGTAAGGACATTGCTGTCCGTCGTCACCGTTACCTCATCATCGTAGATGTAGGAAAGGCTGCGCAGTCCGGCAATCTCAGAGAGAAATTCCTTCCGCCCTTCCTCCGTGCTGTAGTCGAAGGCGTAAAGCATGTGGACATCTGAGTACTCATAGGCGGCGTACACCTGATATTTCAGCGTACAATCCTCCAAATAGATGTAAACATAGGGGTGTTCCTCAAAGAAGGTCCCATCACTGTAGTTGTGCAGATTTTGGAACATAGTCCCATTCTGCATATTGTGGCCGTAGATGACCGTGTTGAAGTCGGAAAAATCTTTTGCGTTGGCTTTCTCGGTGTAGATGGTGCCGGGAAGTCCGGCGGTCCCGTCCAGATTGTAGTTCAGGTAATAGGTGTCATCCGTGGGATGCTGCACAATGGGGTAGTCGATGTTGGTGTCCGGGATGTAGATCCAGGCGTAAATATCCTCATTGGTGTTGGCCTGGAGGTCGGCAAAGTCGATTTCCCGCTTCATCTCCTCCTCCAACTCAGCTTCCTCCTGCACAGAGGCATCCGGTTCTGCCACAGAACTTTCGGACTGGAGGGCCTCATAGGTGTCGTCAGCGCTCTGCCGGATGACCAGATATCGAATCAGAAACCCGATTGCCACCAGGAAAACGACCACGCAGACGATGCAAATCACACGGTATAGGCTCTTTTTGTTGCTGGGGGAGCGTTCTCCGCCGTTGGAATGTTGTTTGTTCATTGGTTAATTCACCCATCATCGCTTATTATACGCTCTGCTTTTAGAAATGGCAAGCTTTTTTTGGGAGGAATCTCAAAAAAATTCCGGCTAGTCTTCCTCACTCTCCACCGGCGTATAGAATACGTCAATGATCAATTCCTTCAACCCATCCTCGTCAGGATAAAACTCGTCGGAGATGCCCTCAATTGAAACGTTTTCGCCCGGTATTGTGAACATATCGTCGTCCGTGAAGGAGTAGGACACAGCTGTGGACGCCAAATACACCACTTCGTCCAAGGTCACGTTGGTGGTCATATAGGATGTGATGCTGTTGAACAGGGTGCTCACCAGGGTCAAATCCTGAGAGACAGCCGAGGTCGCCTGGTGGATGTAGGCAGTCAGATATTGCTTCTGTCGCTGCAAGCGCCGCTGGGCGCCTCCTCCGTTCGCATTGTCGCGGTTCCTCACGTAGGCGACGGCGTCCTCGCCGTCCAGGTGGACCGTTTCGCCCTCCACCAGCAGCCCGGAGGCGGAGTCAAGGCTCTCCAACACCGTCACATCCACGCCGCCCACTGCGTCGTTCAGTTCGGAGATGGCATCCATATTGATGGCACAGTAGCCGTGGATGGGAATATCATACAAGATGTTGGAGACGGCAGACACGGTGTTTTCCGCGCTGAGCTCCTGGCCGTCGCCGTAGCCGTGGGCCACCGCCACCTGCGCCGTGACCGTGCCCAGGACCGTTCCGTCCTCATCAAGCCGATTGACGGTCGTCATGGTGTTGCGGTCGATGGCGACCACGCGGATGGCCTTGGCATTTTGATCCATGACCAGCAGGAACAGTGCGTCTGCCTGCCCGGAGGAAAGCCCGGTCTGCTCCTCTCCAATCTCGCCATACGCATCAATGCCCATAAAAAGGAAGGTTAGAATACTGTCGTTGTATTCGTAGATCTGCCCGTCATACCAGATCCAGTCGTCCTCCCATTCTTCCACGGAGGAGTCTCCCAGGTCGCTTTCCAGTGTAGGGTTCAGGGAGGTGGCGTTCTTGAACAGGCGCATCCTGCCGCTCTGCCACAGGCCCGCATAAGCGGCGACAACACCGACTATCAATACCGCCAAAACTGCCGCGATGCAAATCAACACGCGATACACGAGCTTTATCTGTTTCCATTTTTGCATATTTGCGATCCTCCTGAGACGCCTCACCTTGCTCCTGTCAAAGGTCGTCATATGTGGTTCGCAGCACCTGACCGCCAGTTCATCCAAGGTGCTGATTGAAAGGCGCAAACCAGTTTATGTTATTATATGCTGTCTCCTGCTTGAAGTCAATCCACAAAAATAACTATCTTGCCAACCGGTTTCTCCGAGCGGCGGGCTCAGGGGGAAATGACCGGCCGCCAGCAAAAACAGTGCCTCACCCGTCCCTTTCTGTACAAAAGCACGATGTTTTTTTGTTGCACCAGGGGCAGAAATATGATATTCTGTCCCTGAGGAGTTTCGGCATCCTGCCGAGGAATGCGGCGCCGCCTTGTCCTCTCTAAAGGGGCGGACGGCTTTCTGTGGCCCCACGACGCGAACCCAAGGGACCCGTCAGCGAGAAAGGAAGGTAACGGTATGCCTGAACAGTATTACAAAGACGCCCAGCGGCTGGCGCAGCGGGAGCAGCGCGCCTGCATCGCCAAGGGGGTCAGCCCCTATCTGCCGATTTTGGACGACCTGGTCCCTCAGGAGCGCGTGTCGATGGGGACCGACTTAGGCGTGGTTCAGATCCCGGTGGAGTTTATCATGGGCACCAGGACGGCGGGCCGTACCACCTCCTTTGCCCGGAATTTCATGCCGCTGCTGCCGGAAAACACCGAGTTTGCCCTCAAGTGGAAAAAGCTGTGCAATGCTCACCTGAAAGAGGGCATCCGGGACCCCATCAAGGTCTATGAGTACAAAAACCGCTTCTACGTGGAAGAGGGCAACAAGCGGGTCAGCGTGATGAAATACTTCGGCGCGGTGGCCATTCCCGCTCAAGTCACCCGCATTTTGCCGGTGAAAGACGGCTCCAAGGATGTGGACATCTATTACGAGTTCGTCAGCTTTTACAAATACAGTAAGGTGAATTTCCTGGAGTTCAGCAAGCGGGGGAGCTACGCCATGCTCCAGTCCCTGCTGGGCAAGGCCCCAGAGGAACCCTGGACCGACGAGGAGCGCAACGCATTCAGCACTACCTACCACTATTTCCGGCAGGCATACCTAGCCAACGGCGGCCAGAAGCTGCGTTCCACCGTGGGAGACGCAATGTTGGCCTATATGCGCATCTACGGCTACCAGTCCCTGCGCTCTCTGGGCGTCGAGGAGATGAAACGCTCAGTCGCCAAAGTCTGGAAGGAGATCACCCTCCAGCAGGAGGAGCAGCCCATCGACCTGAAGCTGGACCCCAGCGGGGAAAAGAAGCGTATCCTGCCCAAGCTGGGCGGCACCAAGGTGCTGAAGGTGGCCTTTGTCCATGACAAGACCGCCCTGACCTCCGGCTGGACCTACAGCCACGAGCTGGGCCGCCAACACGTTCAGCGGGTCTTTAAGGGACAGCTGGTCACCACCGCCTACGAAAACGCCGTAGCCGAGGGCGCGGACGAGACCATTGGCCGGGCCATCGCCGAGGGCAACACCCTGATCTTCACCACCTCCCCCCAGCTGCTGCCCGCCAGCCTGCGGCAGGCGGTGGACCACCCGGAGGTCACCATTCTCAACTGCTCTCTGAACAAATCCCACCGCTATATCCGCACTTATTACGCCCGCATCCACGAGGCCAAGTTCATCATCGGGGCCATCGCCGGGGCGTTGGCCGAGGACGACCGGGTGGGCTACCTGTGTGACTACCCCATCTACGGCATGGTCGCCGGTATCAACGCTTTCGCCCGGGGCGCGCAGATGGTCAACCCCAGGGTCAAGGTCTACCTGGAGTGGCCCTGCGTGGGCGGCGTAGCTGCCGCCACACAGCGGCTCACCGACCGGGGCATCGACCTGATTTCCTCCCAGGACATGGTAAAGCTGGCGGACGATGGCAGGCCCAACTTCGGCCTGGCCCAGGTCAGCAGCGACGGCCAGGTGAACCTGGCTATGCCCGTGTGGCACTGGGGCGTCTACTACGAGAGCATCATCCGCAGCGTGTTGAAGGGGACCTTCCAGAACGAGGACGAGGTCACCGGCAAGGCCCTGAACTACTACTGGGGCATGACCGCCGGGGTGGTAGATGTCATCTGTTCCAAGAAGCTCCACAGCGGCACCCAGAAGCTGGCCAACGTGCTGAAAAGCGCCATTTGCGCCAACATTTGCCAGCCCTTCTACGGCCCCATCGTCACCCAGGAGGGCTGGACGGTGGACGGCGCCTGCGACCACTCCCTCACCCCGGAACAGGTCATCAACATGGACTGGCTGGCGGAGAATGTCATCGGCTCCATCCCCACCTACGACCAACTCAGCCCGGAGGCCCAGGCCACGGTGGATGTGGTGGGCATCGACCGAGCCAGAAAAAAGTAGACAATAATAGGCGAAATTTGTGGAAAAACGGTTTTGGTAACGGTTTCAGTTGCATTCGGCGGGAAACTGTGCTATGCTATGGGTGATTTTTAAGCGGGATTTGTCATCCACAGACACAGGGGAGAGAGACAGTCATGCGGATCTTGGCGGTGGCGGATGAAGAGGCAAAGTACCTCTATGACTATTATGCGCCGGGAAAATTGGACGAATACGACCTGATTCTGGCCTGTGGGGACCTGCACAAGTCCTACCTGGAGTTTCTTGTCACCCTGGCCCACTGCCCTGTGCTGTACGTCCACGGCAACCACGACGACAGCTATGACAAGGACCCGCCGGAGGGCTGCATCTGCGTGGACGACAAGCTCTATGTCTACCAGGGGGTCCGCATCCTGGGGCTGGGCGGCTCCTACCGCTACCGCAAGGGGAACCATATGTACACCGACCGGGAGATGGAACGCCGGGTGCTGCGGCTGAAATTACAGCTGTGGTGGCGCGGCGGCTTCGACATCCTGATGACCCACGCTCCCGCCTACCACATCAACGACATGGACAACCGCACCCATCGGGGGTTTAAGGTGTTCGTCAAGCTGCTGGACCAGTACAAACCCAAATACTTTGTCCACGGGCACATCCACAAGAATTACGGCGTAAAGATACCCAAAAAGACCCAGTACGGGGAGACCACCATCCTCAACGCCTGTGATTATATCGCGTTTGACTACTGAACGCACAAACGGCGCTCAACCGATTCTCTGCGGTTGAGCGCCGTGTTTTGTATCAAAAAATCGTATCAGAGCGGGATATTCCCGTGTGTGGGCTTCGTCTTGGGGTCCTGGAAGGAAATCAGCGCCTCCAGCGTCTGTTCCAGCAGACGGCGGGTGTCCTGGGGAGCGATCACGTCGTCGATATAGCCCAGCTTGGCCCCCACGAAGGGGTTCAGCTGCGTATCCTGATAGGCTTTGACCTTCTCGTCCAGCACCTTTTTGTAGTCGTCTCCGGCGGCTTTCAGGTCCTTGCGGTTGATGATCTTCACCGCGCCCTCAGCGCCCATGACGGCGATCTCCGCCGTGGGCCAGGCCCAGCACACGTCCGCGCCCAGCTGCTTGCAGCACATGGCGATATACGCGCCGCCGTAGGCTTTCCGCAGCACCAGGGTGATTTTGGGCACCGTGGCCTCGGAGTAGGCGTACAGTACCTTTGCACCGTGGCGGATGATGCCGGAATACTCCTGGTCGGAGCCGGGGAAGAAGCCGGGCACATCTACCAGCGTCAACAGGGGGATGTTGAAGCAGTCGCAGGTGCGGACGAACCGGGCCGCCTTGCAGCTGGCGTTCGCGTCCATACAGCCGCTGATGACGGCGGGCTGGTTGGCCACCACGCCGATGGTGTGGCCGTTGACCCGCGCGAAGCAGGTGACCACGTTGGCGGCAAACTCCGGCTCGATTTCAAAGAAAGAATCCGTGTCCACCAGGTAGTCGATGACCCGCTTCACATCGTAGATTTTCCGCTTGTTCTCGGGGACGATGTTCTCAATGCCCCGCTGCCAGCGGGATTTGTACTTGGCCCGGGGAATGGGCAGGCTCTTGTTGTTCTGGGGCAGGTAGGTCAGCAGGTTGCGGATTTTGTCCAGGCAGTCCTGGTCGTTGGCCGCCCGGACGTGGGCCACGCCGTTTTTGCGCATATGCACGTCTGCGCCGCCCAGTTCCTGCATGGTGATGTCCTCGCCAATGACCTCCTTGACCACGTCGGGGCCGGTGACGAACATCTCGCCGGTGCCCTCCACAAAGAAGATGAAGTCCTGTAAGGCGGGGGAGTAGGACGCGCCGCCGGCGCAGGGACCCATGATGGCAGTGATCTGGGGGATAACGCCGGAGGCGTTCACGTTGTTCTGGAAGATGGTGCCGTACTGAGCCAGCGCCTGGATGCCGTCCTGGATTTTCGCACCGCCGGAGTCCATCAGGCCGATGATGGGCGCGCCGGCTTTCAGCGCCGCCTGCTGGCACTTGATGATTTTCCGGGCGTTGGAGGAGGACAGACTGCCGCCCTGAATGGTGAAGTCCTGGGCGTAGGCGTAGGCGTACCGACCATTGATCTTACCGAATCCGGCGATGACGCCGTCCCGCTTGGGGGGCTTATCAACGGATTGCCCCCGGTTCTGGAATACGTTCAGCTCGATGAAGGTATCTTTATCAAACAGGTAGGCCAGGCGCTCGTCGGCGGTGAGCTTACCTTTGGAATGCTGCCGGTCAGCGTTGCTGCTGTTTTGCAGAATCCGGCGCTGCTGGTCAAGTTCTTGCAGGGAATCCATAACGCAAATGCTCCTTCATAAAAAGCAGGGCGAAGCCGCGTCGCAGCCCCCTGCCGTAGCATAATTTTCATCAGTACTACATTATAGCATAGGAAAACGGGAGATGTAAAGGGCTTTTCCGGGGCGCGAATGAAATCTGTGTGCAAAACCGAAAAGAAAACGCAAAATCCGCCTCAATATGGGGAGATTTCCCCATTTGGGCGGATGGAGAACGGTTTCCCGAGGCAGTTTATGGCGTTCTCACGCCAGACCCATGCACGCCAGCTGCCGGGCGACGCCGTCCTCCTGGCAGCTCTCACAGACCAGGTCGGCCTGTTCCTTTACGTTCGGGGCGGCGTTGCCCATGGCTACACCCACACCGGCGGCCAAAAGCATGGGCAGGTCGTTGCCGGAATCACCGAAGGCAATGGCGTCCTCCACGCCCACGCCGTAGTGGGCGCAGACCTTGCGGACGGCGCTGCCCTTGTCCACGCCCCGGGCCATGGTCTCGCCGTTCAGGGCGAAGCTGCCGGGCACCAGATTCGTCACCGTGAAATAGTCGTCCCCCAGCTCGTCCGCCGCCGCCTGTAATTCCGCCACAGAACCGGCGGTGAAGCAAATTTTGTAGACCGGCTGGCCGTGAAAGCCCTCCATGGGCAGCACCCCCAGCCCGTCGATGAGCTGGAGCATCAGCCGCTGCTGCTCGCTGTTGGCATCGGACATACCCCGCGCCCAGGCCGCCAGGCAGCGCTCCCGGTCCGCGAAGGTCCCTTCGGCGGTCTCCAGCATATAGCTCATGTCATATCTGCCCAGCACGGCCAGCGCCCGCTCCAGCAGCGCCCGGGGCATGGCCCGGTCCTCCAACACCTGGCCGTCTACGATGACGTAGCCCCCCGCGCTGGCGACGATGCCGTCAAAGCCGATGTCCCGGATGAAAGGGGGAATGATGGGGACGTTGCGCCCGGTGGCGATCAAAATCTTGTGCCCCCTGGCCTGCGCCCGGTGCAGCGCGTCCACCGTGGCCGCGGAAACCTGCTTTCCCGGCTCGCAGAGGGTGCCGTCGATGTCTAAAAAAATGATTTTGGGCATAACGCCCCACTCCTTTTTCACTCTGTCTGGTAGTATCATATCTGATTTCACGGCGCTTTGCAAGCGGTATTCCGTAAACGATTCCTCCATTTCATGTAAAGCAGCTTCTGCTGTTCACGAAAGATTCACACTTTTGTTGCAATTTGTTGACTTCTTTTTCCTGGCGATGTGGTACCTTATGGGTGGACATTTAGAACATCTTCTTTTCTCTCTCTCTTTTCTTTTTTTGTTGACAGGCAGCCGCCTGCGGGGTAACTCGCAGGCGGCTGTGCTTTTCGGGCAGTCGTTGTCCTGATGTGAAAAACGCTGAGATTCGGGTTTCCCCGGAACCTCAGCGTTTTTGTTAATTACGTTGTGCGATGCGCTTAGCTGGCGTCGTGGGATGCGGCGATGGCCTCTTCGGTCTCTTTCCGGCGCTCCTCAATGCTGTCAGCCAACATCATATCCTTGACCTTCATCAGGCGGATGGTGTTGTTGCGCTCGTTCTCGTCCAGCTTCATGGAAATGGACTTGATTTTGGCCTCGCAGTCGGGGATGACCACGTACTCCAGGGCGTTGACCCGGCGGCGGGTCTTTTCGATCTCCTCCGCCAGCAGCTGGCAGGCTTTCTCCATCTGGGCCAGCTTGAGCATATCCTCAAACACGGAGGACAGGGCGTCCACCGCGTCGTCCAACTCGCAGCTGGTGGTGGCGAAGCCGTAGGGATAAATCTCCCCGGCGTCGGAGCTTTTGGTGGTGAAGTGGTACTGGGGCACGTTGACGGACATGATGTTCTGGAACGACATGTCCAAATCGACGCTCTGCTGGGGATAGAGCAGAGACTGCTCCATCATCTCGGAACTCATCAGGGCGCTGGCCACGGTAAAGCTGCCGTGGGCGCGCATCAGCGACTCCTCCACCCGTTTGCGGAGGGCGCGGTTCTCCCGCACCATCTCCAGGAACTGCTTCATCAGCTCGTCGCGCTTGTCTTTCAGCAGCTTGTGGCCGCGGACGGAGGTGCGCAGCTTTTTCTTCTGCTTGGTCAGCTCCATGCGGGTGGCGTTTACGTTAGCGGAAGGCATTTACGATCCCTCCTTCCCTCAGGTCTTATCCTTCTTGGGCAGATACTTCTCGATATATTCGGGCTTGATCCGCTTCAACTCGCTTTCGGGCAGGATGCTCAGCAGCTCCCAGCCCAGGTCCAGCGTCTCCTCAATGGAGCGATTTTCCTCCGGCCCCTGGGCCACGTAGCGCTTCTCGAACTCGTCAGAGAACTTGGCGTACAGCAGGTCAGTGGGAGACAGCGCCGCTTCGCCCAGGATGGACATCAGCTCCTTGTTCTCCTTGCCGGTGGCGTAGGCGGCAAAGAGCTGGTTCATGGTGCCGGAGTGGTCCTCGCGGGTCTTGCCCGCGCCGATGCCCTTGTCCTTCAGACGGGACAGGGACGGCAGCACGTCTACGGGGGGCAGGATGCCCTTCCGGTACAGCTCCCGGTCCAGGATGATCTGGCCCTCGGTGATATAGCCGGTCAGGTCGGGGATGGGGTGGGTCTTGTCGTCCTCAGGCATGGTCAGGATGGGGATCATGGTGATGGAACCGGGCTGACCCAGGTGACGGCCCGCCCGCTCGTACATGGTGGCAAGGTCGGTGTAAAGGTAGCCGGGGTAGCCGCGCCGTCCGGGGACTTCCTTCTTGGCGGCGGAGACCTCACGCAGGGCCTCGGCGTAGTTGGTGATGTCGGTCATGATGACCAGCACGTGCATCCCCATGTCAAAGGCCAGGTACTCGGCGGCGGTCAGCGCCATACGGGGGGTGGAAATACGCTCAACAGCGGGGTCGTTGGCCAGGTTGATGAACAGCACGGTGCGCTCCAGGGCGCCGGTGCGGGTAAACTCCTGGGTGAAGTACTCGGACTCCTCGAAGGTGATGCCGATGGCGGCGAACACCACGGCGAAGTTGGACTCCCCGTCCAGCACCTTGGCCTGACGCGCGATTTGGGCGGCCAGCTGGTTGTGGGGCAGACCGGAGCCGGAGAAAATGGGCAGCTTCTGGCCGCGGACCAGGGTGTTCAGGCCGTCGATGGTGGAGATGCCGGTCTGGATGAACTCGTTGGGGTAGTCGCGGGCAGCGGGGTTCATGGCCAGGCCGTTGATGTCCCGGTACGCCTCCGGCAGGATCTCGGGGCCGCCGTCGATTGGCTCACCCATGCCGGAAAAGACCCGGCCCAGCATGTCTTTGGAGACGCCCAGCTGGAGGGGGTGGCCCAGGAAGCGGACCTTGGAATCTCGCAGGTTGATGCCGGCAGAGGCTTCAAACAGCTGGACCACGGCGTTGTCGCCGTTGACCTCCAGCACCTTGCCCCGGCGGATGCTGCCGTCCGGCAGCTCGATCTCCACCAGCTCGTCATAGGTGACGCCAGCGACCTTGCGGACCACCATCAGAGGACCGGAGATCTCTTCTATCGTCTTATACTCTTTGATCATCAGTCATCTTCTCCTCTCTCGGCCACCTCGTTGATCTGGGCTTCCATGTCGGCGAAGATCTTGGCGTAAACTTCCTCGTACTGGTCCTCAGGCACCGTCTTGGCCCGGCCAATGCCGTTGCGGGCGTCGATGGAGAAGAGGTCGTAGAGGTTGGCGCCCTTTTCCAGGGCGACGCGGCATTCGGCGTCGTAGTCCTTGATCATTTTCAACATCAGGTACTGACGGCGATAGGTGGAGAAGGAGTCCACGTCCACAAAGGCGTTCTGCTGGAGGAAGTCCTCGCGGATCATCTTCGCTGTCTCCAGGGTCATCTGGTCTTTGGCGGAGAGGGAGTCCTTGCCAACCAACTGGACGATCTCGTTCAGGCTGGCCTCCTCCTGGAGGACGGCCATGGCCCAGCCGCGGTTGTTGATATAGTCGGGGCCGAGGTTCTCATCGTACCAGGGCTTGAGGGAGTCCAGATACAGGGAGTGGGAACTGAGCCAGTTGATGGCGGGGAAGTGACGGCGGTAGGCCAGGGAGGAGTCCAGAGACCAGAACACCTTGACGATGCGCATGGTGCCCTGAGAGACCGGCTCGGACAGGTCGCCGCCGGGAGGGGAGACCGCGCCCACGGCGGTCAGGGAGCCGGTGCGGGTGCTGTCGGAACCGACGCACTGGACCACGCCCGCCCGCTCGTAGAACTGGGCCAGACGGGAGGCCAGATAAGCGGGGTAGCCTTCCTCGCCGGGCATTTCTTCCAGACGGCCGGACATCTCACGGAGGGCCTCGGCCCAGCGGGAGGTGGAGTCGGCGATGACGGCCACATCGTAACCCATGTCGCGGAAGTACTCTGCGATGGTGATGCCGGTGTAGACCGACGCTTCACGGGCGGCCACGGGCATATCGGAGGTGTTGGCGATGAGGACGGTCCGCTTCATCAGCGTCTCGCCGGTGCGGGGGTCGATCAGTTCGGGGAACTCCCGCAGCACGTCGGTCATCTCGTTGCCGCGCTCGCCGCAGCCGATATAGACCACGATGTCCACGTCAGACCACTTGGCCAAGGCGTGCTGCACCACGGTCTTGCCGGAACCGAAGGGGCCGGGGACGGCGGCGGTGCCGCCCTTCGCCACCGGGAACAGGGTGTCGATGACACGCTGGCCGGATTGGAGGGGGGTCTTGGGGGGGAACTTTTTGGTGTAGGGACGGCCAACGCGGACGGGCCACTTCTGCATCATGCACAGCTCTTTTGTCTCGCCGCTGTCGGTCTCCAGGGTTGCGACAGTTTCGGTGACGGTGAAGTCGCCGCCGGTGATGGACTTGATGGTGCCGGAAACACCCACGGGGACCATGATGTGATGCAACACGGAGGGGGTCTCCTGCACGTCGCCCAGGAAGTCGCCGCCGATGACCTTGTCGCCTACCTTGGCGGTGGGGACAAAGGTCCACTTTTTCTCACGGTCCAGGGCGGGGACTTCGATGCCGCGCTTGATGTTGGAGCCACAGACGGCCATAATGCCCTCCAGGGGGCGCTGGATGCCGTCGTAGATGTTTTCCAGCAGGCCGGGGCCAAGCTCTACGGAGAGCTGCGCGCCGGTGGTGACGACTTCCGCGCCGGGGCCGAGGCCAGAGGTCTCCTCGTAGACCTGGATGGAGGCGGCGTCGCCGGTCATGTTCAAAATTTCTCCGATCAGGCGGTCTTCGCCCACTCGGACCACGTCGGACATGTTGGCATCCAGCATACCGGTAGCCACCACCAGCGGGCCGGAAACCTTGACAATTTTGCCCATAGGGTAACCTTCTTTCAAAACAGGATGTGGGGAACCCCGCCGCACTCGAAGAGCTGCGGGGGGCGGAATTTTAGAGAATGTCGGCGCCCACCGCTCGTTCCACCGAGTCGGTGATGTTCTGCATCCCGATGCCAAGGCTGCCGGCCTTGCCGGGGATGAGGATGATGGCGGGGGTGACCTCGTCCTTGTAGCGGGCGATCTCGTCGGGCATTTCGGCGGCGTACTGCTCCGTCAGGTAGATGATGGCGGTCTCGCCGTCGCGGGCCAGCTGGTGGAGGATCTTTTTGGCCTCCGCAGCGGTCTCAGCGGGGTGGACATCCAGACCCAGCGCCTTGAAGCCCAGTACGCTCTCCCGGTCACCCAGCACAGCGATCTTATACATAAGCCTCACGCAGCCTTTCTCGGATCAGGTCGGTGCTCAGTCCGGCCAGGCGGCCGGTCATGATGATCCGCACCGCCGTAAACTCGTTGTCCCGTGCCACCAGATAGCCCACCACCGGGGCCTCGCCAAAGGAGACGTACTTTGCCGCAGACACGTAGTCCATCATGGCGTTGTCGCAGTCCTTTTCAAAGGTGGTCAGCGAGCCGCCCTTGATGGCGGCTCCTCCCGCCTCGGCAGCCTGGGCCAGGGGGGTCACGCCGTAGATGGCGCCGAACTCGCCGCCGGAGGTGGCCGCGTTCAGCAGCGAACGGACAGCCACGGTGCCGCCGTCAAAGAGGACGTTTTTCAGGTAGTCCTCGTTTTTGCCCATGCGCAGCACCCGCACCAGGCTGCGCAGGTTGGCCACGTCGATGAGCAGCTGCACATAGCCCACCAGGAAGTCGGAGCCGGTGTCCTTAGCCAGCTGGAGCATCTCCGCGAAGTACGCCCGGTCCAGCGCGAAGTCGCTGAGCTGGGGGTTGTGGGTGGTGCTGAGGATCTCGCGGGCCTCCCGAATGGCGGCGGCGAAGGTGGGGGGCAGCGCGGAGAAGTTGCCGTTGGTCAGGCTCTCCGCCACCACCGCGGACGGGAACCGTCCCGCCTCCACCAGCAACCGGGCGGGGTCGGTTTTCATGGCCTCGGCTTTCAGCAGGGTTTTCGCGTTGTGGTAATCGTATTTCAGTTTGAACACGTCGATCAGCTTGGGATCGGGCGCGTTGTTGTTCAGGTCCCGATAAAGGTTGTCCCTCACGGTGGCCAGGGCGGTGTTGATGCTATCCACGTCCACAACGGGCAGTTCGGGATAGCCACATTCCACCAGTACCTTGGCGGCCTCTGCGTCAGTGGGGGCTTCCAGCATCCGCTCCATGCGCTCCTGGGTCAGCAGGGCGCGCTGGAGAACGTGGATGCGGGTCGAGAGGAACAGATAATCGGTGTCTTTGATTTGGTTCGCCATTTGTTCCTCCTTGTCACAGGCGGGCGGGGCGGTCTGCCCCTCCGCCAGAACTCGGAGCGCGGCTGGCTGTTGTAGCCTCAGGCAAAGAGGACCTCTGCCACCTGGCCCGCCAACTCGCTCCGGGTGAGCCGCACCAGCGTCTCAAAAGTGCAGTTGACCTCCACGTCTCCGTCGCTCAGCAGCAGACCGCCCTCAAAGGAACCGGCCTGGTCACTGAGGGTCAGCTTCGCGGGTTTGCCCGCCGCCTTCAGCTGCTTGTTGGCCTGGGCCACCACCTGAGCGCCGCAGGCGTCCCGGTCTTTGGCGGAGAGGATCACCTGCTCCGCGCCGGTGCTGCTGGCCCGGACAGCCAGATTCGCCAGCAGGTCGGTGTTCGCGGCGGCGTCCAGCCCCCGTAGTTCCTTTAACGCCTGACCAAAGGCGGCGTCCAGCATTTCCTGCTTGGCGGCCAGGGTCATTTTCCGGGCCTCCATCTGGGCGGAGGAAGCCAGATGCTCCTCCCGCTCCTGGGCGGCGGCCTGGCCCTTCCGGGTCAGGTCCTCATAGGTGCGCCGGGCCTCGGCGTCGCCCTTGGCGGTGATGGCGTCGGCGTCCTCTTTGGCCTTTGCCAAAATCGCGTCGATCTCCACCTGGGCATCGCTGTGGATACGGTTCGTGATTTTTTCAATACCTTGCATCGTTTAATCCATCCTTTCTGCAATGGTGGGCAGGATGGGATCAAGCCATGAACAGCAGCATCAGGAAGGAGGCCAGCAGGCACAGGATGGCGTAGAACTCGACCATGATGGCCATGATGATGCCCTTAGACATTTCTTCCGGACGGCGGGCCACCAGGTTGACACCGGCGGCGGCGCAGCGGCCCTGGGCGATTGCGGTGACGTAGCCGCCGATGCCCATGGGCAGGCAGGCGAAGCAGTAACCGATGCCCTGCGCGACGGTCAGGGTGGCGGGGGTGCCGCCGATGATGCCCAGGGTGAACAGGGCGTAGAACCAGACGACCAGACCATACAGGCCCTGGGTGCCGGGCAGGATCTGCAAAATCAGGCAGGACGCGAACTTGCCGGGGTCCTCAGCGATGACGCCCGCGGCAGCCTCGCCAACCGTACCAACGCCGCGGCCGGAGCCTGCGCAAGCCAAACCTACGGCGAGAGACGCGCCGATGACAGCGATATACAGACCGCCGTTAGCCAGTAATTCTTCCATGTTCAATTTTCCTCCTTGGTGAGAATGTCGGTGTATTTTGTTTCGTATTTCAGGGGACGGAAGGGAATACCGCCCGAAATATAGAACTTGTTGAAGTACTCCAGGTACTGGAGACGGGCCGCGTGGACATAGGTGCCGATGAGGTTGACGCCGATGTTGAACACATGGCCGATGAGGAACACGATGATAAAGACCAGGATGTTCCGGGGGAGCGCGCCCAGGGTGTTGAACACCTGCGCGATGACGCTGGTGGCCAGCATCAGGGCCATCAGACGGGCGTAGGACAGCACGTCGCTGAGCCAGCTGGTGATGTCATACAGGCTGGAGATGCCGCCCCAGAGCTTGCCGAAGAAGCTGGGGGCGTGGCGGCCCTGGGTGCAAATCAGGACGACGACGCCCAAAATCAGCACGGCGGGGGTACCAACCAGGACGAGAACGCCGATGCCCACAAAGACGATCCACCAGGGGACCACGTCCAGCAGCGCGTCCACCGGCGTTCCGTCCCGGAAGCCCATATAAATGTGGATGCACTGGCCCATGACCAGATGGCAGCAGCCGATAACGATAGCGATGATCAGCACCGTCATGGGGTCGTTCACGGGGTTGACGATGATGCCGTTACAGAAGGTCACCATCCAGCCGGGCATGGCGGCGGTGCCGCCGGGGATAAAGTTCTCGTAGATGACTTCCAGAGCGTTTCCGAAGAAGCCGCCCACGAACACACCGCAGAGCGCGGTGCTGGCTCCCAGCCAGACGCCCAGGTGGAACATCCGGCCAATGGTCTTTTTGGGATTGATGGTCTTGATGACGATCAGGGAGACCACCATGATGATGATGCCGTACGCGACGTCGGCAAACATGAAGCCGAAGAAGAACACGTACCAGAAAAAGTACAGAGGGTTGGGGTCGATGCCGTTATAGGCGGGCAGGGAGTACATCTCCGTGACCATGTTGATGCAGTCCATCCACTTGGGGTTGTCCAACTGAGTGGGGATGTCGTCGCCCTCCTGCGGGTCCCGGAAGGAGTAGGCCGCGTCAAAGGAGTCCAGCACCTTTTGCACCTTGTTCAGCTTGGGGGCGGGGACCCAGCCCTCCAGGAAGATGACGGTGCCGTCGGTCATGGCCCGCTCCCGGGCGGCTTCCCGGGCGGCGTCTTGGTTCAGGCGGTCTGTGATCACCTGTAGGGCGCTGAGGCAGTCGGAATGGGTCTTGATTTTTTCGATTTCGGCCTGGCGCTGGGCGGCGACCTCCGCCAGCTCCCGGTCCACTGCGGCGATGTTTTCCGTTGCCGTCCCGGTCATGTTTTTATCAAACCGGGTGGCGGTGAAGGAGTAGGGCTTCATCGTCGCCTGGGCATCGGCCCACTGGGATTTGTGACACAGGAGCAGGATGTACTGCTGCTCCTTGTCCGCGCTGACTGAGATGACCTGGGACAGCGGCGCGGCCTGGTCCAGCTCTCCCCGCAGGTCGTCCAACGAGGAGGTGGCGGGCAGCGCCCCCATCACGATCTCCACGTTTTCGGTGGAGCCGGTCTCCAGCGGCAGGTCCAGCGTTGTCCAGGGGACCAAACTGGCGCGCTGGGCGTTGAGCTGGTTCTCGCGGGAGTTGAGCTGGGTGATGGCAGACACGCTGTCGTTGATCGCCTTGGCATGGCCAAGAGCGTCCTCCAGCCGGGCCTGGTCGAAGAGATCCTGTTCCTGGATCTTGGTGCGGGGCTTCAGGGCGCTGCCCTTGACGCCTGCGTACTTTTTCAGGGCGTCCAGCGCGGCGCTCAGCTCGTTGAGCTGGCCCTTCACCTGGCCCAGCCCGCTGGTGTTCCGGCCCAGCAGGGCCGTCCAGTCCGGGTCAGCCAGCTTGTCCGCCGGTTCAGAGATCTCCACGCAGCCCAGCCGCTCCAGCTGGGACAGAAGCGCCTCCTGGTCACAGGCCAACGCCAGCAGCTTGACGCGCTTCATCTTGACGATGGACATCAGCCATCCACCACCCTTCTGACAATCAGTGACGCTGCTTTTTCAAGCCGTCCTTGGGCCTCGGCACGAAGCTGATCGCAGGCGCCCTCGGTTTCCCGGATCACCGCCGTCAGATGGGCCGCAGCGTTCTGTTCCGCCTGGGTCATCCGCGCCGCGTTTTCCGCCCGGGCCTTCTCCCTGGCCTGGGCCAGCTTTTGGGCGCTGGCTTTTTCTGCGTCAGCAACGAGCCTGCGGGCATCCTGAGCGGCCTGGGCCTTTTGGACCCTGGCGTCCTCTTCCGCCTGGTTCACCTGTTTGACTGCTTCCAGAGACATCGTCTCACCGCCTTTCGTTCTTAAGATTTTTCCGCAAATTGCTTCGATGGACCCACAAGTGGATATGCTACATCTTGTGTGTACCACTCAACATTTCGCCTGTTCCTATTGTACCTCAATTTGTACCCTTTGCACAAGGACAATTTTTGTTCTTTTTGGCACGTTATCAAAAAAAGTGCTGTTCAAAAAAAAGCCATTGACAAACGCAATGGGCAAAATGGCAAAAGAGAACAGGTTATCCGCGGTTACTATTGGGTAGTATACCACCATGTCTTTTAAAAATCAACACAATGCGAAAATAAAACCTAATGAATCTTAAAAAAAGTCGAACAATGGAAAAAATGAAATTTTTGATGCAAAAAGGCGGCGCTTCGTGAAGGAAGCGCCGCCTTTGCGGTTATTTGTTCTGTTTGTCAGTCCAGATTCATCTGGCAGTAAGCCGCGTCCCCGTCCAGAGAGCTGACCAGCAGCCCCAGGGCGTTGTCGGGATACCCGGCGTCGGTCAGGGCCTGGGACAGCGCCTCGGCGTCGTCCACGTCGGCCTCCACCCACAGTCGGCCACCCAGCTGGAGCATATTCTCCAGGGTCTGACCGGTGACGGCGTCCGCGCCGCCGGTGATGGCGTCGGTGGTGGTGATGACGGAGACGATGGTGTCGGTCCCCTCCACAGCCTCGGCCAGCTTCGCGTAGAAAGCGCTGATGGTGGCCTCGAAGGTGTCCGGGTCGTAGCAGTCCGCGCTGAGGGAGTCGGTGTCGCCGGTGGTGGGATAGGCCGCGTTGTTCAGCACGACCTCGTCATAGCCCATTGTCGCCAGCTCCTGCACCATGCCGACGATGTAGTCCTGGAAGTCCTCGTTGGCGGGGTCCGCCCAGGAGCAGTCCTCCTCGTCGTACCAGGCGTCGCCGCTGGTATCGTAGAGCTGGTAGTCCGCCGAATCCCCGGCGCTGCTGTCCTGGAAGCAGTCCACATAGGCCAGGGTGTAGTAGTCGCTCTCGTTCAGCTCCGCGATGGTGTCCGCGATGGTCGCACTCTTGGATTCGCTGCAAGAGGCGTTGAACACAGCGGAGAGGTCCAAACTGGAGGCGTAGTTCAGCGCGCCGCTGGACTCTTTCAGATAGAGCATGATGCCGTTGGCGCTGACGTTTTTCAGGTCGCCCTCCGCGTAGCCGGTGGTCACATCGCCGATGGAGACGTGCTGGAGCAGCAGGCCGCCGGTCAGGGCCTCGGGACGGGTGGTGTTCTCACCGGTCTGCCCGCTCTGGGTACTCTTGTCCCCGGAGGTGTCGCTGTCGGCCTGAGCGCTGCTGTCGGCCTCCGCGCTGGCGGAGCTGTCCGAGGCAGAGCCTTCCTCATCCATCAGAGAGGCGTCGCCGCTGTTGTCCTTGGCGGCAAACAGGCTGGCAAAGAAGTTCCAGATGCGCTGGAAGAAGCCTACCTGCTCCTCGTCCTGGCCGCTTTCCGCGCTGGTATCGGCGTCGGTGTCGGATTCCTCCGCGGCGGTGGTGTCCTCGTCCGCCGCTTCGCTGGCGTCCGCGCTGGACGCTGCGCCGTTGCTGACGTCTGCCTCCGGCTCCTCGGCCACAGGCTCGGTCTCCTCCTCAGTGGGCTGGGTGGAAGCGCTGGCGTCGGCGTTCTGGCCGGCGCTGGTATCCGCACTGATCTCGGCGGCGTCCGCGGACTGGTCGCCTTCCTCCTCGGTGACGAGGACACCGCCGGTGTTGTCGTCATTGTTGTCGCCGGTGCCGTCGTCGTCGGAAACGTTGGAGGAATTGGCCCAGGGCAGTTCCAAGTGGCCGCCGTTGGCAGTGTAAACCATGTACCGCTGGAGGGCCAGGGTGATACCGCCCAGCACCAGCGCCGCTACCACCAAAATGGTCACGATGACCTTGATGATAAAGGCCGGACCGCCGCCGCCGTAGTAGCGGCTGTAGCCGTATTTATCCGTTCTGCGAAAAATCATGGAAAAATCGCCTCATCTCAGGGAACCGCAGCTCCGCCGGAGAGGGAGCGCGATCCGTCAGTCGTTTTCTTTTTTCGAGCGCTCGAACGCCTGCTGCATCAGGTTCAGTCCGTTGATGACCTGGCGCAGCTCGTCCTCGCTCAGGGTGTCCATCGACTTGGAAAAGCGGGAGAGCGCATAGTTGTGGGAATCCTCCTGGATCTCCCGGTACTTGTCTGTGACCTCCACAAAAATCACCCGGCGGTCCTGTTCGGAGCGCACCCGCCGCAAGAGGCCGGCGTTCTCCAACCGGTCCACGACGCCGGAAATGGTGCTGTTTGCGCTGCCTGTGGCCTTGGCCAGGGCGCTGATGGGCATGGGTCCGTCGCTGCCCAGCAGGGTAAGCACCAGAGTCTGGGGAAAAGTCAGGTTCTGTTTACCAAAATGGCCCCGCAGCTCTTCGGAGACGCGGCGGCTGACCTGCAAATATGCGTGTAAAACCTCATTTGCTGCCTGCATAATCTATCCAACTCCTTATTTAAGTTCACTAAGATTGCGTATGAAACACAAGATAGATAAACTTAGGATACAGGCACAGGATAGGAAAAGTCAACAGGACCGAAAGATTATTCACAGATACTTTACAGATTGGTCAAATTCACTTTAGAAAACAGGAAATTTTCCGGGAAACACCGGAGGAATCGGACAAAAAGCCCTCATTCCAGGAAATCCATTGTGGCAGAGCGGCGGGGAAAAGTCAAGGGGCAAAGAGACGAAAAAAGCGGCAGTTTCAGCGGAGATATGCAGTGGTCCGATATTGGAGTGCCTCCGCCAGGTGGGAAACCTCCAGCTGTTCGGCCCCCGCCCGGTCCGCCACTGTCCGGGCCACCCGCAAAATGCGGTCATAGCTGCGGGCGGTCAGGGCCAGCTTTTCGTAAGCCTGCTTCATCAGGGCGGTACACGCCTCGTCCAGGCGGCAGTATTCCCGCAGCTCCGCCTGACCCATCTGGGCGTTGCAGCGTGGCCCGTCCGGGCCAAAGCGCTGGCGCTGGCGCTGCCGGGCGGCGTTGACCCGCTCCCGGATGGCGGCGGAGGGTTCACCAGGGGACCGGCGGCTCAGCTCGTCGAACTCCAGGGAGGGCACGTCCACCTTTAAATCAATGCGGTCCAGCAGGGGGCCGGACAGGTGGCTCAGGTACTGGGCCACGCTCTTGGGGGAGCAGGTGCAGCGCCCGGAGGGGTGGCCGTACCAGCCGCACTTGCAGGGGTTCATGGCGCAGATCATCTGGAACTGACTGGGGTAGGTCACGGAGCCGGAGACCCGTGAGATCTGCACCTCCCCATCCTCCAGGGGCTGGCGCAGCACCTCCAGGGCGGCGGGCTGGAACTCCGGCAGCTCGTCCAGGAAGAGGACGCCGTGGTGAGCCAGGGAAATTTCGCCGGGCCGGGGATAGACGCCGCCTCCGGCCAGGGCGTAGCTGGAAATGGTGTGGTGGGGCGCACGGAAGGGGCGGCTGGTCAGCAGGGGGTGCTTGTTGTCCAGCAGGCCGCAGACCGACCACAGCTGGGTGGCCTCCAGCGCCTCCTCCCGGCTCATGTCCGGCAGGATGGAAGGAAAACGGTGGGCCAGCATACTCTTGCCGGAGCCGGGGGACCCAACCATCAGCAGGTGATGGCCTCCGGCGGCGGCGATCTCCAGCGCCCGCTTCACCGGTTCCTGGCCCTTCACGTCCGCGAAGTCCGGCAGAGGCACATCCTCCGCCTCCGGCTCCCAGGGGCTGGCCGGGGCAATTAACTTTCGTTGGAAGAGGTGGTCCGCCAGCTGGCGCAGGTTCTCCACCGGGTAGACGTTCAGCCCACCGGCGAGGGTGGCCTCCGGCGCGTTGTCCGCGGGGACGAACAAGCTGTGAACCCCCATCTCCCGGGCGGCGATGGTCATGGGCAGCACCCCCCGCACCGGGCGGATGTCCCCGGAGAGGGAGACTTCCCCCAAAAAGGCCATTTCCTCCGTCGGGGCAGGGAGTTGGCCGCTGGCGGCCAGCACGCCCACCAGGATGGGCAGGTCGTAGAGACTGCCCTCCTTCCGGCGGTCTGCGGGAGCCAGGTTCACCGTGATGCGGTGAGCGCCAAAGAGGAACCCACTGTTCTGGATGGCGGAGCGGACCCGCTCCCGGGCCTCCTTTACGGCGTTGTCCGGCAGACCCACCAGGTCGAACCGGGGCAGACCGGAGGAGATGTCGCACTCCACCCGGACCTCGTAGCCGGTCACGCCAAACAATCCCAGCGAACGCACAGCGGTAAACATCGGACAACCCCCTCACGCAAAATCGTCTCTTATCCTTCCTTATCATACCGTTTTATCCGGCAAAAAGCAATCCCGACGGCGAAGAAAATGATTGGTTAGCAAGAAACAACTTATAGAAAAAGGGCAGAATCCTGACCAAATGTGGTGTCAACTCCTGCCTGCTTTGGTAATTTCATATGACAAACGAGATTTTTCACAAATTTTTATTTACAAATGCCACAAGAACTGTTATGATAAGAGATGTTAGAAAAGGTTGCTCTAATGCTGAGGAATTCTAATTCGTACAAGGAGGAAACAAACATCATGGTAGTTAGAAAACAGAAATCCATGGATGCCAACAACGCCGCCGCATGGGTCTCCTATGCGTTCACCGAGGTTGCCGGCATTTACCCCATCACCCCGTCCAGCCCCATGGCCGACTACGTCGATCAGTGGGCCGCCAACGGCCAGAAGAACATCTTCGGCAACCCCGTCAAGGTCATCGAGATGCAGTCTGAGGCCGGTGCGTCTGGCACCGTTCACGGCTCTCTGGCCGCCGGCGCTCTGACCACCACCTACACCGCCTCCCAGGGCCTGCTGCTGATGATCCCCAACATGTACAAGATCGCCGGCGAGTTGCTGCCCGGCGTGCTGCATGTGGCTGCCCGTGCTCTGACCACCCACGCCCTGAACATCTTCGGCGACCACGAGGACGTCATGGCCTGCCGTCAGACCGGTTTCGCTATGCTGGCCGAGGCCAACCCCCAGGAGGTCATGGACCTGGCGCCTGTGGCTCACCTGGCCGCCATCGAGGGCCGCGTTCCCTTCCTGAACTTCTTCGACGGTTTCCGCACCTCCCACGAGATCCAGAAGCTCTCCGTTTGGGACTACAAGGACCTGGCTGACATGGTCGATATGGACGCTGTCCAGGCGTTCCGCGACCACGCGCTGAACCCCAACCACGGCGTCGTCCGCGGCTCCCACGAGAACGACGACACCTTCTTCCAGCATCGTGAGGCTTGCAACAAGTACTATGACGCCGTTCCCGACATCGTTGAGAAGTACATGGACATGATCAACGAGAAGCTGGGCACCGACTACAAGCCCTTCAACTACTATGGCGCTCCTGATGCCGAGAACATCATCATCGCCATCGGCTCCGTCAACGACGTGATGAGCGAGGTCGTGGACTACAAGGTCGCCCGCGGCGAGAAGGTCGGCATGATCAACGTCCACCTCTATCGTCCCTTCGCTGCCGACAAGCTGCTGGCCGCCATCCCCGCCACCTGCAAGAAGATTGCTGTCCTGGACCGCACCAAGGAGCCCGGCGCTCTGGGCGAGCCTCTGTACCTGGACGTGGTCACTGCTCTGGCCAAGGCCGGCAAGAGCGACATCACCGTCATCGGCGGTCGTTACGGCCTGGGCTCCAAGGATACACCTCCTTCCTCCATCTTCGCGGTCTACACCGAGCTGGAGAAGGACGAGCCCAAGGAGCACTTCACCATCGGCATCACCGACGACGTGACCTATCTCTCCCTGCCTGAAGTCCCCGCCCCCAACACCGCCGCGGAAGGCACCGTTGAGGTCAAGTTCTGGGGTCTCGGCGGCGACGGCACCGTGGGCGCCAACAAGAACTCCATCAAGATCATCGGCGACCACACCGACAAGTACGTCCAGGCTTACTTCCAGTATGACTCCAAGAAGACCGGCGGCGTCACCGTCTCCCACCTGCGCTTCGGCGACAAGCCCATCCGCAGCCCCTACTACATCAACAAGGCTGACTTCGTGGCCTGCCACAACCCCTCCTACATCACCAAGCACTTCCCCATCGTCAACGACATCAAGCCCGGCGGCACCTTCCTGGTCAACTGCCAGTGGAGCTTCGAGGAGCTGGAGCAGCAGCTGTCTGCCGACGCCAAGAAGTACATGTATGACAACAAGATCAACCTGTACATGATCAACGCCATCGACCTGGCCGAAAAGGTCGGCATGGGCAAGCGCACCAACACCGTGCTGCAGTCCGCCTTCTTCGCCCTGGCCAACGTGCTGCCCGCCGAGGACGCCATCAAGTACATGAAGGACGCTGCTGAGCACTCCTACCTGAAGAAGGGCCGCGACGTTGTCCAGAAGAACTGGGACGCCATCGACGCCGGCGCTACCGCCTTTGTCAAGTGCGAGATCCCCGAGTCCTGGGCCAACCCCGCTCCCGACGCCGAGCCCGCCGAGCTGACCGGCCGCGCCGACACCGTCAATCTGGTTAAGACTGTCATGGAGCCCATCAACCAGATGAACGGCTACAGCCTGCCTGTCTCCGCTTTCGAGCCGATGGCCGACGGTACCTTCCCCTCCGGTGCGTCCGCTTACGAGAAGCGCGGCGTGGCGGTCAACGTGGTCGAGTGGACCCCCGACAAGTGCGTCGCCTGTAACCAGTGCGCGTTCGTCTGCCCCCATGCCACCCTGCGCGCCTATGCGCTGGATGCCGATGAGCAGGCCGCCGCTCCTGCCCAGACCAAGATGACCGACTTCAAGGTCGGCGCTGGCAAGGGCAAGTACAAGTTCGCTCTGTCCGTCTCCCCGCTGGACTGCATGGGCTGCGGCGTCTGCGTTGGCGTCTGCCCCACCAAGAGCCTGAAGATGGTCCCGCAGGGCACTCAGCTGGATCAGCAGCCCGTGTTCGACTACTGCGTGGCCAACGTCTCCGTCAAGGACGAGCTGGTGGACAACACTGTCAAGGGTTCCCAGTTCAAGACCCCGCTGCTTGAGTTCTCCGGCTCCTGCGCCGGCTGCGCCGAGTCCACCTATGCCCGCATCATCACCCAGCTGTTTGGCGACCGGATGTTCATCTCCAACGCCACCGGCTGCTCCTCCATCTGGGGCGGCACTGCTGCTACCTCCCCCTACACCGTCAACAAGGAAGGCAAGGGACCCGCTTGGGCCAACTCCCTGTTCGAGGACAACGCCGAACACGGCTTCGGTATGTATCAGGGCCAGAAGGCCGTCCGCGACTCCCTGCGCCGCAAGGTGGAAGTCCTGGCTGAGCAGAATGCCGACGTGAAGGCCGCCGCTGACAAGTGGATCGAGACCTACGATGACTCCGCCGCCAACCAGCCCGCTACCAAGGCGCTGATCGCCGCTCTGGAAGCCGCCGGTGCTGACGACATCCTGGCGCAGAAGGATTACCTGAACAAGAAGTCCTGCTGGATCTTCGGCGGCGACGGCTGGGCCTACGACATCGGTTACGGCGGTGTTGACCACGTGCTGGCCTCCGGCGAGGATGTCAACATCTTCGTGTTCGATACCGAGATTTACTCCAACACCGGCGGACAGGCTTCCAAGTCCACCAACATCGGCGCTGTGGCTCAGTTCGCTGCCGCCGGTAAGGAAGTGGCCAAGAAGAGTCTCTCCGAGATCCAGATGCAGTATGGCTACGTCTATGTGGCTCAGGTCGCTATGGGCGCCAACCCCGCTCAGTGCATCAAGGCCATGGTCGAGGCCGAAGCCTATCATGGTCCCTCCCTCATCATCGGCTACAGCCCCTGCGAGTTGCACTCCATCAAGGGCGGCATGACCAACTGCCAGAACGAGATGAAGAAGGCTGTCACCTGTGGTTATTGGAACCTGTTCCGCTTCAACCCCATGCTGAAGGCCGAGGGCAAGAACCCCTTCATCCTGGACTCCAAGGAGCCCAAGCCCGGCTACAAGGACTTCATGATGGGCGAGGCCCGGTTCTCCGCTCTGACCCGCTCCTTCCCGGATCGCGCCGAGAAGCTGTTCCAGAAGTCCGAGGACACCGCTATGGCCCGTTACGAGCATCTGACCCGCCTCCAGGAGCTGTACAAGTAAGAGACAGCGCCCTGTGGCAGTAAAGCAATAACCCTTTCCCCCGGTGGGCTTGCCCACCGGGGGTTTTCTGTTGTGTCCGTTCCCACTGTAAAGGATAGGCGCTGCTGTACATGATACCATTCGTGTAATTCAAGGCAGTTTATCCTATTTGTATTCACTTTCGGCTGAGAATTTGCCCTCATCAGGCAACGACAAAACCCACCCGCAAAAGCGGGTGGGTTTGCCAGGATGTATAGCTCGAAAAAGGGATAACTTGCGCTTACTTGATGACCTGGATGGACTCACGGTCGCTGAACAGGAACACCACAATCAGGAACACAATGCCCTGAATCAGCTGCTGCATAGCGGTGGTGAAGCCCAGCATGACCAGGCCGGTGGTCAGGAACTTGTAGAGCAGCACGCCCACGATGATGTTGGTGAACCGGGACTTTGCGCCACCGGAGATGGGCATACCGCCCAGCACCAACGCGATGAGGATCTGGGTCTCCAGCTGGTTGCCGCCGGTGGAGGTGACGGAGCCGACCTTGATGGCGTTGATGAACGCCGCGAAACCGGTGATGGCACCCGCCGCCACATAGACCAGGAACTTGGTCTTTTCGACCTTGATGCCCGCGAAACGGGCCGCCTTCTCGCCAGCACCGATGGCTTTCAGGTTGGAGCCCAGGCTGGTGAACTTGTAGAAGAAGAATCCGATGGCCAACACCACCAGAGTGATGGTCAACATGAAGGGCATGGTGTTCAGGTTGGAGATGGTGCTGACGGCGTACACCGGGGACTTGGTGGTCAGGTAGGCCACCACGCCGCGCAGGGCGTACATCATACAGTTGGTAACGATGAAGGACGGGATTTTACGGACCACATGGAAGTAGCCGTTGACCGCGCCTAGCAGACCGCCGGCGACGATGCCGCCGATGATGGCCAGAAACAGGTTGATGTTGGACAGGTAGCAGACCACGATACAGGTCACGCCCATCAGGGAGCCTTGGGAGAAGTCCAGGCAGCCCATACTCATGACGAAGAACACGCCCATGCAGGCGATGGCCAGCATATAGGTTTGGCTCAGCAACAGTTTCAGGTTGGTGGGGTTGACGATTTGCCCCTTTGTCAGGATGGCAAACAGGACGATGACGAAGATCAGCCCGGCTACGGGAAGAATCTCCCGGATCGTTGAACGATTGATTTTGTTTTTCATGTCCCCGCCTCCTTAAACCATCTTGTCGATCAGGGACTCTTCAGACAGGTCCGGGCTTCTGGTAAATTCGCCGCTGACCTTTCCGTCGCGCATGATCACGATGCGGTCGCTCATGCCCAGCAGCTCCATGATCTCTTCGGAGATCATCAGCACTGCCTTCCCTTCTTTTCTCATGCGGTCCATCAGGTCGTAGATGTCCGCCTTCACCATCACGTCGATGCCGCGGGTGGGGCTGTCCAGAATCAGGATGTCTGACCCCTTGCCGATCCACCGGGCCAGTACCACCTTCTGCTTGTTACCACCGGACAGATTGGAGACGAACTGGTCCACGTTGACCATCTTGACGCTCATCATCTTGGCGTACTTGTTGGCGAACTCCTTCATCTTCTTGCCGGAGAGCAGGAACCCCATGTCCCGCATGGAGGGGAGGGTGATGTTGTCCTGGATGGTGTCGTTGATGACCAGGGACTCGTTGTCGCGGTCCTTGGAGGCGTAGGCCATGCTGTGGTTGATGGCGGTGTTGATGTCATTGATGGGGGTGCCGTCGCCCAGGGTAACGGTGCCGGTGCGGTCATAGGACGCGCCGAAGGCCGCCTTGCCCAGCTCGTGCATACCGCAGTCGCTCAGGCCGCCGATGCCCAGGATCTCGCCCTTGTGCAGTTCCAGGTTGACGTGGTCCAGTTCGCCGGGAACGGAAACGTCCTTCAGGGAGAGCACCACTTCATCGGAGATCTTCTCGCCGTAATCGGTACGATAGTAGCGGTCGCCCAGCTCACGGCCCACCATCAGGCGCTTCAGTTCGTCCTCGTCCACGTCGTCGGCGTTGACGGTGGCGATGTAGTCGCCGTCGCGGAGGATGGAGATGCGGTCGGAATAATGCAGCACCTCGCCCAGGTCGTGGGAAATGAAGATGACGCAGTTGCCCTCGTCCCGGATGCGGAGCATGTGCTTGAACAGCTCGTCACGGCCGCTCTGGTTCAGGGCGGTGGTGGTCTCGTCCACGACCACGATCTTCGGGTGGAAGTAGGTGGCCTTGACGATCTCGATGAGCTTGCGGTCCTCGAAGTTGTAGTTGTCGATGACGGCTGTGGCCGAAATGCGGCTGAACCCATACTCATTCAGCAGTTCCTGGGCCTTTTTGTTCATGGCGGCGGTGTTTTTGATGCCGAACTTGATGAACTGGTCCTCGTTGCCCAGGAAGATGTTCTCCGCCACCGTCAGGCCGGACAGGGTTCCCAGCTCCTGCACGATGATAGCGATACCGTGGTGGTTGGCGTCCACCTGGTTCTTGGGGTGGACCTCCTCCCCGTCCAGGGTGAAGGTACCGCCGTCCATGGTGTAGATGCCGCAGAGCATATTGGTGAAGGTGGACTTGCCGGAGCCGTTTTCACCGATCAGCGCGTGGATTTCTCCCTTGTTGAACTCCAGCGACACGTTTTTGACCGCGTGGGTGAGACCGAAGGACTTGTCGATATTTTCGGCTTTTAATAACAGTTCTCCCATTCTTCTCACCCCTTTACTTGACGACCGCGCCCTTGACCGCCTTGGTCGTCATGGTGACGATGACCAGGAGGGTCAGGCCGGTAACGATGTTCTGCACCGTGGTCGGTGCGCCCAGCACCACGAAGCCGTTGAACAGCAGGGAGACCACCATCTGGCCCACCACCACGGCGACCACGGGATGGCCGTACTTCTTGAAGGCCACGCCGAAGAAAGCGCCCATCAGGGGGGTGAAGTTCCGGCTCATGGAGCTCATGTTGGAGGCGGAGGTCATGGAGGTGCCGTAGCTGATGGTCAGCAGGGCCATGATGCCCGCGAACATACCGCACAGGGTAAAGGAGATGACCTTGTACTTGTTCACGTCCACGCCCATGTTCTTGGCCACGAACTCGTTGCTGCCGATGGCGTTGCTGTAGGTGCCGACCTTGGTGTATTTCAGCAGACCCGCGCACAGCAGGTAGGCAATGACGGCGACGATCAGGTTATAGGGGTAGGAGCCGAAGGCCCGCAAGGAGCTGTCCAAAATCTTCTCCGAGCCACCAGCGGCGAACACGCTCAGGCTCTCATAGATGAGCGCCAGACCGGTGGTGACGATCATGGACGGGATGCGCAGCTTGACATAGACGATGCCGTTGACAACGCCCATCAGGGTGCCGCTGATAATGGGGGCCAAAATCAGGCCCGCGTAGCCGAGGTACTGGCTGGCCGACACCGCGATGACGGCGGACAGCACGATGTTCGCGCCGATGGAGAAGTCAAACAGACCCATCGAGACGATGAAGTAAAGGCCGCAGCCGCCCACCGCGTAAATGATGGCGGTCTGTGCGTAGAGGATCAGCTTCTGGGGCGTGCCGAAGGTGGCGGGCCGCAGAATCTTGAAGAACCCCCAGAACACCAGCAGCAGCAGAGCCAGCAAAACCAGGCCGTACCACTGTGATGTCTTAAATCTGTCAAATTTTTCTTTCATAGTTCTCCTTTCTGCGTATATGTCTCTGCCCGGCTGGGGCTGGTATGGAGAAAGGGACATGCGAGATGTCCCTTTCCCCCTGCATATACGAGCGGTAAAAGATTACTCGATTTCTCGTGCGGTTGGTGTGTTTACGAAACTCAGCTGGCGTGGCGCTCCATAACGTCCTCGATGGACAGGCTGGTGGCAGCTTCCTTCAGAGCGTCGAAATCATAGGTGGCCAGCTCCAGGATCTCATCGGTGGTGTAAGGAGAGTCATTGACGAAGTAGGTCTCGTAGTTAGCATAGTCCTCAGCGGAGGAGACGTACACATAGGGGAACTCGATCTCATAGCCGAACTCGCCAGCACTGACGGTCAGGTCGCCGGTGCAAGCCTGATAAGCCATCAGGAAGGCATACAGCGGGTCGCAGAAGTGGCCGCCGGACTCAGCGAACATGCCGCCGCTCTCCAACTGGTCGCCCAAGTCCTCCAGGAAGTCGGTGGAGACCACGTCGATGGTGCCGGTCAGACCCAGGTTCTCAATGGCGCCGATGGAGCCGACCAGGGGATCGCCGCCGCCGCCGGCCACGATCAGAGCGTCCATATCAGGATAGGTGTTGATGAAGCTGGTGGTGACCTGAGCGCCTTCCTCAGAGGAGGTGTTGGCATAGACAGGCTCGGTCATGGTCGCCTGGTCGTCGGGGTTGGCCTCGTTCCAATCCTCCAGAGCGGCCTGATAGCCAGCCCAGCGCTGCTGGAAGGTCGCGTCGCCCACGGTCCAGCCTTCCAAGCAGATGTTCCGGTCGCCGTTCTCCAGCAGCAGGTTCATCAGGGTGTAGCCGTTGCCGTACTCGTCCTCATGGACAGCGCCAACATAATACTGGGAGTTGACAGCGGTCTCATAGACCTCGGGGCTGTTCTCTTCGCTGATGATGCGGTAGAACTGCACCAGATAGGTGCCGTACTCGTTGCAGGTGTTGATGGCGGAGGTCATCTCGGAGTCGGCGGAGTTGCAGATGATGATGGCGTCACAGCCGGCGGCGCAGAGGGTTTCGACGGAGGCGGTGACCTGCTCAGAAACGTGACCCTGGTCCACAAAGACCACTTCCACGCCCAGGGCGTCGGCGGCGGTCTGGATGATGTCGGCGCTCAGGGAGCCGAGCACGTCGGTGGAGCTCCAGATGGAGACGCCGATCTTGATATCGGTTTGAGTAGTCGTGGTTTCGCTGTCATCGGACGCGGTCGTGGATGAGTCACTGTCCGTTGTGGTCGTAGAGCTGGAGCTGGACCCGCCGCAGGCGGCAAGGCTCAGCACCATGGCCAGCGCCAGGAGCAGAGCGATCAGTTTTTTCTTCATGTGTTTTTCCTCCTTGAATGGGTTAGTAGAACGTGCTGCCTGCCCTGCACCGGGCAGGCCCAGGCGATGAAATGAACCGACCTGGTGCTGCCGGGCCGCCTTTCCGATGAAAACGCAAAGAGACGGCAGGAATCCTGCAAATCCCCACACGCATTTCTTCGGAAAAGGCTAAACCATTTAGCCACAAGTCTCTTCCTATTCCACTTGTATAAATTGTACAACATTTTTGTCGAAAAGACAACTCTTTTTTCCTTGAAATACAAAATTCGGCGGATAGAACAAAACAAATTCAATGTCTGTTCACATTTTTCCATATAACTTTTGTATCACTTTCCATAAAGAGACAGTTGAAAGGATCTCCCAATGCCCCTTTCGCGGCCTGAAAGAAGAGACCGCCGCACCTGCATCCGGCGGCAGCTCCGCGCCCGATAGAGCAGGAAACATATATTGTGTCGAAAAATAGTGCCATTCCCGCGAAAAAACGCCGTTATTTCTCACTTGATAGCGGCAAAACCTCTTCCCGGGCAGCATTGGACCAGGTGAAATCGGGGGTTGCTCCCAGGTGCGCGCCGTTCCACGCTGCCTGACCGCTCTTGTCCGCGCGGACACGCCTCTGCCGCCGTCCGTAGACAGATTTTCTCTCAATTTGTATAGAAACCGCCGAAAAATCTCACAAAAATTGTATTGTATATTTTCACGAAAACCCGCCGCTGGACAGCGGGGCACATCCGGCAGAGCTACAGCGCTGCACAGCAAAGGGCTGCATCAAAACCGAAGTCCTGATACAGCCCTTTTTGTGTTTTTTGTTACTGCTACCGATTTACCGCAGGCGGATGATCTTCGCCGGGCACTTCTCCGCGCACTTGCCGCAGCCAATGCACTTGTTGTAGTCGATGTGAGCGACGTTGTCCTTCAGGGTGATAGCGCCCTGCTCACACTGGCGCACGCACAGGCCGCAACCCAGGCAGCCCACGTCGCACAGCGCCTTGACCGTCTTGCCCTTCTCGGTGCTGCTGCACCGGACGGCGTAGGTGCTCCGGTCCGGCACCAGCTCGATGAGGTTCTGGGGGCAGGCTTTCACGCAGCTGCCGCAGGCCACGCACTTGGAGCGGTCCACCACGGCCACGCCGTTGACCACATGGATGGCGTCGAACTGGCAGGCTTTCACGCAGCTGCCATAGCCCAGACAGCCCTGCTGACAGGCGCGGACGCCCTTGCCGGGCAGGGAACCTGCCGCTTCGCAGCTCTCGATGCCGAAGTAATTGCACTTGACCTTCATCACGTCGCAGGTGCCCGCGCACTTGACAAAGGCGACCATTTTCTCGGTGCTGTCGGCACTGATGCCCATGATTTCGGAGATTTTATCCGCCACAGGCGCGCCGCCCACCGGACAGGCGTTGACCGGTGCCTCGCCCTTGACGATGGCAGCCGCCACCGCGTCACAGCCGGCATAGCCGCAGCCGCCGCAGTTGTTGCCGGGCAGACACTCCCGGACAGCAGCCTCCCGCTCGTCCACCTCCACGTGGAAGGTCTCGCTGACGAACACCAGCATCAGGCCCACCAGCAGGCCAATGACTGCGAGAATCAGGATACTGGAAACAATCATTGTCATCGTTCAGTCCTCCCTTTCTCAAGCCAAGCCGCTGAAGCCGGTGAACGCAATGGCCATCAGCGCGGCGCTGATCAGCACGATGGGTGCGCCCTGGAACGCCTTGGGAATGTTTTCGTTGTACGCCAGCCGCTCCCGGATACCGGCCAGGATGACGATGGCGATAGTGTAGCCAACGGCAGTGCCAAAACCGGCCAGAACGCTCTGGATGAAGTTGTAGCCGTCGGTAACGTTGTTCAGCGCCACGCCCAGCACCGCGCAATTGGTGGTGATGAGGGGCAGGTAAATGCCCAGCGCGCTGTGGAGGGCGGGGACCGCCTTTTTCAGGAACATCTCGACCATCTGCACCAGGGCAGCGATGACCAGGATGAACACGATGGTCTGCAAATAGCTCAGGCCCAGGGGGTCCAGCACGAAGTCATAGAGCAGGTTGGCCACGCCAGAGGCGATGGTGATGACGAAGATGACCGCAGCGCCCAGGCTGCCCGCCGTCTCGATCTGCTTGGAAACGCCCAGGAAGGAGCAAAGCCCCAGGAACTGGTTCAGCACCACGTTATCAACGAAGGCGGCAGTGATCACAATCATAAACAGCGATGTCATACGGTTTCACCCTCCTTTGTCTCAGCGGTCTCCTGCTTGGGAGTGGCGCAGGGCTTGCCACAGGTGGCGCAGCAGCCGTCGCAGCTTTCCACCTTGTCGTTGGCGGCGGTGTCGATTTGCGCGCCGTTCATAATGGCGATGATGATGGCCAGCACCAGGAACGCGCCGGGCGCCTTGGTCAGAATGGCCACCGGCTCATAGAAGCCGGGCATGACCTGCACGCCGAACAGGGTCCCCGCGCCGAACAGCTCGCGGACGATGCCGATGAGGGTCAGAGCCAGAGTGAAGCCGAGGCCCATGCCCAGGCCGTCCATCACGGACAGCAGGGGCGGGTTCTTGGCGGCGTAAGCCTCCGCCCGGCCCAGGATGATGCAGTTCACCACGATCAGCGGGATGTAAATGCCCAGCGCGTCGTAGAGGAAGGGAATGTACGCCTGGATCAGAAGCTGGATCACCGTCACCAGCGAGGCCACGATGACGATGTACGCCGGCAGCCGGACCTGGTCTGGAATGACCTTCCGCAGGGCGGAGATGATCAGGTTGGAGAGGATCAGCACGGCCATGGTGGAAACACCCATGCCGAAGCCGTTGATGGCCGAGGTGGTGACCGCCAGGGTGGGGCACATGCCCAGCATCATGATAAAGGTGGGGTTTTCCTTGACGACGCCGTTATAAATACGCTCTGTATATTTGTTCATCAATATTCCCCTCCTCACTGAATGTAGTTGGCGTAGAAGTCGATGGCGGCATTGACCGCGTTGACCACCGCGCCGGAGGTGGTGGAAGCGCCGGAGACGGAGTCGATCTCATCGTCCGCCGTGGAGCCGCCGCTCTTGTTCAGGGTGAAGGATTCCACCTGGACGCCCACGAACTGCTCCTTGAAGCTGTCCTCATCCACGCGCATACCCATGCCCGCAGTCTCATTCAGCTCGGTAAAGGCGATGCCCAGGATGGTGCCGTCGGTGTCGATGCCCACCGTCATGGTGATGTTGCCGTCGAAGCCGTCGGCGGTGGTCACGTTGATGCCGTAACCCACCACGTTGCCGGAGGCATCGGTGCCGACCACCACGTCATTGATATAGACATTGCCGTAGGTGCCGCGGCCATAGACATCCTCTGCGAACTCTTCCACGTTGGCGGAAATCGCGTCGTCGTAGCCGAACTCCTCTGCCAGAGGCACGACCTCCGCATAGGCGGCGGCGTTGGCGGCGATGGCCTGCTGCTCGATGGTGTCGGCGGTCATGGCGTTGACGCCGCCCAAGGCCAGGCCAGCCAGCAGGGTGATGACCGTCAGGGCAACAGCGGCCTTGGGGATCTTGGGCTTGGGCTTCTTGGCGTTGTCGCCCACGCCGAAGGGCTTGGGAATGGAGATACGGTCGATGAGCGGGACCACCAGGTTGCCCAGGATGATGGCGTAGCTGACGCTCTCGGTGGAACTGCCGTAGGTGCGGAAAATGGCGGTCAGCAGGCCCAGCACCACGCCGTAGTAGATTTGTCCGCGGGAGGTGATGGGGCTGGTGACGGGGTCGGTAGCCATGAACAGCGCGCCGAACATCAGGCCGCCGCCGCACAGCTCCGCCAGCAGGAACAGGGGGTCGAAGCCCTGCCCGCCGAAGAGACCCATGAAAATCACGAAGCTCAACAGGTAGGAGCCGGGGATGTGCCAGGTGATGCCGCCGACGATGAGCAGGTAGACCGCGCCCACCAGCATGGCCGCGCAGCTGACGCCGATGGTGCCGTCAGTGAAGCCCAGGAACATCTCGGTGATGTTCACCGTGCCGCCGTTGGCCAGCACCGCCAGGGGGGTGGCGCTGGAGACGCCGTCGATGCCGAAGTCAGACATCACGGTGCTGAAGGAAATCAGCAGGAAGCAGCGGCCCGCCAGCGCGGGGTTCATAAAGTTCTGGCCCAGGCCGCCGAACACGCACTTGACGAACAAAATGGCGAACAGGCTGCCCAGATAGGGGATGTACAGCGGCACCGTGGGGGACAGGCACAGGCCCAGCATCAGGCCGGTGACTACGGCGGAGCCGTCTTTGACGGTGTTCTCCCGGTGGGTGATGTAGTCGAAGATAAACTCCGTCATCACCGCGGTCAGGACACTGACCGCCAGAATCATGAAGGCGTGGAAGCCGAAATGCCAGATACCAAAGAGGGTGACAGGCATCAGGGCCAGAACCACGTCGTACATGGCGTGACCGGTGGACAGGTAAGGTTCTCTCTGGTGGGGAGAGGAGGAGACGTTAAGCAGTTTTTCCATTCCTGATCCCTCCTCACAGCTTGCCCTGGCGCTGGAGGTCCAGCACAATGGGCTTGGTTTGTTTGAACATCTGGGTCAGCGGGCGCTTGGCCGGGCAGATGTAGGCACAGCAGCCGCAGCCAATGCAGTCCAGACCGTGGAGCTTCACATAGCGCTCGTACTCCTTGGCGGTGGCGGCCTGGGCCATCATCTGGGGCACCAGCCCCACCGGGCAGGCCCGGACGCACCGTCCGCAGCGGATGCAGGCAGTCTCTTTGATTTCGCAGTCCTCCACCGGGTCGTTGGTCATGCAGACCAGGGCGTTGTAGCTCTTGGCGATGGGGATGTCCAGGTCAGTGATGGCCATGCCCGTCATGGGGCCGCCGATGAGCACCTTTTTCGGCTCGGCTTTCAGACCGCCGGCGGCCTCCAGAATCTCGCTACAGGAGGTGCCGATTTTCACCAGGAAGTTGTGAGGCTCCGCCACCGCGTCGCCGGTGACGGTGAAGCCCTTCTCCATCAGCGGCTCGTTCAGGCAGACGGCGTGATAGATAGCGGCCAGGGTGGTCACGTTGTTGACGATGCAGCCCAGGTTAGCGGGGGTGTCGCCCGAGGTCATTTTCCGTCTGGTGACGGCGTGGACCAGGTTGCGCTCGCTGCCCTGGGGGTACTTGGTCTTGAGGACCATGACGGACATCTTCCGCTCGCCCTCGATGGCCTTTTGCATGGCGGCGATGGCGGCGGGCTTGTCGTCCTGAATGGCGATGACCGCGTCGGCGGCGGGGAACATCTGCATCAGGACCTTCAGTCCGCTGACGATCCAGCCGGGCTGCTCCTGCATGAGGCGGTCGTCACAGGTGATGTACGGCTCGCACTCCGCGCCGTTGGCGATGAGGTGGTCGATCTCCTCCGGCTGCTCCGGGCAGAGCTTGATGTGGGTGGGGGTGGCCGCGCCGCCCAGACCCACCACGCCCGCGGCCTGGACCTTGGCCACGATCTCCTCGTTGGTCAGTTTGGTGTAGTCGCAGGGCTCCCCCACGCCGGGGGCCAGGTTGTACTGTCCGTCGTTGTCGATGACGATACACGGGGCCATGACCCCGGCGGAGGTCATGCGGGATTCGATGGCCTTGACCTTGCCGGAGCCGGAGGTGATAATGTTGGCGGATTCAAATCCGTCCGCTTTGGCGATGATCTGCCCTGCCAGGACAGCTTCGCCTCGTTTTACAATGGGAATGGCGGGCTTGCCAACGTGCTGGTTCAGGGGGAACACCAGTTCTCCCTTGGCCTGATGGAACACAATCGGCACATTTGCGCTCAGTTCTTTATAGCCCTTTAAGCGCACGCCACCCCGGAATGTCAGTTTTGGCATAAATGCTTTCCCTCACTTTCCTAAAGCATAAATGGAAGCTTACAGGGAGGCAACTTCCTTTCCGGCTACGTAGCCATAGTACATAGCCATAGAGTGGGACACGCCTTTCAGCGTGATGGGATATTCAGCGGCAAAACGGCTGCCCTGAATGTTTCCGGCCACATACAGGCCGGGGATAATGTTGCGGTTTTCGTCATAGGTGTGGCAGTTCTCGTCCGATTCCAGTCCGCCGATGATGACCAGCAGCAGGGCGGTCTCAAACTGGTCGGCGTAGTAGGGCGGGTTCTCCAGCGGCCACATCCGGCTGGCGGTCTTGCCGAAGTCCTCGTCGAAGCCTTCCTCCGCCAGCTCGTTGTACCGCTCGATGGACTCCAGCGCAGTTTCCTGAGCGTCCTCGTCGTCGGGATACATCAGGGCCACCAGCTCCTCCAGGGTGTTGGCGGTGACACAGCGGCCATCTTCCACAGCGGCCTCCAGCTGATAGGGGCTCTTGTAGTTCCGGTAGGTGGCGTTGTTGGCAGGGGCCTCGTCCTCGCTGGCGTAGTCCTCGTAGTAGCAGGCGCCGCCGTGCTCTGCGGGCATATAGGGCAGCTGCTCCGGCCAGTTGGCATCGAAGATCTGCCAGGACTTGCGGTCCTTTTGCAGCTCGATTTGGTTCTCGATCTGCTGGCCGGGCAGGTCCTCGTTCATGAAGCGCTTGCCGTTCAGGTCCAGATTCAGGAATCCAGCGATGCCCATAACGCCGACGCCCTCCAGGTCCGCGCCGCCGCCCATGTGATGGATCATCGGCGCGTGGGACTGCTGCACCTGCGCTCCGGCCCACATGCCCAGTTTGATGCCGTCGCCCATGTTGGTGAAGTTGCCCTCCACGTCCACGTTGGTGAACATCCGGGTGATACCGTTCTCGATGACATCGGGGCAGAAGTGCTGCACCATGGCCTCGTTCTGGGAGTAGTCGCCGGTGGCGAGGATAACGCCCTTGCTGGCGTTGACGCGGAAATAGGTCCCCTCGTTGGCGTCGCGGATGTACGCGCCCACACACTTGCCGTCCTCCATGATGAGCTTCTCAGCGAAGCAGCCATAGTGGGCGTCCACGTTGCCGGTGGCCACAGCCGCGTCCATGTTGGCGTTGAAGTTGACGCTCTGGTCGGGTTTGAACTCCACGGAGGTGGGATAGCAGGGGAACCGCTCCTGGGTCCAGTCGTAAGCCTCGGGCAGCGGGTAGAAGATGGGAATCAGGAAGTTATCCGCGTTCTCGTCGGGAATGGCGGAGCGGGTCTCCGGCGCGATGTACAGGTCGGTGTTAGGCTCCACCCACCAGTCGAACACGTCGCCGATGTTGTTGGCCCACTTGTTGACAATCGCCTGCTTGACCTTGTAGCAGGATTCCTGCACATGGAAGTCGCAAATGGAGTTGATTTGCTCCTTGGTCCAGGTATCCCGGCCCCAGTTGGCCTGCACCTTGCCGTTGATGACGGCGTATTCACCGCTGCGGCACTGAGGGCTGTCGCCCTTCTCGATGGCGATGACCTGCGCGCCCTCCTCGGCGGCGGCGCGGACAGCGGCCACGCCAGCGACGCCGCAGCCAATGACCAACACCTCGCACTCCAGGGTCTCGGAGCAGTCGTCGTCGGTGATGTTGGGTTCTTCGCCCAGCCAGTCGTCGTCGCTGGAGGAGGCAGAAGTTTCCTCGGCGGCGGCAGTGGCGGTGCCCTGGGCCTGGGCGATACAGTCAGCGGCGGCGGTGCGGATGGCGTTGCTGGTCAGGGTCGCGCTGGAAACGCCATCGATGTCGGCGGACTGGGCCTCCAGAATGGCGGCGGCCATGTCCTCGCCGATGGCCCCGCCGATGTCGGCGGTCTCGTTGGAGACGTCGATCTGCACATCGGTGATGCTGGTCTCGTCGAAGGTCATGGTGACGGTGACTTCGCCAATGCCGGTGGCGGTGGCGGAATAGGTGCCGGGGGTGTACCCGCCGGAGCTGGCGGCGGCAGTGGCCGCGGCGGCGCTGGTGTCGCCGGTACTGGCGGCGGCGGCGCTGCTGGAGGTAGAGTACTCACAGGCGTTGAGGATGCCCAGCGTGGCTACGCTGGCTGCGCCAGCAGCCATGCCTTTGATGAAGTCTCTGCGTGAAATCGGTTGTTTTGCCATGGTTTTCCTTCCTTTCTGCTGGCGGAGAGGGCAGGGTTTCCCCGTACAGCGTGAGAAATTGCGTTCGCCCGCAGCAGAAAGGCTGGATTCAGTTCAGAAGATGCTCTTTACCGTTCCGTACCCCTCAACTGCGAACGATTGGAAACGCTCCTGTGAGGGTCAGAAAACGTTCCCCCAAATTTATCTCCTGCGGTGCGTCCAAACCGGGCGCACCGCCGAAATACGGGAAGATCACAAAGCAGCCACGATTTGAGCCGCACGGCGGCCAAAGGTCATGGTGCGTCCACAGGCCAGGCCGGTGAACAGGTTGGGGTAGGTATTGCCGAAGAAACCGCCGGAGCAGTCGCCGGTGGCGTACAGGCCCTCGATGGGGGTGCTGTCCTCCTGGATGACCTGCATGTTGGTGTTGATGAGGCAGCCGCTCAGGGTGGTCAGGTGCCAGGCGCAGGTGCGGACGCCGTAGAAGGGAGCGGTGTCCACAGGGGTCATGCGGTGGGTCTCCTTGCCGTAATCGGTGTCCTCACCAGCTGCGCACAGCTCGTTGTAGCGCTCCACGGTGGCCACGAAGGTGTCGGTGGGGATGTTCAGCTTCTCGGCCAGCTCCTCCAGGGTGTCGGCCTTCTGGATGTAACCGGCCTCAATCAGTTCCTCGTTGGACTCCCAGCAAGCCTCGAAGGTGCGGTTGGACAGCGCGCCGTTGGGGAAGGCGAACAGGCGGCAGCAGCCCACCTCGTCGAACTGCTCGGCGTACTGCTCACAGTTGGCATCGAAGATGTCGCAGTAGGTGTGATAGGGCTGCATCCACATGGAGTGGAGCATGAACTCATAGGGGCCGGACTCGTTGCAGAACCGCTCGCCGTTCAGGTTGACCTTCAGGAAGGGCTGCTCACCGAACCAGAACCACTTGCCGGTGGTCTCATACCCGGCGGTCTCGTCGGGCTTGACGCAGCAGCGGTTGAACATCATGGAGGCGTGGACCGGGCTGAACTTGGCGCCCGCCCACAGCATGGCCTTGATGCCGGAGCCGTCGCAGGTGGAACCGATGGTGTAGTTGACCTTCATGTCCAGGGTCTGGGGCTGGAGGGCCTTCATCATCTCGGTGTTGGTGGCGTAGCCGCCGGTACACATGATGACGCCCTTGCTGGCGTTGATGCGGACATAGTGGTCGTCGGTCTGATCCTGGGCGATGATGCCGGTGACCTTGCCGCTGTCGTCCTGTTCCAGCTTGACCAGGGCGGTGGACAGTTTCCACTCCACGCCCAGGTCGTCACAGTGGGCCTGGAAGGTAGAGTTCAGAGTGGTGTCCTCCGGCGCGTCGTCGGTCAGGTGGGGGCTGTGGCCGGTGGCGTAAGCCTTGTCGCGGCCGGGGTCGCTGGTGTCGCCCACGCCACCTTCCAGACTCATGTACCAGTTGCCAGTGTCCTCCAGCAGTTCGGTCAGCCAGTCCACCATCTCGCCGCTGTTGTCCTCCCAACAGCGGATCAGGTCGGAGTTGACATAGCCCCCGCCATAGCGGACGATGTCCTGAAGGGCTTCCATCTTGTCGATCTCGAACTCCGGGTACTCCTCGAAGGATTCCTGCTGGAGCTTGGAGTTGATGGAGCCGATGTCCTCACGGGGACCGGTGGGGGACTCGCGCTTCTCCACCACCAGCACCTTCGCGCCCTCTTCGGCGGCGGTCATGGCGGTGATCCAGCCGCCGGTGCCGCAGCCCACCACCAGGACCTCGGTGTCCAGGGTCTCGGTAATTTCGTCCTCGGAGATTTCGGGGGCTTCGCCCAGCCAGTCAGAGGAACCGCTGTCCTCTTCTTTGCTGACGGTGACAGTGGTGCCGCTGGCCTGAGAAATACAGTCGGCGGCGGCGGTCTTGATGGCGTTGCTGGTAACGGTTGCGCCGGAGACGGCGTCCACATCGCAGGACTGCGCCTCCAGGATGGCGGCAGCCATGTCATCGCCAATCGCGCCGCCGATGTCGGCGGTCTCGCCGGAAACGTCGATCTGCACATCGGTGATGCTGGTCTCGTCGAAGGTCATGGTGACGGTGACATCGCTGGCGATACCGGCGGCGCTGGCGGAGTAAGTGCCAGGGGTATAGGTCAGGGAGCCGGCGGCACTGGCGGCGCTGGTGTCCGCGTCGCTGGCCAGGGCGATTTCGCTGCCGCCGAGCGCGCCTATCGTCGCCACGCTGACAGCGCCCGCAGCCATGCCCTTGAGGAAGTTTCTGCGGGAAATGGGTTTATTTGCCATGTTTTTCTTCCTTTCTGTTGTGCGGAGAGAACGGGCCTCCACACAGCGGGACAGTTTTACAGCCCTGCGGCGCATCCAAAGACACGCCGCCGAAACACGGGGTCGTTACAGCGCCGCGACGATCTTCGCCGCGCGGCGGCCAAAGGTCATGGTGCGTCCACAGGCCAGGCCAGTGAACAGGTTGGGATAGGTGTCGCCGAAGAAACCGCCGGAGCAGTCGCCGGTGGCGTACAGGCCCTCGATGGGGGTGCTGTCCTCCTGGATGACCTGCATATCGGTGTTGATCTGGCAGCCGCTCAGGGTGGTCAGATGCCAGGCGCAGGTGCGGACGCCATAGAAGGGGGCGGTGTCCACCGGGGTCATGCGGTGAGCTTCCTTGCCGTAGTCAGAATCCTCGCCCGCCGCGCACATTTCATTATAATGCTCCACGGTAGCCAAGAAGGTGTCGGTGGGGATGTTCAGCTTCTCGGCCAGCTCTTCCAGGGTGTCGGCCTTCTGGATGTAGCCCTCTTCAATCAGCGTTTCGTTGGACTCCCAGCAAGCCTCAAAAGTGCGGTTGGACAGCGCACCGTTGGGGAACGCAAACAGGCGGCAGCAGCCCACTTCGTCGAACTGCTCGGCGTACTGCTCACAGTTGGCGTCGAAGATGTCACAGTAGGTGTGATAGGGCTGCATCCACATGGAGTGGAGCATGAACTCATAGGGGCCGGACTCGTTGCAGAACCGCTCGCCGTTCAGGTTGACCTTCAGGAAGGGCTGCTCACCGAACCAGAACCACTTGCCGGTGGTCTCATACCCGGCGGTCTCGTCGGGCTTGACGCAGCAGCGGTTGAACATCATGGAGGCGTGGACCGGGCTGAACTTGGCGCCCGCCCACAGCATGGCCTTGATGCCGGAGCCGTCGCAGGTGGAACCGATGGTGTAGTTGACCTTCATGTCCAGGGTCTGGGGCTGGAGGGCCTTCATCATCTCGGTGTTGGTGGCGTAGCCGCCGGTACACATGATGACGCCCTTGCTGGCGTTGATGCGGACATAGTGGTCGTCGGTCTGATCCTGGGCGATGATGCCGGTGACCTTGCCGCTGTCGTCCTGTTCCAGCTTGACCAGGGCGGTGGACAGTTTCCACTCCACGCCCAGGTCGTCACAGTGGGCCTGGAAGGTAGAGTTCAGAGTGGTGTCCTCCGGCGCGTCGTCGGTCAGGTGGGGGCTGTGGCCGGTGGCGTAAGCCTTGTCGCGGCCGGGGTCGCTGGTGTCGCCCACGCCACCTTCCAGACTCATGTACCAGTTGCCAGTGTCCTCCAGCAGTTCGGTCAGCCAGTCCACCATCTCGCCGCTGTTGTCCTCCCAACAGCGGATCAGGTCGGAGTTGACATAGCCCCCGCCATAGCGGACGATGTCCTGAAGGGCTTCCATCTTGTCGATCTCGAACTCCGGGTACTCCTCGAAGGATTCCTGCTGGAGCTTGGAGTTGATGGAGCCGATGTCCTCACGGGGACCGGTGGGGGACTCGCGCTTCTCCACCACCAGCACCTTCGCGCCCTCTTCGGCGGCGGTCATGGCGGTGATCCAGCCGCCGGTGCCGCAGCCCACCACCAGGACCTCGGTGTCCAGGGTCTCGGTAATTTCGTCCTCGGAGATTTCGGGGGCTTCGCCCAGCCAGTCAGAGGAACCGCTGTCCTCTTCTTCGCTGACGGTGACGGTGGTGCCGCTGGCCTGGGAAATACAGTCGGCGGCGGCGGTCTTGATGGCGTTGCTGGTGACGGTGGCGCCGGAGACAGCGTCCACATCGCAGGACTGCGCCTCCAGAATGGCCTGGGCCATATCGTCGCCAATCGCGCCGCCGATGTCGGCGGTCTCGCCGGAAACGTCGATCTCCACCGCGGTGATGCTGGTCTCGTCGAAGGTCATGGTGACGGTGACATCGCTGGCAATACCGGCGGCGCTAGCAGAGTAGGTGCCGGGGGTGTAGCTCATGGAGCTGGCGGCGGTGGTGCCGCTGCTGGAAGCAGCCGTCGAGCTGCTGGTCGAGGCGGTAGTACTGGACATACCGCTCTCACATGCCTGGAGTACGCCAAGGGTCACGACGCTGGCTGCGCCTGCCGCCATGCCCTTGATGAAATCCCGGCGGGAAATGGGCTGTTTTTTGGCCATAGAATTTCCTCCCAAAAATATAGTCTCTGGTTTTGTGCAGGGGTTTTATTCCAGCGGCCCGACCTGTGGCCGCAGGATAGATAAGATAAATGGGGGTCACGCTTCTTCGGCGCTTTCCTCGTCGGCCTCCTCCTCGTCCTCGTCCAGATGCCACAGCTTTGTGCAGATTTTGCACAGGAAGATGCTCAGCTCCAGCAGGGCCATCATGGGGAACGCTACCATGATTTGGGACAGGATGTCCGGCGGGGTAATGATGGCGGCCAACACGAAGATGAGGACGAACAGCACCTTCCGGGACTTGGCCAGCCACTGGGGTTTGAGCAGCCCGATGCGGGTCAGCAGAACGGACACCACCGGCAGCTCGAACACCGCGCCGAACACCACGAACACTGTCAGCAGGAAGTTGACATAGCTCTGGATGCTGACGGAGGCGGACACGTCGGTCCCCACGCTCAGGTCCATAAAGAAGTAGAGCATGAAGGGGACGCTGATTTTGTAGGCAAACAGCACGCCCACGCAAAAACACAACGCGCCAAAGCCCACGGCCAGCAGGAAGAACAGCCGTTCCCGCTTTTTCAGGCCGGGGGCGCAAAAGGCGTAGATGTGGTAGAAGATCACGGGGGAGCTGATGACCAGGCCGCCGATGGCGGCGATGGACAGTTGGACCGTCAGCAGCTCCTGGGGGGCGATGTAGACGAACTTGTAGTCGTAGTCCTCGCCCAGGTCGGTGAACAACTCCACCAACTGGGGGGCGAAGAACAGACACACCAGCACCGCAGCCACCAGAAAGACCACGCAAATGACGATGCGATTGCGCAGCTCTTTCAGGTGTCCGCTCAGGCTCATCTCCCCGTTGTCTGGCACAGACGGGGTCTTTTTCTTACGCCTGTTCATCCTGGGGCTTGCTCTCCTCCGTCTGCTCGGGCTTGTCCTCGTCCTTCATGCCGTCCCGGAAGTTCTTGATGCTCTTGCCCATCATTTTGGTCAGCTTGGGGATCTGCGTGGGGCCAAACAGGACCACTACGATCAGCAGAACAACGATCAGCTCAGTTGTACCGATTTTCATGTGGTTTCTCCTCCTTTATTCTGGTTTTGCGTGGCGTCCTCCGCCGCCGGGGGAGCTGCATCCGCTTCCTCTGCCGCGTCGGGCGCTGGGGCCGGGGGGACGCTCTCCGTCTCCGGGGTCTGCACCGGTTCCGAAACCGCCGTCTCCGCTGCCGGGGTCTCCGGCGCTTCGGCGGCAGGGGCCTGCTGCGTCTTTTCGGCGGCGGGTTTTTTCTTCGGCTTTCCGATGCTATTCAGAGAGGTTTTCACCTCTTTGACGCTGCCTTTGATCTCCCTGTCCATCTCCTCCAGAGGCTCCATGGCCTCCCGGATGGGGGCCTGGGCCTCCTCCAGGGGTTCCACCACGTTCTCCCGGATCTCCGAGGTCAGGTCGTTGGTGGCCTCCCGGAAGGCCCGCAAGCCCGCGCCCAGCTTTTTGGCGAACTCCGGGAGTTTGTCCGGCCCGATGACCACCAGGGCCACGATAAAGATGACCACCAGTTCCATAAATCCAATCTTCATTTGTTGTCTCTCCTTCCGCAGGGCTATCCGCTGGACCGGATGAGCGGCGCAAACCGTCTGATTCCGGTAAAAATCGAAAAAAATGATTGAAAAGCGGCTGTCATTCCGCTAAACTATAGGACAGAAGAATCAATTCAAATAAAACAGGAGCGAACCCCTATGGCAAAGCAAAAAACATATCGCATGGGCGAATTTTCCCAACGGCTGGGCGTCACCCGGGACCTGGTGAAGCACTATGAAAAGCAGGGCATCCTCACCTCCCGGCGGGAGGAGGGCAACCAGTACCGTTACTACTACCACTCGCAATACCCAGCCATCCTCATCAGCAAAAAGCTGCAAAACCTGGGCTATTCCCTGCGGGAGATCGGCCACCTCCTCAACGAGGCCACCCTGGAGGAATACGCCGACGAGAACGCCCTGCGCATCGCCGCGCTGGAGCGGGAGCAGCTGCTGCGGAGCATGGCGCTGGAAGGGCTGCGATTTGTCCACGCCTGCCAGCAGAAGGCAATCGAAGGGACGCTGGTGGGCAGCTGGGAAATAGAGGAGCGGCCCGACCTGGTCTTTTTCCCCTTCTCCGGGATGACCGAGTTCCTGCCCCTCTCGCCGGAGGACACCGCCGCCATGACCGACTGGACCGAAGCCACCCCTGCGGTAGAGTATTGCAGGCTGATCCAGGAGGGGAAGGTGATTTTTGGCTTCACCGCTTCGGCGGAGCTGGCCCGGCTGCTGGAGCTGGGAGGCAGCCAGGTGGAGCAGTTTCCCGCCTGCCGCGTCTTTTGCTACTACTTGAAAATTCCCCGCTCCACCATCGGCGGCAAGGCCAACAGTGATGAGGAAGAGATTCAGAAGATGCTCCCTCCGGCGCTGGCCGCGATGGAGGCCCAGGGCCTGAAGGCTGAGGGGCCGATTTTGGTCCGGCATCTGTTTGAGGCACCGGAGGACGGGAAATATTTCTATTATTGTCAGATGAGTATTCCCGTTCGCGCAGAATCCCCTACATCACCACTATAAATATCACTAATAAACATATTATAAAGTTGAGTGTAACACTCAGGTCAATAGGTTTTGTAAATTTTGCCGTCTTTTTCTCGTTTCCTCCTTCATTTTTTGTTAAATTGGGGAAATATTGCGAAAAAGGACCTTTTTACAATGCGTGACCGCCAAACCGAGGGAGAACGACCATGAAAAAGCTATCTTGTTTCCTCTGCTGCCTGCTCTCGGCGCTGTTGCTGACCGGCTGCACCGCCGGGACTGCGGAGCCTGACCCGGAGGCGGCAGAGTCCAGCACGCAGTACCTGGACGCCATGGACACCTTCATGACCCTGACCGCCTACGGCAGTTACCGGGACGAGGCCCTGAACGCTGCCGTGGAGGAAATTCAGCGGCTGGAGGCGCTGTGGTCCGTGGGCAGCGAGGACAGCGAGGTCTCCCAGCTGAACCGGGACGGGACCGCCGCCCTCTCGGAGGACACCGCCGCCCTCATCGAGCGGGCTTTGGAGATTTACGACAGCACCGGCGGCGCTTTCGACATCACCGTTTACCCCCTGATGGAGCTGTGGGGCTTCACCACCCAGGACTATCAGGTGCCGGAGGCGTCTGCCCTGCGATCCGCCCTGGCCCTGGTGGGCGCGGACCGCGTCACCTATGACGCCGCCGCTTCCACTGTCACCCTGGGCGAAGGGCAGTCCATCGACCTGGGCGGCATCGCCAAGGGCTACACCTCCCAGCGCATCATGGAGCTGTTCGAGGAGATGGGCGTGACCTCCGCCATGGTCTCCCTGGGCGGCAACATCCAGTGTCTGGGGACCAAGCCTGACGGCTCCCTCTGGCGGGTGGGCATCCAGGACCCGGTGGGCAGCGAGGGGGCCATCGTCGCGGTCATCGAGGTGGAGGACCAGGCGGTCATCACCTCCGGCTCCTACGAGCGGTACTTCACCGACGAGGCCACCGGCGAAACCTACCACCACATCATCGACCCAGCCACCGGTTACCCGGCGGACAGCGGCCTGACCTCCGTCACCATCGTCACCGACGACGGCGCATTGGGCGACGCCCTCTCCACCGCCCTGTTCATCATGGGGCTGGAGGAAGGGACCGCCTACTGGCAGGCCCACAGCGACGAGTTTCAGGCCGTGTTCATCACCACCGACAGCGAAATTTACGTCACCGCCGGGCTGGACGACGCTGTCACCGCAGACGCAGGGTATACCCTGCTCAGCTGAGGCGAATCAGCAGCCGTCTGCCGACCTTTGGACAACGGTTGCTTTTTCCTGCGCCCCTCCCGGCGGCGTTAAAACGAAACCCCGGCGGGTATTTCCGCACAAATCCCCGCCGGAAACATTGACAAACGCAGAAAACCCCGTTATACTAAACGTTGGTAAATCGTTGCGGGAGCAACGTACTTCCCGTCGGCAATGACTGCCAGTTTGGGTGCCGCCGCGAAAGCAGCAGCTCTTGTCCCGAGGTGGGGATGAGGGGTGCTTTTTCTTTCTGCATCGCTCCTGTAACCGTCCTGAAAAAGATCGAGGAGGTCCTTATTGATGAAAAAAATGTTTGCCCTGCTGCTGGCCCTGGCAATGACCCTGAGCCTGGCGGCCTGCGGAGGCAGCTCCAGCTCCGCCGCCACCACGGAGGATACCACGTCCTCCGCCGCCACCGAGGACGCCGCCACCGCTGACGAGACCGCCGACAGCTCCGCCGAGGCCGCTGCCGCCGACGCTTCCGGCGAGACCTACACCGTGGGCATCGTCAACTGGGTGGACGACGCTTCCCTGAACCAGATCGTGGAGAACATCCAGACCGAGCTGGCCGCCAAGGGCGAAGAACTGGGCTGCACCTTTGAAGTGAACTACGACAACGCTCAGGCCGACGCCACCGTGCTGAACCAGATCGGCGCGGACATGGTCGCCAGCCAGGTGGACGTGATCGTGGCCGTGGCCACCCCCGTCGCCACCGTCATGCAGGCCACCACTGAGGACACCGACATCCCCGTGGTGTTCTCCGCCGTCTCCGACCCCGTGGGCGCTGGCCTGGTGGAGTCTATGGATGAGCCGGGCGGCAACGTGACCGGCACCTCTGACGCGCTGGACACCACCGCCATCATGAACCTGATGCTGGCCGCCGACCCCGACCTGGCGCTGGTGGGTCTGCTGTACGACACCGCTCAGGATTCCTCCACCCAGCCCATCGAGGACGCCAAAGCCTGGTGCGATGAGAACGGCATCGCCTACGAGGAAAAGACCGGCTCCACCACCGACGACATCCTGCTGGCCACCCAGAGCCTCATCACCGACGGCGTGGACGCGGTGTTCACTCCCTCCGACAACACCGTCATGACCGCCGAGCTGACCATCTATGAGCTGCTCCAGGAGGCCCAGATCCCCCACTACGCCGGCGCGGACTCCTTCGCCCTGAACGGCGCGTTCTGCGGCTACGGCGTGGACTACTCCAACCTGGGCGTCATGACCGCCGACATGGTGGTAGACCTGTTGGTGAACGATGCTGACCCCGCCACCACCCCCGTCATGACCTTCGACAACGGCATCGCCACCATCAACACCGAGACCTGCGAGGCCATCGGCTTCGACCTGGACACCATCAAGGAAACTTTCGCGCCTCTCTGCACCGAGGTCGTGGAGATCCAGACCGCGGAGGAGTTCGAGTAAGCTCTGCCTTTCTCTGATTTCCAGCACTTTTTTGGGGATAAGAGCTTTCGCCCTTATCCCCAATCTACTCTCTGACTTTTGAGCGAAAAGAGGCGGTTTTGCCATGTTTATCACCTGGAGCATCATCCAAAGCGCGCTGGAGCTGGGCGTGATCTACGCGCTGGTGGCCCTGGCGCTGTTCCTGAGCTACTCCATGCTGAACGTCTGCGACCTGTCCACCGACGGCTGCTTTACCCTGGGCTGCGCGGTGGGTTCCGTGGTGGCCATCGCGGGCCACCCCATCCTGGCGCTGTTCGCGGCCATGGGAGCCTGTATGCTCTCCGGCTTCGTGACGGCGTTCCTCCAGACCCGGCTGGGGGTCGAGAGCCTGCTGGCCGGTATCATCGTCAACACCGGCCTCTATACCGTCAACATCCTCATCATGGGCAAGTCCACCCTGAGCCTGAACAGCACCGAGACGGTTTTCACCATGATGAAATCCGCCCTCTCCGGCACCCCCCTGGCGGACTACTACAAGCTCATCGTGGGGCTGCTGTTTACGGCTGTCGTGCTGGTGCTGCTGCTGCAATTCCTGAACACCCGGCTGGGCCTCTCCATCCGGGCCACCGGCGACAACGCTGACATGGTCAAATCCTCCTCCATCAACCCGGCTTTCACCACCACGGTGGGCCTGTGTATCTCCGGGGCCATCACCGGGCTGGGGGGCTGTCTGCTGGGGGAATATCAGAAGTCCTGCGACATCAACATGGGGTCGGGCATGGTGACCATCGCCCTGGCCTCCCTCATCATCGGCGAGACCCTGGTGGGCAACCGGGGGACCATCCCCCTGCGGGCCGTGGGCGTGGTGCTGGGCAGCTGCCTGTACCGGGTCATCGTCGCCATCGCCCTGCGGTTCAACCTGCCCGCCTCGGCACTGAAGCTGGTCTCCGCCCTCATCGTGGCCGTGGCCATCGCCTCCCCTCAGATCAAAAAGCTCATCGACTTCCAGCAGAAGAAAATGGCCCTCTCCGGCAGGAGCTTTTACCGATTAATGACGCTGTTCCTGGCTGTACTGACCGTCGGCTGTGTGGCCTGGGCGGTGCTGCTGCCCGTCTCCCGGGCGCTGGCGGTGCTGCTGGCGGTGCTGTGCCTGGCGGCGGCGGTGTGGTTCGCCCTGGCTGACCGAAAGGTAAGAGGTGGTAAAGTATGCTGAAACTGACCAACATCTCCAAGACCTTCAACCCCGGCACCGTCAACCAGAAAACCGCTTTGGACCGGGTGTCGCTGGACGTCCCCGACGGGGATTTCATCACCATCATCGGCTCCAATGGCGCGGGCAAGTCCACCCTGTTCAACGCCATCTGCGGCGGCTTTTACATCGATGAGGGCCTGGTGGCCCTGGACGGGGAGAACATCACCTACAAGCCGGAATACGAGCGGGCGCGGTATCTGGGCCACCTGTTCCAGGACCCCATGAAGGGCACCGCCCCCAACATGACCATCGAGGAAAACCTGACGGTGGCCTACCTCCGGGCCTCCAAAGGCAGGCACGCCTTTCTGAGCCGGGTCTCCGCCAAAGAGCGGGAGATGTTCCGGGAACACCTGGCCATGCTGAACATGGGGCTGGAGGACCGGATGAAAAACCCGGTGGGCCTTCTCTCCGGCGGGCAGCGCCAGGCGCTGACCCTGCTGATGGCCACCATCGTCACCCCCAAGCTGCTGCTGCTGGACGAGCACACCGCCGCCCTGGACCCCGGCACCGCGGAAAAGGTGCTGGACCTGACCAAGCGCATCGTGGCGGAGCGGAACATCACCTGCCTGATGGTCACGCACAACATGCACCAGGCCCTGGAGCTGGGCAACCGGACGCTGATGATGGACTCCGGCCACATCGTCCTTGACGTCTCCGGCCCGGAGCGGGCCAAAATGACCGTGGAGGACCTGCTGGAGAAGTTCAGCGTGGGCACCGGCAAGGAATTTGACAACGACCGCATTTTGCTCTCTACGGTGCAGGAGAGCGGCGCGGAAGGGAAAAAATGATATAGCGCCCCATACAACGTACACCCCCTCTGCCGTGCCAGCGCATGGCGGAGGGGGTTTTTGTGTCCGGGCGGTCAGGCCGGTCCAAGGGAATATCAAAATGCAAAAACCGGGACAGACGTGGTTGGTTCGTCTGTCCCGGTTTTTGGTTGTTGTGGGTAGAGTCCTTAGAGGTAAGAAAACACTATATTGCATGTACACGATTTAGGAGTAAAAGAGTATCAATCCCTTAGAGGTAAGAAAACACAGTTTTCATGTCGGGAGTTGTTCATTGCGACATTTCCTAGTATCAATCCCTTAGAGGTAAGAAAACACTTGAAACCGCTGATGATGCGGCCGTTGGACGGACAGTCGTATCAATCCCTTAGAGGTAAGAAAACACTCGATGACAAGTATCAGATAACATGCACAGAATTGTATCAATCCCTTAGAGGTAAGAAAACACAACAACCATTTGTGTATCTTTACTATACCACACCCATATATGGTCTGTCAATAGCAAAATGAAACCGCGCTGGAAACCCCTCCGCCGCGGCTTACGCCGCGCCACCTCCCCTTTCAGGGGAGGCAAGAGGGGATAGTGCTTATCTTATGGTTTGCCCTTTCTCCAAAGAAGCATAAGGTTGAAACACACAAAACACGCCTCTGCGCTGCCTGTTATCTGCAAGCAGCGCGGAGGCGTTCTGTTTTACCCGTTGGCGGTTTCGCTGATGGGCAGCCGCAGCCGCCACCAGCCGTCCCCCGGCTGACCCAGACAAAAGCGGCTGACCACCGGCACCGCCTGCCCTACCTGCCAGGGAAAGCGCAGCTCCACGCTGTCCCCGTCTCTGCGCCAGCTGCCCTGCAAGCCGGTGAGGGCGGCGGACAGCTCCGGGTCATGGAGCGGCAGCGTAGAGAGGCCGCTCCAACCTGGCGCGGCCTCCCGGGGATTGATTTGCCCGGAGGTGGGCGCGGCCATGCCCCGGAACCGGAGGTCAGAGTGGGAAATGCGCCGCCGGAGCCGGAGCCGCTGCCCCTCCGGGACCAGCGTCCCCAGCAGCAGCCGCCCGCCGCTCTCGGAGAACAGCCAGACCTTTTTCACGCCGCCGCCCAAGAGAGGCGCGTCCACCGAAAAAGTCATGTAGCAGCCCTCGTCCTTGCAGAGGATGTGCCCCCGCAAAACGCCGTTTTCGTACAGTGGAAGCTCCCGTTCCATCCCTGACCCCCTCCTTTGCTGGTGAATCCTATGCGGAAAATCGCGGGGCTATGCCGTCCAAACAGGAAGATTTCATAAATATTTCAAATCTTTTGTTAAAATTCTTAAAAAGGACTGTTCTTTTTCCCCCAGATATGCTACCATACAGCTATAAAGTCCACAAAATCCACAAAACCTGGGGAAGAAGGGTCCTTTTGAACACGAAACATTCCAAACAATGGTTTTTCGCCATTGCCGCCGCCATCGTCCTCCTGCTGGCCCTTTCCCTCTTTCTCTGGAAAACCGGCGCGCTCCACAGCCTGAAAAGTGTGGACAACCTGCGGGAGTTTCTGGCCGATTCCGCCCCCTGGTCCCATCTGGTGTTTTTCCTGTTGCAGCTCTCCAGCGTCATCATCGCACCCATCCCCAGCAACCTGACCGCCATGGCGGGCGGGGCCTGCTTCGGCCTGGGTTGGGGGTTCCTCCTCACCTTTCTGGCAGTGAATCTTGGCAGTCTCATCACCTTCTCCCTGGCCCGGACGCTGGCGCGGGACTGGGCCATGGGGGTGGCCAGCCGAAAACTGCCCTCCAAATACCTGGACCTGATCGGGCGCAAGCGGGACAGCTTTCTGGTGATGGTGTTCCTGTTTCCCTTCTTCCCGGACGACCTGATTTGCATTCTGGCGGGGCTGACGGACATCCCCCACCGGCGTTTCGCCCTCATCGTCCTGCTGACCCGCCACTGGGGACTGTTCGTGGCCTCGGCGATGGGGGCCTCGCTGTTCTCCCTCCCCACCTGGGCGCTGCCGCTGGTGGCGGCGGCGGGGGTGTGCCTCTTCGTGCTGGGGCTGCTCTACGGCGACAAAATTCAGGACTGGGCGCTCTCGCGGCTCCACCGGAGGCCCCAGGGCGAAAATTGAACGCAAAATACCCGCACACCGGGCTTCAAAAACCGGTGTGCGGGTTTGTTTCGTTTATGAGGGATCGCGATTCCCATCTCACTTCTGGGAGAGCAGCTTGTCCAGTTCGTCCCGGAAGGTGGTGATGTCCCGGAACTGGCGGTACACCGAGGCGAAGCGGACATAGGACACGTCGTCCACCTCTTTCAGCTTCGCCATAACCAGCTCCCCCACCTGCTCGGCGGAGACCTCCAGGGTCAGGGTGTTGCGCAGCTCCTGCTCGATCTCGATGCTGATCTGTTCCAGCGTCTCGGTGGAGACGGGCCGCTTGTAACACGCCCGGATCATCCCCCGGAGCATTTTCTGCCGGTCAAACGCCTGGCGGCTGCCGTCCCGTTTGATGACCATCAGCGGCACCTGCTCCACCGTCTCGTAGGTGGTGAAGCGCTTGCCGCAGCTCAGGCACACCCGGCGGCGGCGGATGCTGTCGCCCTCGTCGGCGTGGCGGGAATCCACCACCTTGCTGTCGTTATATCCGCAAAAAGGGCATTTCATGGGCGACCACTCCTTTTCCGCGCAGTTCGTTTCGCTGTTTTAATTGTTAAAATTATAACACAGCCTGTGGGATTTGGCAACCGTCAATCCAGGCAAGAACGCCCGGAACGGTGTATATTTTTTATGCGCGGCACTTACGCCTCATCGCCGGACGCTTTAGCGGCTGCCTCCGCTTCCTTCCGATGCTCCAGGGCCTTGCCCCGGTTGATGGCGCAGAGGATGCCCTTGATGGAGGCCATGGAGATGTTGTGGTCCATGCCCACGCCGAAGATGTCGTCGCCCTCCTGGTTGCGCAGCTGGATATAGGCCACGGCCATGGAGTCGGAGCCTTGGCTGATGGCGTGCTCCTTGTAGTCGATGAACTGGTAGCGGTCCATCCGCTCCCCGTGGATGGCGTTGAAGAAGGCGTCGATGGGGCCGTTGCCGTTGCCGATGACCTCAAAGACGGTGTCCTTGTGCTGGAGCTTGCCGTAGAAGTGGGAGTGAGCCACGCCGTTCTCCACCGTAGCGCCCAGCTTGTTGCTGATGAGGCGATAGGGGCCGTCCACCTTCAGGTACTCCTGCTCGAACAGGCGGTAGATGGTCTCCGGCTTCAGCTCCACGCCCTGGCGGTCAGATTCCGCCTGGACCACCGCACCGAACTCCGGGTGCATGGCCTTGGGCAGGTCGAAGCCAAACTTGTGGTGCATAATGAAGGCCGCGCCGCCCTTGCCGGACTGGGAGTTGATGCGCACCGGCTCATAAGACCGGCCCAGGTCCTCCGGGTTGATGGGCAGGTAGGGGACCATCCACTTGTCGGTGCCGGTCTCCGCCATGTAGTTGAAGCCCTTGTTGATGGCGTCCTGGTGACTGCCGGAAAAGGCGGTGAACACCAGGTCCCCGGCGTAGGGCTGGCGCTCCGGCACCTTCATCTTGGTGCAGCGCTCGTACATCTCGATGATGCGCTCCATGTGGCTCAGGTCCAGCTCCGGGTCCACCCCCTGGACGTACATATTCATAGCCACGGTGATCATGTCCACGTTGCCGGTGCGCTCACCGTTGCCAAAGAGACAGGCCTCCACCCGCTCGGCTCCGGCCAGCAGACCGGCCTCGGTAGTGGCCACGCCGCAGCCCCGGTCATTGTGGGGGTGCAGGGAGATGATGGCCCGCTCCCGTCCGGGCAGCTTGCGGATGAAATACTCCATCTCGTCCGCGAACTGGTTGGGCATACAATTCTCTACGGTGGTGGGCAGGTTCAGGATGACCTTGTGGTCCTCGTCGGCGTGGAGGTGGTCCAGCACGGCGGCGCAAATCTCCACCGCCGCGTCCATCTCGGTGCCCATGAAGGATTCGGGGGAATACTCATACCGCAGATCCATGCCGGAGGCGATGACGGGCTGGGCCATTTCGTAAATCAAATCGGCGGCGTCGATGGCGATCTGCTTCACCCCCGCCACGTCGGTGCGGAACACCACCTGCCGCTGGAGGGTGGAGGTGGAGTTGTAGAAGTGGAAAATGACGTGTTTGGCCCCCTGAATGGCCTCGAAGGTCTTTTTGATGAGGTGGGGACGGGCCTGCACCAGCACCTGGATGGTCACGTCGTCGGGAATGTGGCCTCCTTCGATCAGCTCCCGGCAGATGTCATAGTCGGTGTCGGAGGCGGAGGGGAACCCAATTTCCACCTCTTTCACGCCGATCTCATCCACCAACATGTGGAACATCTCCAGCTTTTCGTCCATGTTCATGGGGTCGATGAGGGCCTGGTTGCCGTCCCGCAGGTCCACGGAGCACCAGATGGGGGCCTTGGTGATGGTGTTGTCCGGCCAGGTGCGGTTCTCGATGGGCTGGGGGACAAAGGGAATGTACTTTTCGTAGCCGTGCATGATAAAACTCCTCCAAAACTGAGATATGAGGGATGGGAAGGACATAAAAAAAACGCCTCCGACCCTCTGAGAAGGTCAGGGACGTTACAAAACCATAACGTGGTACCACCCTGGTTCAGCCGTTGGTCACACAACGGCCCTCAGCAGCCTCTAACAAGGCCCGGACCGGTAACGGGGTCCAGCCGTACAGCCCTACTGCGCAAACGGTTCGGGCGGTCAACTCCGGGAACAGGCATCCCCCTGCGTCCACGCCGCCTTGCACCCACCGGCGGCTCTCTGCAATGGCTCACAGGGTCTTTTTTCCCTTCGCAGTCTTTGTGCGCTTACAGGAAGATATTATAAGGGAGACAGTCGGGGTTTGTCAAGTACAAATTTGCCCAGTCCGGGCGGATTTTGTAACGATTTGTAAAGGTTCTGTTACCGAATTTTAACCTGTTTTTCATTTACTTCCCCACTGAATTGTGCTATGATTACTAAAACGATAGATGGTGTCTCACCGTTTACATTTGTTAAATTGAGAGGAACCGTCAAAAAGGAGGCCCGTACAATGAAGCGGACAAGAGAATCCTTAAAGATGCAGGCCAAAGCGTCCCTGCACACAAACTACTGGAAGCTGGTGCTGGTGGGGCTGATCATCCTGCTCCTCAACAGCGGTAGCACCGGCGCGACTGCTGGCAGCACCGCGTCCAATGCCATCTCCACAACCACCGACAATTATGTCAACGAATACTACGATTACGGCTACAATGACGACATGGAAATTTATTTTGACTACTATGGGGACGACATCGACCCCTATGCGGGCATCGTTGGCGATACTGCGAGCAATTTCTCCGTCTTTGGCATCTTCTTTGGTGTGGCGGCGGTCATTGCGCTGGCGGTGGTGTTCGTGCTGGACATTTTCGTGCTGAACCCGCTGGCGGTGGGCGCACACCGGTTCTTCCTGGTGAATTTGCGGTTCCCCGCCCAAATGCGGGAGGTGCTCTGCGCCTTCGACAGCAACTATAAGACCACCGTCACGACCATGCTGCTGCGGGACGTGAAAATCGTCCTGTGGTCGCTGCTGTTTATTTTCCCCGGCATCGTCAAGGCTTACGAGTACCGGATGGTCCCCTATCTGCTGGCCGAATGCCCGGAGATGAGCCGGAAGGAGGTCTTTGCCGCCAGCGCCGACCTGATGTACGGCAACAAGTGGCGGGCTTTCGTGCTGGACCTGTCCTTCTTCGGCTGGGACCTGCTCAGCACCATCACTCTGGGGCTGGTGGGCATCTTCTACGTGACCCCCTACCAGCAGCTGACCAACGCCGCCTTCTACCAGGCCGTCTGCCAGGAAAAGAGCGGGCGCATCGGGGACGGGGACTTTTACAACTGATTCTGACGCGCCCCTCACAGTGGAAAGGAGCCTCACCATGAAAAAGAAAAGAATCGCCCTCCTGGTCCTTGTCTGCGCCGTGGCGGTGGGAGCCGCCGTGCTGGCGCTGTCGGGGACATGGGGGCGACGGCCCTTCAAAAACCTTTCGGCGGAGGACATCGTGACGGCCTCCGTCACGTTGACGCCGCCGGGCGAAACGGTGGAAATCGAGGCGGTGGAGGAGCTGGCAGCCGACCTCAACGCCGTAGTGATTTACCGGAAGGACAACTCCTATACGGAATACATGGGCCAGGGCTGCGTGTTCTCTCTGACGCTGGCGGACGGAACCACCCTGGAGGTCAATGCGTACAACCCGTTTCTCATCATCGACGGGGTGGGCTACCGCTGCGAATATGAACCCTGCGAGGCGCTGGACAGCTTTGCCAATCGTCTGCTGGACGAGCAGTAGGTTTTGCCCGGTCAATTCGACCAGGCGCAGAAGGAAATAATTGGTTTTGTCATTTTTGTCAAGCCAAATGGAAGGGGAACGACGTGAATAAAAAGGTCTCGCTGTTGATTGGAACTGTTTTGCTGGTTCTCGGCGTCTGCTTTGTCGTTTATGGGGTGTATGTTCCAGCGGCCTTTCCGTGGAGCAGCCGCGTGACCTACCTGCTCTGCGGGGGCTATCTCTGGCTGGTGTTCAAATTTTTGCTGGACGTTCCCTTTCTGCAAGGGATGCGAAAAACGCCCTCCAACGGAAGTTTATTACGGGCCGTTCTTTTCCTCCTGATGGCCGTTGTCTTTTTGTTGATGGAACTGACAACGGAACCCGCGTCGGTTTACACCGTCGCCAGAGGGTTCATTGTAGTCGGCGGACTGAATGAGTGCGGCGAAAACCTGTTTCGCGCTGTGAGACAGGGGAGAAACAACGAGGAAGCAGGATAAAGCAGGATTTAAGACGATAAGGTTATGTTATTTCACACATTTCACTCTCAGACGGAACGGGAAAACCGCGGTGGTTCCGCCTTCCTCGAACTGCAATTCTGCAAGCTGCCAGCGCAGTCAACACTGGAAACTCTGGTTGCGGTGGAGGGCATCGACCCCTGGCAAAACGACTCTTTGTATGTTGAAGATATACGTCTGTTTGACCGGGAATACCGCTCCGTTTTCGACTGCGGGTTCTATAACAATTTGCAGCGTGGAATGGTGGATTTGTGGGGAATCAATTATTATCCCCCTTCCTCCATTGATGTTCTTATCAAAAAAATAGATGCAGAAAAGCCTCTGGAATGTGAAACGCTAAAGGCGTGGCTCCATCAGGCAAAAGCATACAACGGCTTTTATATTTTAGGGATGTAATATATTTTAGAGATGTAAAAGGAAAAGAACGCATCCGGCGCAGGTTCCAATGAGAAGCTGCTGAATCAGCTTGACAAAAATGACAAAACCAAAAAATTACAGAATAAGCATCCAAAAATCCCAGGCATCCACCCATGAGTGCCTGGGATTTCCATTGTTTCCAGATAAAATCAGGCGTTCTTCCTCTCGCTCATCCGCCCCACCAGCCACAGGCAGAGCAGCAGCAGCACCGGGAAAAGGATACCGAACAGCAGCCCCCGCTTCAAGCTGCCGCCCAGCACGCCGGTCATCAGCCCCACCAGCGTGGGGCCGCCGCCGCAGCCCACGTCGCCTCCCAGGGCCAGCAGCGCGAACAGGGCGGTGCCTCCCGCCGGACAGCGCTTGGCGGCGATGGAGAAGGTGCCGGGCCACAGGATACCCACGGAGAACCCGCACAGGCCACAGCCCAGCAGCCCCAGCGCCGGGTTCGCGCTGAAACAGGCCAGCAGGTAGCTGACCACGCAGAGAACGGCGCTGCCCGTCATAAACGGCTCCAGCCGCAGCCGCTCCCCCAGCTTGCCGTAAATGGCGCGGGAGCTTCCCATCAGCAGGGCAAACAGGCAGGGACCTGCCAGGTCCCCGATGGTCTTGGAGACCTGCAAGCCGTCCTCCGCGAAGGTGGAGGCCCACTGGCTCATGGACTGTTCCGCCGCGCCGGAGCAGACCATCAGCAGGAACAGCAGCCAAAACAGCCTGCTCCGCATGAGCTGCCCGATGGAGAGGCCCTCCCCCTCCTCCACCAGCGTCTGGATGGGCACCTGAGAGAAGTACACCGCGTTCACCGCCGGGAGGACCGCCCAGAAATACGCCAGCCAGCGCCAGTTTTCCACCCCGAACAGGGTGAAATACAGGGTGGAAAGCAGCACCACGAACACATGGCCCCAGCAGTAGAAGGAGTGGAGCAGGCTCATGGCCGCCTCCTTGTGTTCCGTGGGGCAGGCTTCCACGATGGGGCTGACCAGCACCTCGATGAGGCCGCCGCCGATGGCGTAGAGTACTACGGACAGGCACAGCCCCACAAAGGGGCGGCTCAGCATCTGGGGCAGCGTCCCCATGCACACCAGACCCAGAGCGGCGCAGACGTGGGCCGCCACCACACACACCCGGTAGCCGATTTTGTCCACGAACCGGGCGGAGAGAAAGTCCACCGTCAGCTGCACGCCGAAGTTCAGCGTCACCAGCAGGGTGATCTGCTCCAGGGGGATGCCGTAGCTGCTGCGGAAGGTCAGGAACAGCAGCGGGGCAAAGTTGTTGACGATGGCCTGGGTGATGTAGCCCAGATAGCAGGCGTAGATGGTGTGGTCGTAGCTGGCTCTGATGGTTTTCATAGCACGTTCCGCCTTTTCTCTCCGTTTTGCGCAGTTCCGCCGGAGCTGCGCGGCGGAGGAAATTATAGCAGAGACGGGATAGGTTTTGCAAGACGTTACACGGAAAATCGGGCGCAAAAATCCCGCTCCGGCGAACCGGAGCGGGATAAAAATTTATGCTAGGGAAAGTCTATGCGCAGATTACTCGAAATCGTAGCTCTTGCTGACAGGAGCGTTGGCAGCGGCGGACTCAGGATCATACCAGATCAGGTTGTTGCTGGTGGCCTTGTCGAACAGCTGGATCAGCTTGGGCTGGGTGGTGAAGTTGACGGTAGCGCCCATGGACACATCGACCTCCAGATCGACGGTGGGGATGACCATGACGACCTCGTCGCCCTCGCAGTCGGCGTGGAGGTTGACCTCGGAGCCGAGCATCTCGGAGACCTCGATCTTGGCCTTCAGGTCGCCCTCGCCGATGGTGACATGGCAGGGACGGACGCCGCAGATGATGTCGCAGGGCTGCTGGTTGTTCTGCTTCAGAGCCTTCTGCTGGAAGTCATCCAGCTTGAAGGAAACGCCCTTCATGTTGGCATAGTAAACGCCGTTCTTCAGCTCCAGCTTGCAGTTGTCGAAGAAGTTCATAACGGGCATACCGATGAAGCCAGCCACAAACAGGTTCACCGGCTTGTTGAACAGATCCTGAGGAGCGCCGATCTGGTTGACGAAACCGTCCTTCATGATGACGATCCGGTCGCCCAGGGTCATGGCCTCGGTCTGGTCATGGGTAACATACATAAAGGTGGTGTTGATACGCTTACGCAGTTTGATGATCTCAGCCCGCATCTGGTTACGCAGCTTAGCGTCCAGGTTGGACAGAGGCTCGTCCATCAGGAAGACCTTGGGGTCACGGACCATTGCACGGCCGATGGCGACACGCTGACGCTGACCACCGGACAGAGCCTTGGGCTTACGCTCCAGGTACTGGGTGATGTCCAGGATCTCAGCGACCTCGCGGACCTTCTTGTCGATCTCGTCCTTGGGGGTCTTCTTGAGCTTCAGGGCGAAGGCCATGTTGTCGTAAACGGACATATGGGGATACAGCGCGTAGTTCTGGAAAACCATGGCGATATCGCGGTCCTTGGGGGCGATGTCGTTGCACAGCTTGCCGTCGATGTACAGCTCGCCGTCGGAGATATCTTCCAGACCGGCGACCATACGCAGGGTGGTGGACTTGCCGCAGCCGGAGGGACCGACCAGGACGATGAACTCCTTGTCAGCGATGGTCAGGTTGACATCGTGAACAGCAGTCACCTTGTTGTCATAGACTTTCTTCAGGTTTTTCAATACGACTTCAGACATAATACCGGCTCTAACGACCCAGCCTCCGCTACGGCCGCCTCACGTCCGCCCGTATAGAGCGATCCGCATTACGACAGGTCTCCACACTGCCGCACCGTGAGCCAACGGGATGAGATTCCTCCTTTTTGGATGTACGGCGACCATTTTTGTGGAGTGGCCCACCGCCATGAAAATAAAATATGTGAAGGGGCAGCACCCCAAATCACCGAAATCGATTTCAGGCAGGCCACACCCTGCCCTCTTACCTGTTCCATTTTACCTGAAAACGGCTCTCCCGTCAACTGTCGCTCTTGTCAAAATTTCAGGCCGATTTTCCGTCATTTCGCCGAAAGAAACTTCCTGCTCTGCCGCTTGCGGGGCTTGTTCTTCTCTGCTACAATAGTGTCATAAATGTCACCAACTTACCTTTAGGAGGAATCGCTATGCCTTTTTCGTACCGCGCCCTCGGCTCCCCCGCCTACTTTGCCGAGAACCGGCTCCCCGCCCACTCTGACCACGCCTGGTATCTCTCCCGGGAGGCGCTGGAGGAGGGCGAGAATCCCCTCAAGCACTCCCTGAACGGCGTCTGGCGCTTCGCCTGCGCCCGGAACGAGGGTCAAGTCCCCCAGGGCTTCGAGGCCGCTGACTTCGACTGCCGGGGCTGGGAGACCATCGCCGTCCCCGCTCACATCCAGATGGAGGGCCACGGCGTCCCCCAGTACGTCAACCAGCAGTACCCCTGGGACGGCCTCCAGGATGTGGCCCTCGGCCAGCTGCCGGAGGAGTACAACCCGGTGGCCTGCTATGTGAAGTATTTCTCCCTGCCGGAGGAACTGGCGGGCAAGCGGGTGTTTCTCTCCTTCCAGGGGGTGGAGAGCTGCGTGGCCCTGTGGCTCAACGGGGCTTATGTGGGGTTCAGCGCCAACTCCTTCTCCCCCTGCGAGTTTGAGTTGACGGAGTTTTTGCAGGAGGGCGAGAACAAGCTGGCCCTCCGGGTCTACAAGTGGTGCGCCGGGAGCTGGCTGGAGGACCAGGATTTTTTCCGTTTCTCCGGCATTTACCGGGACGTGTACCTGTACGCCGTCCCCAGCCTCCACATTCAGGATTTGAAGCTGGTCCCCACCCTGGACGATGGCCTGACCCGGGGTAAGCTGGTCCTCTCCGGCACCATTCTGGGCCAGGGCAACTGGCAGTTGGGCGTCACCGCCAACGGGCAGCACTGGGCCACCCTGCGGGGCAGCGGCGACCACTTTTCCACCGTCATTCAGGTGAACCGGCCCCTGCTGTGGAGCGCTGAGAAGCCCAACCTCTACGACCTGGAACTGACCCTCTTTGACGGGGCGGGCACGGTGCAGGAGATCGTCCCCCAGCAGGTGGGCTTCCGCCGGTTCGAGCTGAAAGACGGCCTGATGCTCCTGAACGGCCAGCGCATTGTCTTTAAGGGGGCCAACCGCCACGACTTCTCCGCCGACGTGGGCCGGGCGGTCACTGCCGAGCACATCCGCCGGGACCTGCTGACCATGAAGCGCAACAACATCAACGCCGTGCGCACCTGCCACTACCCGGACAGCCAGCTGCTCTACGACTTGTGCGACCAACTGGGCCTGTACGTCATGGCGGAGAACAACATGGAGAGCCACGGTACCTGGCAGAACAGCACCAATCTGCCGGAGAGCGCCCTTCCCGGCGACCATATGGAGTGGGAGCCGCTGCTGCTGGACCGGGTGGAATCCACCTACCAGACCGCCAAGAACCATCCCTCCGTCCTCATCTGGTCCCTGGGCAACGAGAGCTACGGCGGCCCGGTCATCCGGGACATGGCCCGGCGGTTCCGCACCTTGGACGACACCCGGCTGGTCCACTACGAGGGCATCTTCCACGACCGGCGTTACAGCGCTGAAAGTTCCGACATGGAGAGCCAGATGTACCCCTCCGCCGCAGACATTCAGGCGTTTTTGGTGGAACACAAGGACAAACCCTTCCTCTGCTGCGAGTACTCTCACTCCATGGGCAACTCCACCGGGGGCATGGACCGCTACACGAACCTGACCGACACGGAGCCCCGCTATCAGGGGGGCTTCATCTGGGACTACATCGACCAAGCCATCCGGGGCAAGGACCGCTATGGCAGCACCACCTATTTCTACGGCGGCGACCTGGACGACCGTCCCCACGACGGCGCGTTTTCCGGCAACGGCATCTGCTACGCCGACGGCAGCGAAAGCCCCAAAATGGCCGAGGTCAAGTTCAACTACCAGAACATCACCGCCCAGGTGACGGCGGACAAGGTAAAAATCACCAACAAGCACCTGTTCACCTCCACCGCCGCCTATGACTGCCAGGTGACGGTGGAACGGGACGGCCACCCCCTCCGC